>NZ_JBVVQD010000036.1:0-68542 GCF_055811755.1 Mesorhizobium sp. WSM4840
CCCCCCCCCCCCCCCCCCCCCCCCCCCCCCCCCCCCCCCCCCCCCCCCCCCCCCCCCCCCCCCCCCCCCCCCCACACCCCCCCCCCCCCCCCCCCCCCCCCCCCCCCCCCACCCCCCTCCTTTTCTTCCGCCTGGGCCCCCCCCCCCCCCGCGCCCCCCCCCCCCCCCCCCCCCACCCCGGGAACATTCAGCCCTTGGCGACGAGATCGTCGACCTGGGTTTTCAGGGCGTCGAGCGACTCCTTGGCCGAGCCAGACTGGCCGGCGAAGTATTTGCCCAGTGCAACCGGGATCATGTCGCTCGAGAGTTCTGCCCACGCCGGCAAGTCGGGCTCGGATCCCATGTAGTTGGCGATGGTGTCGCGCACGACCGGCAAATGGCGGGTCGTGCCGGCGCCGACACGCGCATTGGCCAGCACGCGCGGATCGTCATAGACGCTGGTGCGCGTTGGCCCCGTACCGCCGCCCAGAACGGTTATCAGCGCCTGGGTATCGGCTGAGGTCGCCCACTGCATGAAAATCCAGGCGGCGTCCGGGCTCTTCGAGTATTTCGACACCGCGAGCGAAGAACCGCCCTGGTGACCAACGCCCGGAATTTCGCCGAATCCGGTCTGCTCGACGGTGCGCAGCGTGGCGGCAGGTTTCGGCGGAACCATCGCTTCCATCAGACCGGAGACCTTGGAGGCCTTGGGATCGTCGAAGAACGGGAAGAATTCGCCCCAGGACAGCATCGAGGCGGCGACGCCCTGGCCGACCGACTGGCCCTCGCCATCCCATGTCCAGCCGTCGACCCCGGGCGGCATCGTCGCCTTGAGCTTGTCCCAGTAGGCCATGGCGGCCAAGCCGGCTTCGTCATTGCCGGTGAACTTGCCGTCGGGGCCGAAAATCGAACCGCCATGGCCCCAAAGCCACGCCGTCCAATCGCATTCGAGGCTGTAATGGCCCGATTTCATCTGGCCGCTGGTGCCGTACATGTTCGGGCCCTTGGCGTCGGTGATCGCCGCAGACGCCTTCAGCAAATCGTCCAGCGTGGCCGGAGGCGGCAGCTTGAGCTCGTCCCAGACGTCCTTGCGGTATTGCATGATGAAGATCGGGATGTCGTAGGGCACGCCGACCATGCGGTCCTCGTACATGGCGATACCGTCGACGAGCGGCTTCAGGAAATCGTCGATGTTGTAGTTCGGCATTGCCAGGTCGGCGTTCTTGAGCTGCTCGCGCGGATCGAAGACGTCCTGGCTGAAGCTCGCCGCCCAGCTCTGGTCGATATAGTAGAGGTCGTAAGTGCCGAGGCTCGATGCAACGTCGAGCGTCAGCTTCTGCAGCACCTGCTCGAGCGGCAGCACTTCGATCTCGACCTTGATGCCGGTCGCCTCCTCGAAATACTGCTTGAGCTGCGTGGCGATGGCATTCGACGGCGGCGTCGATTCGGTGGCGAGACGAAGGGTCGTTCCGGCAAAGGGCTTGCCGACGTCCGAGAGCCACTTGGTGACTTCGGCGCTGGGCTTTAGTTCCTGTTCCTGAGCCGATGCCTGGCTGATGCCGTAGAACGGACGTCGTCCAAAGCCCATGCCGAGCGCGCCGGCGCCGAGGCCGAGGATGCTTGCTGCGCGAAGAAACGAGCGCCGGTCCATCTGTCCGCGAACGAAGCGGTCGGTGACAGAGGCAAGATGCGCCTTTCTGATGCTGTCTTTCATTGTCTACTCCTCCGGTTTAATTCGCGATTTTCACAAGGCTGCGAATTCGAGCCTCCCATCTATTGTTTCAACGACCCCATCGTGAGACCGCGCACGAGGTGCTTTTGAACCAACAGAATGAAGATGAAAGCGGGAATGATGGATGCGGCGCCAAGCGCGGCCATGTTGCCCCAGGCGGTGCCGATCGAGGTGACGAAGGTCGACGAGACGACAGGCACGGTCTTGAGCGACGTCGTGGTCAGGGTCAGCGCAAAGAGGAATTCGGTCCAGCTGAAGATGAAGCAGAGCACCGCCGTGGCGGCGATGCCGCCCTTGGCCATCGGCAGCACGATCCGCCGGAAGATCATGAAGCGGCTGGCGCCATCGACGATCGCGCTCTCGTCGATCTCGGAGGGAATGTCGTCGAAGAAGCTCTTCATCAGGAGGACGGCGAGCGGCAGGTTCATCAGCGCGTGGATCAGCACCATGCCGGTATAGGTGTCGATGAGCCCGAAATTCTTGTAGATGAAGAACATCGGAACCGCGACCGCGACGGGCGGCATCATGCGCGTCGACAACACCCATCCGACGAAAGTGTGCCGGCCGCGGAAGTTCATGCGCGACAGGGCATAGGCAGCAAGCGTGGCGATGACGACGGCGAGCACGGTCGACAGCGTCGCGATCACGATCGAATCCCAGACGCGGGGCGCCATGTAGAAATTGCCGCCGCCCGGCGTCACGGTGATGCCGCCGCTGCCGAGCGAGATCCCGAACACCTTCTGGAAATTGTCGAAGGTCGGGGTGAAGGCGAACAGTTTTGGCGGGCGGTTGAAGATGTCATTGCCGTGTTTGAACGCCACCGACGTCCAGTAGTAGATCGGAAAGAAGAAGATTGCGACCACGACCCAGGCGGCGATGGTTCGAAGCATGCGCGTCGAGAAGGAGCCGTTCATTCTACCATCTCACCTTCGCGATACGGATGAAGAGGTTGGCAATGACGAGGATGATCACCAGGGTGACGAGGCTGAGCGTGGCTCCATAGCCCCATTTTACGAAGCTGAACGTCTGCTGCCATGCATAGAGGGAAAGCGAATAGGTCGACGCTCCCGGTCCGCCGGAGGTCATGACGAAGACGTAGTCGAAGACCCGGAAGAGATCGATGCCGCGGACCAGGACGGCGATCGCGATCACCTTCGACATCATCGGCAAGGTGATGCGCCGGAAAATCTGGAAAGACGACGCGCCGTCGATCATCGCGGCCTCGTAAGGCTCCGGCGGCAGCGCCCTGAGACCGGCAAGGAAGATGAGGACCATGAACGGCGTCCACTGCCAGATTTCCGCGACGAGAACGCCGGCAAGCGCGGTCGACGCCGTGGCGAGGATGGGGTTGTTTGGATTGAGCAGCCCGATCGACTGCAGGAGATAGCTGATCACCCCGAACTGCGGATCCTCCATCAGCAGATACATCATGCCGACGATGGCCGGCGGGATGACGAGCGTCATCGTCAGGACGCCGCGCAGGAATCCGAAACCGAAGCCGTCGCTGTCGAGGAGCAGCGCGATCGCCATGCCGAGCACCAGTTCGAAGACCAGGGCGATGGCGAAATAGGTGAAGGTGATGACGAGCGACTGCCAGAACCGCGCGTCGTTCCAGAGCTGCACCCAGTTTTCCGTTCCGACGAATTCGAGCGCCCGCCTGCGCGGGACGAACTCGTGGAAGCTCAGCCAGATGTTGTAGATCAGGGGGTAGACGGTGAAGACAAGCAGGATCGCCACCAGCGGCAGCAGCCAGGGCAGTGGGTGGTCCGAAATGACGAAACGTCTGGCTTGGGCAACCCGCACGCGTTCCTCCCGAACCGCTTCGTTTTGCGATGCACAAATGTTCATATCTTGTGCATTTGTTCAAATGCTATATCTTCACCATGTCCGTGGCAAGCACTTGTTGGCCAGCGACAGCGGCATTCAGACGGGTGCGCCACCAGCATCGGAGAACCCTCATGACGTCGATCGGTCTGCTGGCTCGGGTTGCCCATCAATATTTCGTGCTGGGCGAAACGCAGCAGGCCATCGCCGAGCGGCTGCAGATCAACCGCACCAAGATCCATAGGCTGCTGGCCGAGGCGAAGGAGCGCGGCATCGTCTCGATCCGCATCAACGCCGGGACGTCCCAGGCGCTCGAAATGGAAGAACAGCTCAGGCGGAAGTACCGGCTCGACATATGCAGCGTCACGCCTGATGACACCGGGTCGGAGCTCGGGCTCTCCGAAGTGATCGGCATCTATGCCGCGCAGACCGTCGAGACGCTGCTCAGGGACGACATGACGGTCGCCATGGCATGGGGCCGAACCATGAGATGGCTCGCCTCCAACATCGAACCGGTGGCGCTCAGGAACGTGACCGTCGTGCCGCTTCTCGGCTCTCTGTCGCGCCGGTCGTCGATCGACAAATACGACGCCGCCGCCGTCTTTGCCCAGCGCACGCAGGCCGAATCCTATTATCTCCCCGGACCCATCATCTGCGACAGCCGCGAAAGCCGCGAGACGATCCTGCAGCAACCGAGCGCGCGCGAGGTTATCCAGAAGGCGCTGAACGCCGACCTTGCGCTGATGAGCGTCGGCGGCACAACCAGCTCGACGCTTCGGAGCGTCGGTTACATGACGGACGAGGAATTCGACGACATCCTGAGAATGAAGCCGATAGGGAACTTTCTCGGCTATTTCTTCGACCGCAACGCCGAACTCGTCGACCATCCCGTCAACGAACGCATTGTCGGGGTTTATCCTCTCGACACGCTGAACATTCCCAAACGCATCCTTGTTTCCGGCGGAAAGAACAAGGTCGGCATCATGGCCAAGCTCCTGGAAAAAGGGTTCTTCACCGGCCTCATCACCGACCAGGAGACGGGCAGCTCGCTGTGACATCCCCCGGCCGGCATCGCGCTGGCAGCCGAAGGTGCTGTGCGGTTTTGCCTGGAGCGTTGCGCTCGCTTTCATCTGAAAGCAGACTGGCATCGAATCTTCCGTCCCTGGTTCTGTTGCGCCTGCAGAACATCCTTTGCGTCTTTGCGGGCGGCATATTTCGCGCCGGCCGATCAGACCACCCCCGACCTCCGGTTTGCCAGGATCACATCGGCAATCTCGACGAAGCCGCGGCCACCTCGCGACCTGGCGACGTAAGCGGGTTCGGCGTCGATCTGTCCCTGGAAATCCACCACATTCGCGACCCCGAACGAGTTCGGAAAGAACCCGAACATCGGGGCGTCGTTCGGGCTGTCTCCGACGAATGCATAGGCCTGCCTTTCAGCATCGAGATCGGTTCCCAGCCTCTCGCTCGCAAAGCGGCGCGTCATCGACAGCTTGTCGTATTGGCCAAACCAGCCGTTCACATGGATCGACGAAATCTTGGCGACAGCGCCGGCCTGCTCGAAAAGCTGCTTGATGCGCCTGGCATCGGACAGCGGCAGCGCCGGAACATCCTCGCAAAAGTCGATGGCCAGATCGGCTTCGCGATATCGCTGGTCCGCGGATACCGCCGAACCCGGCACTTCCTCGACAATGCGCTTTTCCAGTTCGGCGAGCCTGCGCCTGTTTTCCCGGCGTTCCTCGGCGCTCGCCGCGAAAACCCGGATCATCTTTCGCGTTGCCTGATCATAAGCGAAGTAAAAGGCGCCATTTTCGCCGACCACGCCGGTCACCGGCCAGAACCGGGCAATCATGTCGCACCAGCCTGCCGGTCTCCCGGTAATGGGAGCAACGACAAGGCCCGCCTGGTGCAGGCGTTCGAGCGCACGGTAGGCGTCGGCCGGAAGACGACCCTCGGTCGTCAGCGTGTCGTCGATATCGCAGAAGACGCCGCGCATGCGCGACGCAGTTTCGGGTGCGAATTCGGCGAGGTCGCGCATCCGGTCAGGCTTCCCCGCGCGCAAAATCCTCCAGCATTCCTGCATCCGCAGCAATGTCGAGGAACGAGAAGCGATTGCGCATCTCCCGGCAATGAACGACAGCTTCGCGATAAAGGTCAGCCGGCGTGCCCAGTTCGGCGGCTGAAATCGGGCCGCCGGTAGATTTCAGCAGGCGCTGCATCTCGTCGACAGGCACCATGAATTGCTTGAGCTCCTGCCTGAGTGTCGGCCAGACCTCCTGCAGCCGCTCGTTGAACGCGGCGGCGGCATTCTCGTCGAAGGCCTTCTTCTTCAGTTCGTCGAGACATTGTGCGGCGACAGCCGGCCCCATGCGGCGGACCATGTCGTCAGGATCGATCCTCGTCGCCATCACCACCGGCGGCTTGTCGCTTGCAAGCAATGCTTGCTGCAATCGCGCCATGGTGAGTGAAGCGACACCTACCTGGGTGCCGTGGAGCGTACCGGGGTGACGCTCGCCGGCGAAGCAGTCGATGTAGTGCGATATCTGATGCTCGCCCATCGAACCGTGATTGGAGACGCCGGTGAAGGAAATGCCGAGGCCGCAGAGCGTCAGCACGCGGTAGAGATAGCCATTGGCCTCGATGTCGCGTTCGGCAAGCTTTGCCGCACGCTCGTTAAGCGCCGCCTCATCCTTTTCCTGGATCAGAAACGGAACCTGATGGTAGGCAGTGCCAAGCAGACGGTGCGACATCCACCAGTCGATCTGGGCGACCGAGCGGCAAAGGCAGTCACCGAACCCCGCCGCCGACAGATAGGTCGGGGCGGCAGCGGAGACGCCAAGATCGACGAAAAAGCCTGATGGCGCGTGGGAAGGGAGCGATACCTTCAGGCCGCTTTCAAGTGTGATGGATGCGGTCGTCGATGTGTAGCCGTTCATCGAACCGGCCGTCCCGAACACGCAGTAGCGCCGTCCATTCCTTCCGGTGACGAACTTGCAGAGATCGTTGATCGTGCCGGAACCGACCGCGATCACGGCATCCGCATCCGCGAGTTTGACGGCCAGGCTTTCGACGTTGGCCATGTCGGCATGCGGGTGATCCAATATCACGACATCGACGGGGCCAAGCGTCTTCAGTTCGCGCGCAACGCGTTCGCCAAGCGCATCATAGGTCGCGGCATCCGCAACGACCGTGAACCGCTCACCCAGGTCGAGCTCAGAAACGAGATCGGCCGCCCGCCCTTCGAGGCTTCCTTCGATGACGATCCGCTCATATGGCACGACGGCCTTTATCCCGGTCTCCGGGTTGGTCCAGCGCCCGTCCAAAATGTCGTCGATTAAAGTCGTCCAGGATCCGGCTGCCGGATTGGTCATGGCGTCCTCTTGTGGGGCAACTCTCTAATCGAGACGCAGGCGCGCTGCGCATCGAACAATAGTCACCTATCGCTGTCTTTTGTCAAGCATTTCCCCGCGACGCTTGACTTCGTTCCGCAAACCTGCGGAAAAAGGGACATGAATGCCAACGCCGACATCGACGTGGTCCGACCATCTGGGCTCTCGGCACTGCCGCCCGAATTCGACAGCGCGGTGGCGTGGGCTGCCTGGCTCTACTATGTCGACCAGCTCAACCAGAGCGATGTGGCCAAGGTCATGAACGTCTCCAGGGCGAGCGTGGTACACTATCTGCAGGAGGCGCGAGAAAGCGGACTTGTCGCCGTGCAGGTCGACCACGACGCTTTTGCCCGCACCTTGACCTCGCGGCGTCTCATGGAAAAATACGGGCTTCGCGGCGCGGCGGTTATCCCCGACCTCGATCCCAACGATGCCGACCGCCGCATCGGCGAAGCGGCAGGACGGTTGCTGGCGTCGATGGTCGATCCGGGGGACACGATCGGCGTTGCCTGGGGGAAAACGGTGCTCGCTGCCGCCCGCTCGATCCCACGACTACGGCATGATCGGAACCTCACCGTCGTCCAGCTCTCGGGAAGCTCGATCGGCACCAGCGATTTCTCGCCGGAATTCTGCACCTCGCTGATGGCCAACCGGCTCGGCGCCCGCTGCATAAACCTGCTTGCCCCGGCGATCGTCTCCACCGACGACCTGCACGACCAACTCATGCAGGAGCCGATGCTCGTCAACCAGTTCCGCATGATCCGTGCCGCCGGCAAAGTCATCTTCGGGATCGGCGATATCGGGCCGGAGAGCACCTATGCCCGAGCCGGGATATCGGATGCCGCCGCACTTGCCGGCATGATCGAGCAGGGAGCTCTCGGCGTTATCATCGGGCGGTTCATCGACGCTCAAGGAGCCCCTTTCGCAACGCCGCTCGACGGACGCACCGTCGGCATCACGCTCGACGAACTGAAAGCGGTGCCCGTCCGCATCTGCGCCGCCGGCGGCGCCCGCAAGATGGGGGCGATCAGGGCTGGGCTCGGCGGCGGATATGCGACACATTTTGTCACCGACATGGCCACCGCAAACATTCTCTTGGAATAACCAGCACTCGGTGGAACCCATCGTCTCGGGAGGACAAATCATGGGCAGCAGCGACGGACCTCTTGTCGTCGGCCTCGACAGTTCCACGCAATCCTGCAAGGCGATTGCCTGGAGCCGGGACGGACAAGCCGTGGCGGAAGGCCGCGCGCCGCTCGATCTGATGAGGCCGAGGCCGGATTATGTCGAGCAGGAGGTCACTGACTGGTGGCGGGCCGCAACAGCAGCGCTGCGACAGCTTGTCGGCACGGTCGACCCGAAACGCATCGCCGGGATCGCGATCTCCAACCAGCGCGAGACCGTTGCCCTCATCGACGGCGCCGGCGAGCCGATCGGACCCGCGAGCCTCTGGCTCGACGAACGTGCCGCCGGGCTGGTCGACCGTTTCGCGGCGGAGATCGGCCGTGAGCGGCTGCACGCGATCACCGGTAAACCGATCGATGTGACGCCGGTCGTCTACCGCCTGAAATGGCTGCGCGAGAACGAGCCGGAACGGTTGGACAATGCGAAGAAAATCCTCGACGTGCACGGCTATCTGACGCTGAAACTGACGGGAACACCAAGTGCGAGCTGGACGAGCGCCGATCCGTTCGGTCTCTTCGACATCTCGCGTAAGGCATGGTCGCAGCCGGTCCTCGATCATCTCGGCATCAAGCCGTCGCAACTTCCCAATGCGGTGCGGTCCGGCACGTGGGTCGGGACGGTTGATGCCGCGGCCGCCGCAGCAACGGGCCTCTCCGAAGGAACGCCAGTGATTGCCGCCGGCGGCGATGGGCAATGCGCCGGGCTCGGCGTTAATGCCATGCGCGACGGCGTCGTCTATCTCAATCTCGGAACTGCGATCATAGCGGGAATCTGGTCGCGGGAACCGGTGGTCGGCGATTTCTGGCGTACCATGACCTCGCCGACAGGCGATGGCTATTTCCTCGAAGCAGTGCAGCGGGCGGGTGTCTATTTCGTCAACTGGTTCGTCGACAATTTTGCCGGCGGGCGCTCCGATCCGGCGATCTTCGACCGCCTGGAAAGGGAAGCGGCGGCCGTCCCGATCGGCTCCGACGGACTTCTCGCCGGCACCACCCTGGTCGGTTGCATGGACCCGCATTGGGATCCGAGCGCACGCGCGAGCTTCATCGGCATGCACCCCTCGCACACGCTCGGTCACTTCTATCGTGCAGGGCTCGAGGCGATGACGCTGCAAACCGCCCGGGCTCTCGAAGAGATGCGCAGCCATGGTCTTTCGCCGGCGCAAATGGTGGCGATCGGCGGCGGCGCCAACAGCAAGCTTTGGACAAAGATGATCGCGGACGCAACCGGGATCTCGATCCATAAGGGGCACAATGCCGAAGCCTCCTCCCTCGGCGCAGCGATCAGCGCGGCGGTCGGCGTCGGATGGTTCGAAAGTTTTTCTGAGGCGGCGGATGCCATGACCAGCATCGCCGAGACGATCGAACCGGACCCCAGCTGCCGCGCAGCATGGGACGCGCTCTCGGCCAGGCAGGCCAAGGTCTTCCCCGCGACCCAATTCGCCTGGCGAACTGGAGCGTGAAAGCATCCCGTCCGGCTACTTCAACCCGCCCACCGCCTGCTGATAGACATCAGGCTTGAAGCCGACGAGGATACGATCACCAAGATCGAGGACCGGCCGCTTGATCATCGTCGGCTTGGCCAGCATCAGCGCCTTGGCCTTGTTCTCGTCGAGGCTCAGCCTGTCCGTGTCCGACAGTTCGCGAAATGTCGTGCTCGCCTTGTTGAGCAGGATTTCCCAGCCGACCTTGCCGAACCAGCCGTCGAGCCGATCCGCCTCCAGTCCTTCGACCCTGTAATCGTGGAACCGATAGGCGACATCATGGCTCTCCAGCCAGACACGCGCCTTCTTGATCGTGTCGCAATTGGTGACGCCGTACATCGTGATCGTCAAATTTTTGGCCCTCGGACTAATCGCTCATCGAATCTGGCGCACCGTAAACCACCCTTCAGACATTGCCAGCGGCGACCCCGCAGGCATCCTCAGAATTTTTGCGCTTGCCAATACTGAGGTTTTTACCTAAGTAACAATGTGCAGTGACGCGAGGACGACATGACCGTGGCAACAAGCCTGCACTCCGCCAGCCAGCCGCCGATCGACGGCATCTTCCGGGCGCTTGCCGATCCAACGCGCCGCCGAGTTGTCGAGCGGCTGAACAGAAGCCCGGCCTCGGTCAGCGAGCTAGCCCAGCCATTCGACATGGCCCTGCCCTCCTTCGTCGAGCATCTCAGGGTTTTGGAAGGCTGCGGGCTGGTGCGGTCCGAAAAAGCCGGCCGTGTCAGGACCTACCGGCTTGCGCCTGAGCCACTGAAGCTTGCGGAAAACTGGCTGGTCGAGCAGCGCGCGCTGTGGGAACGCCGCCTCGACCAGTTCGACGACTACATCATGGCACTCAAGGAGAAAGACAAATGAGCATGGCTCCGCTGTTCAAACCCGACCCGAAACTCGACCTCGTCCTCGAGCGCGTCGTCGACGCGCCGCGCGAGCTTTTGTGGATAGCCTGGACGACGCCCGAGCATGTTCGGCAATGGTTCACACCGAAGCCGTGGATCGTCACTGATTGCGAGATCGACCTCAGACCTGGCGGGCTGTTCAGGACCCGCATGCAGTCGCCTGATGGCAAGGAGGTCAATGACCGCCACTGCTGCTACCTCGACATCGTGCCGAACGAGCGGCTGGTGTGGACCGATGCGTTGCTGCCCGGCTATCGGCCGTCAGGGGACCCATTCATCACAGCGGTCATAGCATTGCAGCCGGAAGGCAAGGCGACGCGCTACACCGCGACAGCCATACACCGGGATGAAGCGACACGAAAGAACCACGAGGAGATGGGCTTTTTCGACGGCTGGGGAACCGTGGCCGACCAGCTTGCGGCGTATGTCAGGACGATTTGAGGCTGCGGCCTCGCTTTGCGCTTACATAGCCGGCAAAAAATCGTCGTGGCCGTTTAGATGCCAGCGTCCGAGCTCTTTATAGGGGCTTAGATGTAGGCGTTCCGCCCGAATCGGCTGCCGCCTGATGGCCGGGGAAGGCCGGCGCTTGAACGTAATGCACTTTTGCATTATATTTCAGGTTACCAATTAGGAGATTCTGCCATGACGACACTGACCGTAACGGCACGGGGGCAGGTCACTTTTCGGAAAGATGTGCTCCAACACCTCGGCATTAAGCCGGGAGAAAAAATCGAACTGGATTTGCTACCGGGTGGCCGGGCAGAGCTAAAGGCATCGCAGCCGAAGGGATCGTTTCGGGACCTTCATGGCTTCCTGAAAGGGAAGACGAATGGCCAAGTTCTCACTATTGAGGAAATCAATGAGGCAATTGCCGAGGCTGGTGCGGCCGCCGGGGCCGGCAAAGAATGAAGATCACGGCTGATACGAATGTTCTGCTGCGCGCCTATGTGGCTGACGATGCCAAGCAGGCGAGTGCCGCTGTCGAGTTGCTGGCAACCGCGGATATCGTGGCTGTAAGCTTACAATCCCTCTGTGAATTCACTTGGGTCTTGGCCCGCCAATATAAGACTGCCTGTGAGGACATTTCCGCCGCGATCCGTGCCCTGCTGAATACGGAGAATGTCGTGGTCAATCGGCCCGCAGTTGAAGCTGGTCTATCGGTCCTTGATGCTGGTGGTGATTTTGCTGATGGTGTGATTGCCTATGATGGTAGCTGGCTGGGCGGGGAAGTCTTCGTTTCCTTTGACAAAGAGGCTGTGAAGCTTCTTTCTTCACAAGGGCGTTCCACCCACCTCCTTAAGGCGAGCGCCTGATAGCTCGTGTCTCATATCAGATAGCAGCCGCGCTCGATGGCGAGGCGGCGCACCAGCGCCAGAACGCTGTCGATGGTGGGCGTCGGCTGGCCGGTCAGCCGGCCAAGCTCCTGGACCGCCGTTACCAGTGCGTCGATCTCCATTGGCCGGCCGCGTTCCAGATCCTGCAGCATCGACGTCTTGTGCTCGCCGACGTCGCCGGCCCCCTTGATGCGACGGTCGACCGATATCGGGAAACGGACGCCGAGGCTTTCGCCGATCGCCTGCGCCTCCAGCATCATGGCGCGGGCAAGCGTGCGGGTTGCCTCGTCGGCAGCGATTGCCGCAAGCGTGCTGCCGGTCAGCGCGGATATCGGGTTGAAGGAGAGATTGCCCCACAGCTTCACCCAGATTTCGCTTCGGATGTCGTCGCGAACCGGCACCTGCAGCCCCGCCGCAACCATCTCCTCGGCAAGCCGCGTGACACGTTCACTCTTCTCGCCCGAGGGCTCACCAAGCGAGAAGCGTTTTCCCTCGATATGGCGGACCAGGCCGGGCGCATCCACCTCGGCCGCGGGATAAACGACCGAGCCGATGACGCGATCCGGCCCAAGCCGGTCCCAGATCACTCCACTGTTATCCACCGCTTGCAACCGCGTGCCTTCGAGCGAACCGCCGATCTTGTGGAAGTACCACCACGGCACGCCATTCTGCATGGTGACGACAGCCGTCCCCTCGCCCAGCAGCGGCGCGATCTGGTCGAGCGCTGGTGCGACGGAATGGGCCTTGAGGGCCAGCACGACGTAGTCCTGGACACCTAGCTCTTGCGCCTGCGCGGCGGCCCTGACAGAGGCGACGGATTCATGACCGTCTTCGATCAGGCAAAGCCCGGCCGTCCTGATCGCTTCGAGATGAGCGCCCCGCGCCACGATCGACAGATCGACGCGGCCGGCCATGGCAAGTTTGGCCGCGAGATAGCCGCCGATCGCGCCGGCGCCAAAAATGGTGATCCGCATCATCCCAGCCCGGGTTTCGCAAGTCCGAGTTTGGTCGCGAGACCGATGCGCTGCAGCTTGCCCGTCGCGCCCTTCGGGATTTCGTTCAGGATCAGGACAATGCGCGGCACCTTGAAGTCGGCAAGCCGGAGCGCGGCAAAGCTGCGGATGTCGCCTTCGGTGGCGGCCATGCCCTCGCGCAGCACGATCGCAGCCGCGACCTCCTCGCCGAGCTTGTCGTGTGGCGTGGCGAAGGTGACGACCTGGGCCACCGCCGGATGATCCATCAGCACGTCGTCGACCTCGAGCGGCGAGATCTTCTCGCCGCCACGGTTGATGATCTCCTTGAGCCGGCCGGTGACGCGCAGATAACCGTCATCGTCGAGCATGCCCTGGTCGCCGGTATGAAACCAGCCATGCGCGAAGGCGGTGGCATTGGCGTCCAGATTGTTCTCGTAGCCGGCGGTGACATTGGGCCCGCGAATGACGATCTCGCCGGTCTCACCGGGCTGCAGCAATTGCCCGTCCAGCGCCATCACCGCCACTTCCGGTCCGGCGGCGGCGCCGACGCTGCCCGGCTTGCGCAGGCCCGGCGGCAACCGGTTCGAGGCCATCTGGTGCGCGGCCTCGGTCATGCCGTAGGATTCGATCACCGGACAGCCGAAGGTCGCCTCAAGCTCCGCCATCACTTGCGGCGGGAGCGATGCCGAGGACGAGCGGATGAAGCGAAGAGGCGCGGCGGCCAATGCATCGGCATTGCGCGCCGCCCGCGGCAGGATGGCCTGATGCATGGTCGGCACGGCCGTGTACCAGCTCGGCCGCGCCTCGCTAAGCCAATGGAAGAAGCGCAGCGCGTTGAAGCCCGGCGTGCAGAAGACGCTGCCGCCGGCCGCGAGCGAGGACAACACCGCCGCGATCAGCCCATGAATGTGGAACAGCGGCATGACGTTGAGGCAGCGATCACCGGCCGTCAGGCCGAGCGTCGCGCCGATATGGGCGGCCGAGGCGGCGAGATTGGCATGGCTGAGCGGCACCAGCTTGGGTCGTGACGTGGTGCCGGACGTGTGCAGCAACAGCGCGATGTCGCCGTCCTCAGCCAATTCGGGCGCAGCCGGCGGGCCGATCGGTTCACCCTCGATCCCAAAGCTTCCGGCTGGCGCGTCACGGAGTGCTATGAGCCTGAGCACAGCTATGCCCAGGCGCTCGGCAACCGCGACCGCCGGGCCGCTTTCGTCCTCGGCGACGAGGATTGCCTTGGCGCCGATGTCCGTCAGGTAAAAATCGAGCTCGTCGGCCCGGTAGGCCGGATTGAGTGGCGCCGTCGACGCCGCCGCCGCCGCCGCCGCGACAAAGGCCGTCGCCATCTCCGGCCCGTTCGGCAGCACGATGGCCACCCGGTCGCCACGGCCGAGGCCCAGCGCATGCAGTTGCGCCGCCGTCTCGGAGATCAGGCGGCGCAGTCCGCCATGGCTGAGCGTGATCCTGTCGGGCGCCGAAATCGCCGGCGCATCGTCGGCGCCGGCGGCAAGCCGCTCAATGATCGACGCCGCCTCAGACAACGCGAACCTCGAGGTCGCCGACGCCATCGATATGACCGCGAAGAACATCACCGCGAACAACCGCGCCGACGCCCGCCGGCGTGCCGGAAAGAATGATGTCTCCCGGCATCAGCGTGAAAAGACCTGAGAGATAGCTGATCATTTCCGGAACTTTCCAAATCATCTGGTTGAGGTCGCCGGTCTGTTTTCGCTGGCCATTGACGTCCAGCCAGATCGCTCCCTGGGTTGGATGGCCGATCGAGCTTGCCGGAACCAATGGCGTGCATGGCGCCGATGCCTCGAAGGCCTTGCCGACCTCCCATGGACGGCCCATGTCCTTCGCCTTACCTTGCAGGTCGCGCCGCGTCATGTCGAGACCTACGCCATAACCGAACACGCAGTCCAGAGCCTTTTCGACCGGGATATCCGTACCGCCGCTTTTCAGCGCCACGACCATTTCGATCTCGTGATGGACATCGTTGGAGGCCGGAGGATACGGAAATTCCCCTGTCGTATCGAGGTTATCCGGGTTCTTCTGGAAGAAGAACGGCGGCTCCTTGTTGGGGTCGTGTCCCATCTCGACTGCATGCGCGGCATAGTTCCGCCCGACGCAATAGACCCGGTGCACCGGAAACATTTTGTCGGTTGCCGCCACCTGAATGCTGGGGACTGCGGTCGGTTCGATGACATAGCTTGAGGTCGTGCCGTGCATGTTCACTGTCTTGCTCCTGCGTAGTATTCGACTTTGGCTTCGGCCCTTTCGATCAGTTCGGCGATCAGCAGGGCGAAGGCAAAAAGGATGATGGTCAAGGCCCAGAATTCGGCCATGCGGAAATTTCGCGAGAAGGTTTCGAACAGCGCACCGTAGCCGACGATGGCGACGAGCAACTGGCCGATGACGACGCCCTTGACGCCGCGGATGAGGCCGAGGCGGATGCCGGCAAGGATTTCCGGAAGCGCCCCCCAGAGGATGATCTTGGTGTAGAGTGCCGGGCGCGAGGCGCCATAGGAACGCGCCATCTCGATCAGCGACGGCGAGATGTGGCGGACCCCGGCGCGGGTGTCGAGAACGATGATCCAGATCGCAAACAGGAACACCGCCGCAACGATCGTCTTCTCGCCGAAGCCGAACAGGATCATCAGCACGGGGACGATCGCCGAGAGCGGTGCGCTTGAAAAGATGTTGACCCACATGCCGAGCAGGTCGTCGGCGATCTTGACGCGTCCCATCAGGACGCCCAACGGCACGCCGATAACGATCGACAGGGCCATGCCCATGGCGAAGGCGCGAAGGGTTGTAACCGTCGCGCTCTGCCAGGACGGGGTTTGCACGAGATCGACGGCTGCAACCAGCACGTCGCTAAACGGCGGCAGCAGAAAGACGAGGTCCAGCCGTCCGACGATTTCCCATACGACGCACCAGACAAGCAGGGACGCCATCATTGGTACACGGTAGCCAAACAAGGTCATGGCCGGTCATTCCACATATTGCTTCAGCCCCTGCCAGATCTCCTCGACGGTATCGAGGTAGTGCCTGTCGCGATGAATGCGCTCCGGGTCACCGGAGCGATCGATTTCCGGTTCGATGATCTGCGAAACCCGGCCGGGTCTCGGTGACAGCAACACGATACGATCGGAGATGTAGACCGCCTCCTCGATCGAGTGCGTGACGAAGATGAAGGTCTTGTTCTGGTTGGTGCGCAGCCGGATCAGGTCTTCCTGGAACTTCCGTCGGTTCTGCTCGTCGACCGCCGAAAACGGTTCATCGAGCAGCAGGACGTCGGCATCGACCGACAAAGCCCGCGCCAGGCCGACCCGCTGGCGCATGCCGCCCGACAACTCGTGGGGATATTTGTCCTCGAAGCCGGCGAGACCCACCTCGGCGATATAGCGGCGGGCGATCTCCTCGCGTTCGGCCTTGTTGGTGCCGCGCAATTCCAGTCCGAAGGCAACGTTGCGCATCACGGTCGCCCAAGGCATCAGCGCAAAATCCTGGAACACGAAAGCGCGTTCGGTGCCGGGTGCCGTGACGTGCTTGCCGTTGATCGCGACGGTTCCGCCATCGGCCCGTGTCAGCCCCGCTATAATCTTCAACAGCGTCGTCTTTCCGCAACCGCTGGGTCCGAGAAGGCTGGTCAGCTTGCCCCTGGGAAAGTCGAGGTCGATGCCACGCAGCGCCTCGACATTGCCGTAGGTCTTGGAAATTCCCCTCACTTCCACGATTGAATCGATCGGTGCGGGAACCGGCGACGGTCCATTTCGCAATGCGGTCGCACCCATCTTAAGCACCTCTACTCTCGGGCCTGAAAACACGGACCTCCACCCACTGCAGAAAGACGAGCGTGAGAGTGGAAAGCGCAATGATCGAGGCAATTGTTGCGTACATCTCGGCGTAGTCTGCGCGCGAGCGGTGGAAGGTGATAAGGTCGCCGATGCCGGTCGGGGTGATCAGCAGCTCGGCGAGCACCACGCCGACAAACCCGGCAGCGACGCCGAGGCGCAAGCCGGCAAAAATCACCGGGCTGGCGTCCGGAAGAATGATCTTGACGACGGTCTGCCAGCGTGTGCCCAGGAACGATCGGCACATGACCAGCAGCGACTCGTTGACGTTGCGCACGGCCTTGTAGGTGTTGAGCACGATGACCGGCAGCGCCAGGATCATGACGGCGAGCGTCTTGGCGGTCATGCCTATTCCGTAGACGAAGGTGACCATCGGAATGAAGGCGGCGACGGGCGCTGCCTGAAGCACGATGAACACAGGGATCACCAGCCATTCGCCGGTGCGCCACAGGCCACAGATCGTGCCGAGGCCGACACCCAGGAACGCCGACAGGACAACACCGAGCACCAGCGGCTGCAGTGTCGAGAGGTATGCGGTTGCCAAGCTGCCGTCGGCGAGCAGCCCGAAAAACGCGACGATGGTGTCGGAAAAAGTCGGAAAGGCGAAGCTGACGGGAATGCGCCCGGCCACCTCCCAGATTCCCGCGAACAGGGCGATCGACACAAGCCTGAGCAGGACCGGTTGGTCCCACGATGCGCCCGTCGCACTGCGATTGGCAAGAGGAGCGAGGCCGGCAGGCTCGCCGTCGGTTCTGATGCTTACGGCCATCCGGCAGGCCGCCTATTTCTTGCCGAGCTTGGCGACGGCGCGGTCGATCGCAGAGACATCCCAGAAGTCCTCGACCTTGAGGCTCGCTGGGTCGCCTTCGATCTGGCCGGCAAGGCTGAAGAAGGCAAAGTCGTCTTTGGCCGCATCCGCCCCGCCGCCATTCAGCGCAAGGCTGCCGGCTTCCGCGGTTTCCTTGTAGTATTCGGTGATTTCGCTATCCGCCTCCGCGCCGAGATCCGGCAGCAGTTTGTACTTGTTGCGGAGCTCGACCGCGACAGCCGGGTTCGCGGTTATTTCCCGCGCAGTCTTCATCAGTTCCTCGACCAGGATGTCGACGTCGGCGGCGTTGTTCTTCAGATAGTCCGCGGTCGCGAAAAGCGCTTCGTCCGAGGCGCCGAGATCATCGACCGGCAGAACGATGAACTTGCCGGGGGCTTCGGCCTCGAGCGCGCGCCGGTTGGCGGCATCGACGATCGACGCCTTGATGGTCCCCTGGAGCAGTGCATTGCGGCGAACCTCGGAACCCGGGACATAGCTGATGTTGCCGAGCTTGATGCCGTGGTTTTTCGCCATCAGGAGCATGACAGCCTCTGTGCCGGAGCCGCGCGCCTGAACGGCGACTTCCTGCCCGTCGAGATCCTTCCATTCCTTGTAGAATTCGCTGTTGACGACAGGAAAGAAGCGCAGCGTCGATATCTGCGCGAAAATCCGGATCGGCACGCCAACTTTCTGGATCAAAGTATAGGGCGCGCCGATGCCGACATCGGCCTGGCCGCCGACAATGGCCTGGGCTGCCAGATCCTCGTCATTGAGAACAATGAGCTCGACATTCACGCCGCGTTCCTTGGCGCGCTCTATCGCGGCGAGCGTCTGGATGGATTCGATCCCGGGAAGGTCGCCGAATGCGATGCGCATATCGCCCGCATTTGCGGCCGACAGGGGCAGTGCCCATGCCAGGGCCGCGGCAAAAGCGGTGGCAAGGATGGTACGTCTGGTCATGCTGGCCATTGTCATTCCTCCCGTTTTTTGTAACCATTTCCTTAATTGGTTAAGACTACGGAGGGAATTGGTCAAGGAGAAACTGCACCGTGTCGGACTGGCGGGCCTAGAAAACTCGGCAGTTGACGGTTTGAGCTAATCGCTTTAACACCGACAAAGAGAAATCATACGCGGATTGGTTAAATTGATGGACGATCCCGGTAATGGCGGCCACGCCGCCCTGGTTCAGCTTCAGGCTTATCTTGCCCAGATGGACCATGCCGGCGAGACACGGCTGCCTGCCGAGCGGGAACTGTCCGAGAGCCTCGGCGTATCGCGCGGCGATCTGCGCAAGGCGCTGGCAGTGCTCGAGAAGGACGGCCGCATCTGGCGTCACGTCGGCAGGGGCACCTTCGTCGGCAGTGGACCGGTCGAGGAGACGATCGGCATTTCGGAAATCGCCGGACGCACAAATCCGGCCGACGTGATGCGCGCGCGCCTCATCATCGAACCCGAGATTGCGCGCGAAGCGGCGCTGCACGCCACGCTTTCCGATATCGCAGGCATGCGTCAATCGCTGGTGCAGACGCGGGAAGCCGTCACATGGCGGCAATATGAGAACATCGACAATCTGCTCCACCGGCAGATTGCGCAGGCGAGCCGCAACAATGTGCTGCTCGGCCTGTTCGATGTCCTGAACGCCGTGCGCCGAACCGTGGTGTGGGGACGTCTCCGTTCAGAGGGCGCCCGCCCTCCGGCAGACCATCACAGCTTCGCCGACCATGAACGGATCGTCGAAGCGATCGCCGAGCGCGACCTCGGCGGCGCGGCGGCGGCGATGCGGCTGCATCTCCAACAGGTCGAGCGGCGCCTGATCCCTGTCCGCGAAGCCGCCGAATAGCTCGGATTGACCCGCTACAGCGCCGCGCGTCCTTCTTGGATGCGCGGCGCTGTTCGGGTTAAGCCCTACGCGCCGTAGCCGACGATGCCCTTGATCTCGAGGAAGTCGTGGATTGCCCAATCGGCATATTCGCGGCCGTTGCCCGATTGCTTGTAGCCGCCGAACGGCGCGAAGGTGTCCCATTCCGGATAGTTGATCGAGACCTGCCCGGCGCGCAGGCGGCCGGCGATTTTTCGCGCGTGATCGATATCGCCGGACTGCACATAGGCGGCGAGGCCATAGACCGTGTCGTTGGCGATCTTCACCGCGTCGTCATCGTCATCATAGGAGATGACCGAAAGCACCGGCCCAAAAATCTCCTCTTTCTCGATGGTCATGCCCGGCTTGACGTGGCCGAAGACGGTCGGTCGCACGTAATAACCGCGATTAAGATGCTCCGGCCGGCCGGGACCGCCGGTGACCAGCGTAGCACCCTCGGCGATGCCGGCCTCGATCAGCCGCTGGATCTTGTCGAACTGGATGTTGCTGACCACCGGCCCGAGCTTGGTCTCTTCCGAGCGCGGATCGCCGACCTTGTGCGCCTCTGCCGCCTTCTTGGCGATCACCAGCGCCTCATCGTGGCGGGCGGCCGGCACCAGCATGCGCGTCGGCGCATCGCAGGACTGGCCGCTATTGCCGAAACAGGCGTTGACGCCCTTGCGCACGGCCTTCTCGAAGTCGGCATCGGCAAGCACGATGTTGGGCGATTTGCCGCCGAGTTCCTGCGCCACGCGCTTGACCGTCTCGGCCGCCGTCTTGGCGACGATGATGCCGGCCCGGGTCGAGCCGGTGAAGGAAACCATGTCGACATCCGGATGGCCGGCCATGACCTGGCCGACATCGGGACCGGTGCCGTTGACCATGTTATAGACCCCCTTCGGCGTGCCGGCCGCTTCCATCACTTCCGAAAAGACGATGCCGCTGATCGGCGCGATCTCGGAAGGCTTCAGCACGACGGTGCAGCCGGCGGCGATCGCCGGCGCCACCTTGCAGACAATCTGGTTGAGCGGCCAGTTCCACGGCGTGATCAGCGCGCAGACGCCGATCGGCTCCTTGACCACCATGGTGGTGCCGCGCTTCTCGCTGAATTCGTAATCCTCCAGCGCATGAATAGTGGCTTCCATATGCGCCCTGCCCGCCCAGGCCTGCGCCTCGCGCGCCCAGGTGATCGGCGCGCCCATTTCCTGGCTGACGGCCTGCGCGATGTCCTCGTAGCGCTCGTTGTAGACTTCGAGGATGCGCTTCAGCAGCTGCAGGCGCTCGGCCTTGCTGGTCTGCGAGAAGGCCGGAAAGGCTGCCTTCGCCGCTGCCACGGCGCGATCCACATCGGCCTTCGAGCCGACCGAGATTTTCGTATAGGCCTCTTCGGTTGACGGGTCGATCACATCCAGCGTTGCCGGCACCACGGGCGCGACCCATTTGCCGTCGATGAAGAAGTTCAGGTGATTGCTCATGGGTGATGCTCCGGTTTTCTGGAAAGGACGGGGATCAGATTAGCCGGGTAGCATAGGGCAGTTAGCGCCGCGACGCAGGCTGATATGCGCCACATCGCCGACGCTGAATTGAAAACCTTCCGCCCGGCGTGGCGCATCGATCACCACCCGTATCCCCTGCCCCAATTCGGCGTGCAGGCGCAAGGTGCGGCCGTGAAAGACGATGCTGCTCACCCGCACCGGCGCGGTGCCGGTCGCAGCTTCGGTCGCTGCCAGAAGATCCTCCGGACGCACACCGATGGTTCGCACCGCGCCTTCTCCCGGCGCTTCGCCGGTTTCCAATGTGGCTTCGAGCGGCAAGGCGCCGGCGGCGAAACGCAACCGATCGCCGTCACGGCCGACAAAGCGCGACTGCAGCAGGTTCATCGTGCCGATGAAACTGGCGACGAATTTGGTGGCGGGCCGGTCGTAGAGCGTGGCCGGCGGCGCGATCTGCTCGATGCGTCCCTTGTTCATGACGACGATGCGGTCGGAGATCGACAGCGCCTCGGTCTGGTCGTGCGTGACCATGACGAAGGTCGTGCCGAGCCGCGACTGCAGCCGCTTCAATTCGACCTGCATCTGTTCGCGCAGATGCGCATCGAGCGCCGACAGCGGCTCGTCGAGCAACAGCACACGCGGTTCGCAGACAATCGCGCGGGCAAGCGCGACGCGCTGGCGCTGGCCGCCCGACAATTCGGACAGGCGGGCGCCGAGCTTTTCGGCAAGGCCAACCATGTCGAGCGCTTCGCCGACGCGCTTTGCCTGTTCTGCCCCGGAAAGCTTGCGCAGCGACAGGCCGAAGCCGACGTTTTCGGCGACGTCCATGTGCGGAAACAGCGCATAGTCCTGGAACACGGTGTTGACGGGACGGTCGAACGGCCGCAGCGAAGTAACGTCACGGCCGTCGAGCAGCACCCGTCCGCTCGACGGGCTTTCGAACCCTGCGATCACCCGCAGGCTGGTGGTTTTGCCGCAGCCGGATGGGCCGAGCAAGGTCAGGAACTCGCCGCGGGCAATGTCGAGATCGACGGCGTCCAGCCCGACGCCGCCGCCAGGAAAGATCTTCGACACTGCATCCAGCCGGACGAGAGGTTCAGGCGCCATCGCGAACCTCGGACGGCTTGGTCGTGTTGACCCAGAGGATTTGGCAGCGCTCGGCGCCCGGATTGCGGAAAGCATGCAGCAAGGTGCTCTTGAAGGCGAAGCTGTCGCCGGTCTTCAGCCCATAGGTGGTTGAATCGATCACGAGTTCGACTTCGCCCGACAGGACGAAACCGAATTCGTGGCCGGGATGGGCGTAGGCTTCGAGGGTGCCACCACCGGCTTCCACCGTCACCAGCATGCCGGTGAGCGTGGCGGCCGGCGGCGACAGCAGCGCTTTGGCGATGCCTTCCGACTTCACCGGGATCTGGCGCCGACTGTTGGCGCGTACACAATAGAGATCGTTGACGCCGTCGTTGCCGTCAGCAATCAGCGCCGAGGGCTCAATGTCGAGAGCGGCGGCGAGCGGCCAGATCACCTTGACGCGAAGCGAGGACAGGCCGCGCTCGATCTGGCTGAGCGCCCCGATCGAAACGCCGGCCTTGGCGGAAAGCTCGGCCAGCGAAAGATTGCGTTCCAGCCTGAGCGCACGCACACGCCGGCCGACCCGCACATCGGCGTCGTCCTTCGGCTTTTCAGCCGTTTCGTCCAGTATGTCCATCTGTTTCCCGACCTCGTTTTCGGTATCCTGGAGCGGCGCTTCGCGGTTCTCCCTTCTCCCCTCATTGTGGGAGAAGGGAAGGCAGGTTCAGCCGCCTGCCTTGACCTTCTCGAACATCTTGGCGAGTTCGTCATTCTGTTTCATCGGCCCGGTGAAGACGGTGGTCTTCAGCATCACTTCCGGATCGGACGGCAGTTGCAGCTTTTCCAGTTCCTCCTTCGGCACCGCGGCGAAGGCCGAGCTGTTTGAGCTGCCGTAACCATAGGCCTGAATCAGGTATTTTCCCGAATCCGTCTCCAGCCGGCTGTTGATGAAATCATAGGCGAGGTCGACATTCTTGGCGTCCTTGAGCATGACGAAGCCGCACGCCCAGGTCAGCATGCCTTCCTTAGGCTTCATGAACTCGACGGGTACACCCTGCTTCTTCAGCGAGGTGGCCGACGCGTTCCAGGTCATGGCGGCGACCAACTGGCCACTCGCCAGCGCCTGTTCGACCGAGGTCATGTCGGTGGTGTAGTTGGAGAGCAGCGGGCGCTGCTCGCGCAGTTTTTCAGCCACCTTTTCCATCTGTTCCGGCGTCATGTCGAACGGATTGACGCCGGCGAGAAGCGCCGCCACCACCGGCGTATCGTGGACGGCGTCGATCGTCGCCATGCGCCCGGCATATTGTTTGTCCCACAGCAGGTTCCAACTCGGTTCCGGGTTCTTCACCAGATCGGTGCGGTAAAGGATCGAGGTGTTGCCCCAGTCCCACGGCACCATCCAGACCTTGCCGTCGCCGGCCTGCAGGTCGGGCAGGTTCTTGAAGACCGGAAAGATCGAATCCCAGTTCTTGATGCGCTTGGTATCGATCGGCTGCAGCAGGCCTTCCTTGTTCCAGCGCGCCACCTTGTCGTAGCAGGGATGCGCGACATCCGGGCGGAAACCGGCCTTGACCTTGGTGAAGGCGTCATCGTCGTCGCCGAACATCGAGGCCTCGACGCCATCGGGGTGTGCGGCGAGGAAGCTCTTGTTGAAGTCGGGCAGTTCGTAGCCCGACCAGGTGAAATATTGCAGCTTGTCGGCCGCAAGCGCGACGGTCGACGAAAGCGCCAGCGCGAAGGCTGCCAATCCGGCTTGGACTGTCTTGCGATTAATCGATTTCAGGTCGAATGCCATTGCAGTTCTCCTCTTTCGGTTTCTTCTGGTTTGGACAGGTTGGCGGGCAGCGGCCGCTGGGCGGCGGTAAGCCCGCGATGGCGCAGGATTTCGGCAATTGCCGCGATGACGAAGGACACGGCCAGGATGGCCGTGCCCAGCGCCATGACGGTCGGCAGCGATTTCGGGAATCGCAGTTGGCTCCAGATGTAAAGCGGCAGCGTCGGCTCGGTGCCGGCGAGGAAGAAGGCGACGATGAACTCGTCGAAGGAGGTCAGGAAGGCCAGCATGAACGCTGATACAATGGCGGGCAGGCTGAGCGGCAGCATGACCCGCCTGAATGTCGTCCAGTCGGACGCGCCGAGATCGAGCGCCGCCTCACGGATGGTCTTGGGGATAGCGGCGAAGCGGCTTTTCATGATCACCACCGTCGTCGGCAGCGCCACCAATATGTGGCCGAGCACGATGGCGGTGCGCGATGGACCGAAGCCAATGAGGTTGACCAGGATCAACAGCGAGATGCCGACGATGACGCCGGGAATCAGGATCGGCAGCCGCGCGATGGCGCTGATCGTGGCGGCAAGCGGCGAGCGGCCGAAGAGATCCATGTAGGACACGGTGATGCCGCAGAGCGTGGCACCGGTGGCGGCAATTGCACCGATGACGAGGCTGTTGGCAAGGGCGCCGGACAGCGCCGAATTGCCGGACAGCGTCTTGTACCATTCAAACGTGAAGCCTTGCAGCGGAAACGCCGCCTGGATCGAATCGTTGAAGGAAAACAGCGGGATCAGCAATACCGGCAAATACAGGAATACCAGGTAGACAAGGACGTAGGCGCCGAGCCAACTCCCACCTTTCGTAGCGTCTTTCCGCGCCGCGCTCATGTCCGGCTGCCAAATCTGCGGTCGGCGGAACGCACGACCAGCACCACGGCAAGGATGACCAGCATGACGGCAACGGCGAGTGCTGCGCCGAACGGCCAGTCATTTGCCTTGCCGAACTGGGCCTGGATCAGCGAGCCGATCATGGTGCTGGCAGGACCGCCGACCAGCGCGGGGGTGACATAGTCGCCGACCGTCGGCACGAAGACGACGAGAGCCGCCGCCAGCACGCCCGGCATCGAGTTCGGCAGCACGACGCGGCGGAAGCTGGTGAACGGTCTGGCGCCGAGATCGGAAGCAGCTTCGAGCAGCGATTTCGGGATCGTGTCCAGCGCCACATAGATGGGCAGGATGGCGAACGGCGCATAGGCGTGAGCCAGCGTGACGATGACAGCGGCCGGCGTGTTGAGAAACGCCAGTGTCGGTTCGGACCAGATGCCGCTTTCGATGAGCGCCGAGTTCAGCACGCCATTGTAGGCAAGCACGATCTTCCAAGCGAAGACGCGCAAGAGATAGCTGGTCCAGAACGGCAGCGTCACCAGAAACAGCAGCAGCCCGCGCCGCCTTCCGGCATGGAAGGCCAGGTAGTAGGCGACGGGATAGGCGGTGACGACCGTGGCCAGCGTCACCAGGCCGGCAATGGCCAGCGAGCGCAGCGTTACCGTCCAGTACAGCGGGTCGGATGCCACGGTGATGAAATTCGCAAAAGTGAAACCGGCGCCCAGCAGCGAACCGTCATTGCCGCGAAGGGCGAGGAAAACCACGAGGCCGAGGGCAAACAGGATCAGGAAGAAGGTGACCAGCCCGCCCGGCAGCAGCATGGCCAACCGGAAACCCGTCGAGGACCTGGACTCCGGCAGCGGCTGCCTTGCAACGATGGTCGACATCAGGGTTGCCCATCGAAATTTGAAATCACTCAAGAATTTTTCAGAATCATGAAACTGTCAAGCTGATTCCTGCATCGGCATAAAATCAGCGCTCGAATGCATCCAGCATACGATACCAGGCGATCGTCGCGGCGACGCCGACCTGCCGAAAGGCATGCAACGGGATCGGCCGGATCGGCGAGACCGGGAACGGCAATTGCCTGGCGTCGCCGCTCGCCAGATAGCCGGCAATGCGCTCGCCAAGCGCGGTCATCAGGCCGACGCCACGGCCCTGGCAGCCGACCACGGCCATCAGGCCCTGCTCGGGCTCGTGGATATGCGGGAGGTGATCCGGCGTCATCGCCACCCGGCCAAACCAGCGCTTTTGGATGGCGACGCCGGATAGCGCGGGATAGAGCCGGAGCAGCGCGCGTTCGAGATGCGCCCAATCACTTTCGCTGGTCGGCAGCGCCATCGGGCCGCGCCCGCCGAGCACCAGCCGCCCGTCGGCACTCTTGCGGTAATAAACGAGGATGCGGCGCGAATCCGATACTGCTTGCCCTTCCGGTAGAATCCCGGCCGCCAGATCGGGCGGCAGCGGTGCTGTCGCGATCTGGAAGGAGTGCAGCGGAACGATCGTCTCGGCGAGACCGGGGAGCAGGTCGCCGGTATAGGCGTTCGTCGCCAGAATGACCGCCTTCGCCTGCAATTCGGCGCCGTCCTCCGTCGAGATGCGCCAAAGGCCGGCGTTATTATCGAGGCGCACCACCTTCTGGTGTTCGGCGATCTTCACGCCCGCGGCCGAGGCAATCCGTGCCAGTTCCGACGTATAGGCAAGCGGATCAATCACGCCGGCGCGGCGGTCGAGCCAGCCGCCGAGATAGCCCTGCGCGCCAGTCAACGCGGTGATCTCGGTCTGGCTCAGAAGCCGGACATCGGCGCCACGGTCCCGCCACTGCCGGGCCCTGTTCGCCGCCGCCTTCAGCGCCGTCTCGGTGTGCGCTGCCTGGATCCAGCCGTTGCGGACGAACGGCACCGCCAGTTTCTCGTCGCGGATCAATTCGAAGACGGCGTCCGCCGTCGAGGCGGCAAAATTGACGAGGATCTCGCCGCGTTCGGGGCCAAAAAGCTCCAGCAACCATTCCGGATCATATTTCAGGCCGGGGATGACCTGACCGCCATTCAGGCCCGATGCGCCTTGGCCGATTTCGCCGGCTTCCAGCACCTGCACGGCAAGACCGAACCGGGCTGCATGCAAGGCTGTCGACAGACCGAGAATCCCGCCACCAACAATGACGACATCGGCACGCTGGCCGCCGGGAAAAAGCGACCGGAACGCAGGGGCCGCCGGCGGCTTCTGCCAGATCGGATCGGAAAACGGTAGGGGCAAGGGTCACCTGAATGTACTTCGTCAAATGAAAATCCTAGTGACGATTTCATGATTTTGAAAGGGCGTTTGATCTCGGCATCAGCGGATTGAAGAGGATGGCGTCCGCCGATGCGAAATGCAGCGCAGGGCTCGACCGCGAGGAACGGGATAGACCTTTGGCGGGAATTTGTTGAAAGTGCCGCCGCCGCTAGCCAGGCTCTTTATGAACCGTTGGTTCGGCAGCGATGACCGTCGCAGCAGAGCAAGACAGCAGAGGACCGCAGCCATGACGAACACCACTCTCCTACCCAACGAGGGCCTCTTCATCGGCCGCGCCCGGACAAGCGATACGCCCCATCCGCTGGTGGTCACGGTGCGCGACGGCACGGTGTTCGACATCACGTCGAGCATGGCACCAACCGTGCGCGACGTCTGCGAGATGCCAGACCCAGCAGGCTACGTCCACGCGGCCGGGGGCGAACCGATCGGATCACTTGATGCGATCGCCGCCAACAGTTTCCAGGCCGCGCGCGATTCGCAAAAACCGTACCTGCTTTCTCCGGTCGATCTGCAGGCGGTCAAGGCGTCGGGCGTCACCTTCGTCGTCAGCCTGCTCGAACGGGTCATCGAGGAGCAGGCGCGTGGCTCCGCCGAGAAGGCGGACGCCATTCGCACCGACATTGCCGGGCTGATCGGCCACGATCTGTCGAAGCTCAAGCCCGGCTCGCCGGAGGCGATGGAGATCAAGGCCAAGCTCATCCAGCGCGGCGCTTGGTCGCAATATCTGGAAGTGGGCATCGGCCCCGATGCCGAGATCTTCACCAAATGCCAGCCGATGGCATCGGTCGGCTTCGGCGCCGATGTCGGCCTGCATCCGGTTTCCACCTGGAACAATCCGGAGCCGGAAATCGCCATGATCGCTGCCGGCAGCGGCAAGATCGTCGGCGCGACGCTTGGCAACGACGTCAATCTGCGCGACGTCGAAGGGCGCTCGGCGCTGTTGCTCGGCAAGGCCAAGGACAACAATGCCTCGGCCGCGCTCGGCCCGTTCATCCGGCTGTTCGACGATAACTTTTCCATCGATGACGTGAAGCAGGCCGTCGTGCGCCTGAAGGTCGAGGGCGAGGACGGTTTCTCGCTGGAGGGCGCCAGCTCGATGGCCGAGATCAGCCGCTCGCCGGAAGAGCTGGTCGCGGCCGCCATGGGTCCGCATCACCAATATCCGGACGGGCTGGCGCTCTATCTCGGCACCATGTTCGTGCCGTCGAAGGATCGCGGCGAAAAGGGCAAGGGCTTCACGCACAAGGTCGGCGACATCGTCACCATCTCATCGGAGAAATTCGGCGCGCTGATCAACCGGGTGCGGCTGTCACCCGACTGTCCCCACTGGACCTACGGCGCCAGCCATCTGATGCGCGACCTCGCCAGGGCAGATCTTATCTAGGTTCCCGCCCCGACGGCGGCGGAGAGATGTCCCGGCCTGGTGCTCGAATTGAGGATCCGCCTGCCTGGAAAATATCAGCAAAACTGATGCAATCTGATGGGACTGCTGATGGCGCCTTGTCGCGCGCCAACTACCACTGGCAAATGGAGGCTTGCCATATGTCGAAAAAGCGGATGCTCTGATGCATCCAGATCGGCGCTGGCAAGAAATACGATCAGGGTTTGCCGTGATCGTCGTCGGAGGTGGAGGAAATTTTCAAAATGGGAGGAAATCAAATGCTGACAAGGCTACGACTATTTGTATTCGGCTTGATCGTGGCGCTGGCCATCCCAGCGGCGGCACAGGCCAAGACCTTCTACTGGATTTCGCATGGCGGCCCGGCCGATCCGGTCTGGACCTACTTCCTCGCCGGCGCCAAGCAATGGGCGACGGACACCGGCAACACCGTCAACACCTCGTTCCACAATAACGACGTGTCGTCCCAGCAGGAGGCTGTTCGCGCCGCCATCGCCGCCAAGGCGGACGGCATCACCACCACCAGCCCCGACCCGGGCAGCCTTATCGAGCTCGCTAAGGAAGCACGGGCGGCAAACATCCCGATCATCAACTTCAACACGCCCGATCCGAAGGCGGACTTCAACGCCTATGTTGGCGGCGACAACGTCACCTTCGGCAAGAACTGGGCGCAGTATCTGGTCGACAAGGGCCTGGTGAAGAAGGGCGATTTCGTCTGGATGCCGGTCGAAATCCCGGGCGCCACCTATGGCGTCCAGGAAGAAGAAGGTATCAAGAGCGTCTTCGAGCCACTCGGTATCACTTATGAAATCACCGAAGCCACGCTCGATCAGGCCGAAGCGATCAACCGCATGGTCGACTATCTCACCGCCAACAGGGCCAAGGTCAAGGCGATCATCGGTCTCGGCGACCTGGTGACCGGCTCGATCAAGCGGGTGTTCGACCAGGCCGGCATAAAGCCGGGCGAAATCCCGGTCGTCGGCTGGGGCAACTCGCTCGACACCACCCAGGAGGTGCTGACCGGCTACGTCAATGCCGCACAATGGCAGGATCCGCAGGCGACCAGCTATGTGGCGCTTTCGATCGCCAACATGGCTGCCAGCGGCATTCCGCCCGGCTTCGACGTGATCACCGGCGCACTCTACGAAAAGGACACCGCACAGGTCTACGACGACATCCTGTCCGGAAAATAAAACCGCGATCGGGATGGTCGCGGCACGCCTGCCACGATCATCCCCATCATCCCGCTGAGCCTCGAACCGCCTCATGCGGCGCCGGGTTTGGCCAGTTCCAACCATGTCGCGGGTCCAACGTGGAAAACAGTTCCATCATCCAACGCTCGATCGCCAGGCCGGAATTCGGGCCCTTCGTGCTGCTTGTCGTCGAGCTCGCGGTGTTCTGGGGGTTCAACCACGACTTCCTGTCGCCGCAGAACATCAGCAACATACTCGCCTTCACGGTCGAGCTCGGCCTGATCGCGCTGGCGATGACGCTGTTGATGACTTCAGGCGAATTCGACCTCTCGGTCGGATCGCTGTTCGGTTTCTCGCCCGTCTTGATGTGGACCCTCTTCAACAGCGGGCTCACCTCGCTGGAAGCCGGCTTTATCGTGGCCTTCCTGGTTGCCGCCTTCATCGGGCTGGTCAATGGCTGGTTCGTGACGCAACTCAAGATTCCATCCTTCCTGGTGACGCTCGGCATGCTGCTGGTGGTGCGCGGCACCGCTCTGTTCGTCACCAGCGGATTTCCGCAACGCACCTGGAGCGCCGAAGGCAGCTGGCTCGCCGAGGCGCTGGTCGGTGATTTCTTCATCGGGCCGTTCCGCATCTACATGTCGCTGTTCTGGTTCATCGCAGCCGCGATCGCACTCGGTTACGTGCTGACACAGAGCCGGACCGGCAACTGGATCCAGGCGGCCGGCGGCAACCCCAATGCGGCAAGGGCGCGCGGCGTCAATGTCAGCGGCGTCAAGATCGGCCTGTTCATCCTGTCGTCGATCATGGCTTCGCTTGCCGGCGTCATCAGTTCGCTGCGCACCTCGGCGGCCAACCCGAACAGCGGCACCGGCTACGAGCTCGAAGTCATCGCCATGGTGGTGATCGGCGGCACGGCGCTGACCGGCGGACGCGGCACCATCATCGGAACCGTGCTCGGCATCCTGATCCTGCGCGTGATGCGCAATGGAATCGTGCTGATCGGCGTGCCGGGCCTTGCCTACAACATCTTCATCGGCGCGATCATCCTCGGCATGATGGCGCTCCACTCATGGCTGGAACGCCGGCATCAGGCGGGGACTTGAACCATGGCCGAACCGCTTGTCCGCATGGAAAACATCCGCAAGTCCTACGGGCGTGTGCAAGCGCTGGTAGACGCCAATTTCCATGTCAATGAAAGGGAGATCGTCGGTCTGCTCGGCGACAATGGCGCCGGCAAGTCGACGCTGATCAAGGTGCTGTCGGGTGCGGTCCCGCTGACCAGCGGCGACATCTTCATCCGCGGCAAGAAGGTGGACTTCCGCAGCACCAGCGACGCCATCGCCCACGGCATCGAGACGATCTACCAGGACTCCGCACTGGTCACGCAATTGTCGATCGCGCGCAACCTGTTCCTCGGGCGCGAGCCGATCAAGCCGCCGCGTTTCCTCAACCGTATGGACCAGGAGGCGATGAACGTGGTCGCCCGCGATCTGCTCAAGCAGGTCGGCATCTCGAAGAACATCCCGCCGACCACACCGATCGGCTCGCTCTCCGGCGGCGAGCGGCAGGCCGTGGCGATCGCACGCGCCATGCATTTCGACAGCGACCTCATCATCCTCGACGAGCCGACCAACAATCTCGGCGTCGCCGAGACGCAAGGTGTGCTGAGCTTCGTGCGCAGCGCCCGCGATTCGGGCCATTCCTGCATCTTCATCGCCCACAATATCCATCACGTCTTCCAGGTGGTCGACCGCATCGTCGTCATGCGCCGCGGCAAGGTGGTCGCCGATGACATCGATCCGAAGAACACCAGCGTCACTGAGGTCGAACGGATTATCACCGGCATGTCCGACGAGGAGATCCGCGACGCCATCGTCCAGGGGAAGCAATCGCAGGGCTGAGTGGCCAGTTGGAAGCCGGGTTGGCCGTAATCTCTGGTACAGGATCACATCGGCTCCTATGACTGCGACAATGAAAGCCACCGTTGCGGACATCGCCAGAAGCTGCGGGCTGTCGACCGCGACGGTCGACCGGGTGCTGAACAACCGGCCGGGCGCCAGCGCGGCCAACCGGCAGCGCGTGATGGAGGCGGCCAAGCAGCTTGGCTATTTGCCGGTCGTGGATCAGGTCGTGTTGCCCTCGCGGCCGGCGCATCTCGAGTTCTTCCTGCCGATCGGCTCCAATGCCTTCATGATGGATCTGGCAAATCATATCGAGGATTATGCGGCACGCCTGCCGCTTGTCGCCTCCTGCCGGATCCACAAGCTCGCCGGCATCTCGCCGAAGGCGTTGCAGGCGGCGGTCGAAAACCTCTCGCTCAAGGCAAACGGCGTCGGCGTCATTGCGATCGATCACCCGAGAACGCGCAACATCCTGCGCGAGATCGTCGAGGCCGGCATCCGCCTGGTCACGCTGGTGTCAGACGTTCCGGGTGCACCGCGATCGGCCTATGTCGGCATCGACAACCGTGTCGCCGGGCGCACCGCAGCCCTTTTGATGGGACGTTTCCTGGGCGGGCGCACGGGCCATCTGGCAATGATCGTCGGCTCACGCTCTTATCGGGGGCATGAAGAACGCGAAATGGGCTTTCGCTCCGTGCTCAGCGAGGAGTTCCGCAATTTGACCGTGACCAGCGCCGTCGAGATCAACGACGAGCCTGATATCAGCTACACGGCGACGATGAAGGCGCTGCACAACGAGCCGGAACTGCTCGGCATCTATTGCGTCGGCGCCGGACGTTCTGGCGTGGCGAAAGCGCTGCTGGAAGCCAAGCCGCAAAGGAAGCCGGTGTTCATTTGTCACGACTTGACAAGGGCGACACGCGGCTATCTCGTCGACGATCTGCTCGACGTCGTGATCGACCAGAATGCACGGCTGATCGCCGAGCAATCGGTCATTCGCCTGCTCGGCTCGATTGCTTCCTCGGCGCCCTATCTGACGCGGAAATTCATCGAACCGCGCCTGATCTTCAAGGAAAACGTCCCGGTGCAGTGACGCCGCGCTCCAGACCGACATCGCGAATTTTGAGACGACGCCGCAAATCTGCACACCAGCTATGCAACTTTTGTGGTTGCCGAATCATTAAGCAACCCATATATGTTGCGTGTCGGCCATCTACTCCTCCCAGATGCGATGCCGACGCTGAGTGCGGCGCACCCTCCTCCCGTGCCGTATTCGACATCAAGCCCGCTGCCACCTCCTCCCGGCAGCGGGCTTTTTTTGTTCCGGCTCCGGATGAGCGCCGGGGGCCGTCACCAGGGTTGATGCCGACAGCACATTCGCCCGCAAAGGTGCGAGCGGTAGGGCATGTTGCAGCCGCGATCAGCTGATCCGTCGGAATCCCGTCACACTTGTCACTCTCACCAGTTCGTTGTCGGTCCTATCCTGCCTCACCAACAAGCAACAGGTAGCAGAATGGTGCGGCGACGGACCGCAAAGGAGAAGCGCGATGACGGCACGTCCGAACGGACAAAAGAGCATTCGGCGGCGCGGCTCGCAATGAACACGCCACCGATCTTTCGCCGCTTGCGAGACTATCTGGCCCTGAACGAGGTGATCAAGCCTTCCGCCATGCGGACGAACTGCGCGCTCGGGCCTTCGGCGCCGACGCTTTGCATGCTGACGCGGGCGCCCTCGAGCAGCAGCGACAGCGTATCGGCGAGAAGCTCTGCCTGGCCGATGCCGGCATCCCGACACAGGCCGACCAGACGGTCGCGCTGGGCCTGCTTGAGTTCTTTGATCACCCGACGGGCCGGATGGTCGGTCTCGCTCAACTCGATGGCGGCGTTCGCCATGTCGCAACCGCGGCCGTCCATCATCAGGCAGTCGGCTGCCATCCGAACCCAGGCGTGCAGTTGCGCAAGCTTGTCGCCCGGGTGCTCGGCCTCGAACTTTTGCCACATCGCGTTGGCGCTGCATGCGGTCGCCCGCAGGCACTCGATGACCAGATCGTCCTTGGACTCGAAATGACGGTAGAGCGTCATCTTGTTGGTACCGGCGGCCTCAGTGATCGCGTCGACGCCGACGCCCTTGATGCCATGCTTGTGGAACATATCCCGTGCCGTCTCCAGGATGCGATCCCGGGGGCGGATGCGTTCCGCAGTACCGTCTTCCATCAAAACCTCCTTGGTTTCCGGGGTTTCCGAAAAATCCCTCGGTACACCTCTTGACTAGGGTGTTACCGGTCTGTAACTTCTAGATGTTACTTACTGGTAACACCCCCATTGCCTCGTGTCAATCTCGCAGGCGCCTGTGAATAGCCTCCGCCGAATCGGCCCAGGCATGAAACTGCGCCCCAGGCGACTTTGGCCGCGAACAGGAAGACCACCCGATCTGCGGCGTACGCCGCAGATCGCCAAGCCAGGAGCCGCTACGATGTCGCAGCGCAAGGATTTGACGATCGACGAAGTTGTGAAGGATCCGATGATCCGGATGCTGATGAAGGCCGACCGTGTCGACCCGCGCTCTTTCGAGACAATGCTGCGTACCCTTGCGGATACGCAAGGCCGCAGCCGCAAGGCGACGCCTCGTTTCCTGGAAGACCCGGGGCAAAGCCGCAGCCGACGGCTGTCCAGAGTGGCCAAGGCCTTTGGCCAGGCGAGAGCATCGGGCGAGGCGTACGTGTCATGGTAAACTTCTTCATCCACCGACCGATCTTCGCATCGTCGATCGCCATCATCATGGTGCTCGCCGGGGCGATCTGCTATTTCCTGCTGCCTGTCTCGCAGTTTCCCGACATCACGCCGCCTCAGGTCGTGGTCAGCGCCAACTACCCGGGCGCCAGTGCGCAAGTCGTGGCCGACACCGTCACGACGCCGCTTGAACAGCAGATCAACGGCGTTCAAGGCATGACCTATATGTCGTCGTCGAGCTCCAATGACGGCTCGTCGACGATCACCGTTACCTTCGAGGTCGGCTATCCCCTGAGCACCGCCGCCGTCGATGTCCAGAACCGCGTCTCACAGGCGGCGTCCTCGCTGCCGGCCATCGTCAACCAAGGCGGCGTGACGATCAAGAAGCAGAACCCGAACTTCGTCCTGATCGTCAATCTCACCTCGCCCGACGGCTCCGTCGATCCGGTCGCGCTCAGCAACCTTGCCTACCTGCAAGTGGTCGACCCGCTGAAGCGCCTGCCCGGCGTCGGCGACGTGCAGATATTCGGCGAGCGGCGCTATTCGATGCGCGTATGGCTCGATCCCGACAAGCTCGCCAATCTCGGCATCACCGCCGTCGATGTCCAAAACGCCATCGCCGAGCAGAATGTCCAAGTCGCGGCCGGCAAGATCGGACAATCACCGGCGCCGGCCGGCACCGCTTTCGAAATGCAGGTCAACGCCGTCGGCCGACTGAGCGATCCCAAGGAATTCGGCGACATCATCGTGCGCGCCGATGCCGCGAACGGTTCGCTGGTGCGGTTGCGCGACGTTGCGCGCATCGAACTCGGCGCCCTGCAATATTCGTCGTCGGCTTTCTTCGGCGAGGACCCGACCGTGGTGCTCGCGGTCTACCAGATGCCGGGCTCGAACGCGCTCGATCTGCAGCAGCGCGTCAAGGACAAGATGCAGGAACTGTCGGCCCGTTTCCCCAAGGGCGTCAGCTACGCCATGCACTACGATACGACACGTTTCGTTTCGGCATCGATGCACGACGTGCTGGTCACGCTCGGCGAGGCGCTGGTCCTGGTTGTCGCGGTGGTGTTCATCTTCCTGCAGAGCTGGCGCACCACGATCATCCCGACGATTGCGATTCCCGTGTCGCTGGTGGCCACGCTCGTCGTCATGTACATGTTCGGCTTCTCGCTGAACATGCTCAGCCTGCTCGGCATGGTGCTGGCGATCGGCCTCGTCGTCGATGACGCGATCGTCGTCGTCGAGAACGTCGAGCGCCAGTTGGAGGCCGGCCTCAAACCGCTGGCTGCCACGCGCGCGGCGATGGCCGAGGTTACCGGCCCGATCATCGCCACGACCGCCGTGCTGATGGCCGTGTTCGTGCCGGTCGCCTTCATACCCGGCGTTTCCGGCCGGCTCTACAACCAGTTTGCGCTGACGGTGGCCATCTCCTTCGGCATCTCCGCCTTCGTCTCGCTGACGCTCACCCCGGCGCTCAGCGCCGCCTTTCTACGCCACCGCCCGGCAACGCAGTTCGTGCTGTTCCGCTGGTTCAACACGGGCTTCGACCTGATATCGCATGCCTATGCCCATGGTGTGCGCTTCCTCATCCGCCTACGCTGGATCATGCTCGGCATATTCGCGGCCGGGCTTGTCGCCACCTATTTCGTCTGGCAGCGCCTGCCCTCGACCTTCCTTCCGGTCGAGGACCAGGGCTATTTCTTCGTGGTCATCCAGTTGCCGGATGGGGCATCGCTGGAACGCACCGACGCGGTGGCGCGGAAGGCACGCGATATCCTGCAGAACACGCCCGGTGTCGACATCGTCGGCTCGATCAGCGGCTTGAACTTCCTCACAAGTGCCGCCCAGTCGAACTCGGCGGTGGAATTCGCCATCCTGAAACCATGGGACGAACGCGGCCCTGACCAGAGCGCCTCGAAGCTCGTTGCCGACGTGCGCTCGAAGCTCATGGAACTTCCGGAAGCGTTCGCGCTGAGCTTCGATCCGCCTTCGATTCCGGGCATCGGCACGACCGGCGGTTTTGAGTTCCAGGTGGAGGACCTGACCGGTCGCGGCAGCGCTGCGCTCAACGACGCGACGCAAGCCGTGCTGGCCGAAGCGCGTAAACAGCCCGAGCTTAACCCGCAGCAATTGTTCTCGTCGTTCTCGACCTCGACGCCGCAGTTCAACTACGACCTCGACCGCAATAAGGCGAAGCTGCTCGGCCTCAGCCTGCCTGACGTGTTCAACACGCTGCAGATCTATCTCGGCTCGCTCTATGTGAACGACTTCAACCTGTTCGGCCGCACCTTCCGGGTGACGATCCAGGCCGACAAGGATGCGCGTGCGGGTGCCGCCGACATTTCGCGGCTCTATGTGCGCAATGCCTCCGGCGGCATGGTGCCGTTGAGCACGCTCGGCAAGCTGGTGCCTATCGTCGGCCCGGAAACCGTCCCGCATTACAACAACAATGCGTCGGCCCTGATCAACGGCGGTGCCGCACCCGGCTTCTCCTCAGGCCAGGCGGTCGCCGCGATGGAACGTGCCGCCGCCACGGCACTGCCGAAGGATTTCGGCTACGAATGGACCGGGATCACCTATCAGGAGCTCAAGGCCGGATCGATCGCCTCGATTGTCTTCGGTCTCGCCATGGTCTTCGTCTTCCTGATCCTCGCCGCGCAATATGAGAGCTGGGCCATGCCTTTCATGGTCCTGCTCGCGGTGCCGCTTGCCCTGTTCGGTGCGTTTGTCGCCCTGTTGATGCGCGGCATGCAGATCGACGTCTATTCGCAGATCGGCTTCGTCATGCTGATCGGGCTGGCGGCGAAGAACGCCATTCTGATCGTCGAGTTTGCCCGGCGCCGGCGCGAGGAAGGCCTCAGCATCGTCGACGCCGCAATGGAAGCGGCGCGCCTGCGGCTGCGGCCCATCCTGATGACCGCTTTCGCGTTCATCCTCGGTGTGCTGCCGCTGATGTTCTCCACAGGTGCTGGTGCAGCGAGCCGCCAGTCGATCGGCACCACCGTCTTTGGCGGCATGGTCGCAGCGACGATCCTGTCGCTGGTGTTCGTGCCGGTCTTCTATGCGGTTATCGAGCAGCTGCGCGAGCGCGGCAGCAAGAGCGAACCCGTTGCCGAACCGACTGAACCGACTGCCGAACCCGCTTTCGAGCGATTGGCCGAAGCGGCCGAATAGGATTGGAGAATTGATCATGCGTAAATGGAAAATTGCATTGGGAGTGGCCGTTGCCGTTGGAGCGATCTCGGTGGCGAGCGTTCACTTGCTCGACATGGGCAATTTCGGCCTCAACGCCGGTACGGCAGGAGCAGCGACGCCCGAACCCGCGGCGCCCGAGCCCACAGCGTTTGTCATGCCGGTGCCGGTGGTTAGCGTAGTCAAGAAGACGATCCCGATCTATCTCGACTATGCGGCCCGCACAGAGCCGATCCGCAGCATCACGCTGCAGGCGCGCGTGCCCGGTTATCTGCAGGAGCAGGTCGCGCCCGACGGCAGCGATGTCAAGAAGGGCGATCTTCTCTACAAGATCGCTCCAGAGGATTTCCAGGCTGCCCTCGACCAGGCGAAGGCTCAGGTCCAGCGCGACGAAGCAACGCTCGACTATGCGCGTTCCAACCTTGGTCGCGGCACCGAGCTGGCCAAGAGCGGATACATCGCCAAGGATGCGTTCGACCAGCGCACCAGCAGCTTGCGCGAGGCCCAGGCCTCGCTCGCCGTGAACCAGGCGGCTGTGCGGACCGCCGAGCTCAATCTGAGCTATTCGGAAATCAAGGCGCCGTTCGCCGGGCGCGTCGGCCGCAACCAGGCCTCGGTCGGAACGCTGGTCAGCGTCGCCGGCACAGTGCTCAACACGCTGGTGCAGCTCGATCCGATCTATGTCACCTTCAATCCGAGTGAAACGGATCTGGTGCAGATCGAGGAAGCCCGCGCGGCGGGGCCCATCGATGTCGACGTCCTGCTTCCCGGCGATACGGAACCGCGCCACAAAGGTCAGCTCACCTTCATCGACAACACGGTCGATCGTTCGACCGGCACCATCACCGCACGGGCGACGATCGGCAACGCCAAGTTCACGCTGCTGCCGGGCCAATATGTTCGTGTGAGATTGCACATCAAGCAACAGCCCGATGCACTAATGGTTCCGCAGACGGCGTTGGGATCGAGCCAACTCGGCAAGTACCTCTACGTCGTCGGCAAGGACAACACTGTCGACCAGCGCATCGTTTCGCTCGGGCCGACCAATGGCGATCTGGTGGCGATCTCGAGCGGCGTATCGGAAGGCGACCAGGTAATAACAGGCAATCTGCAGAAGATCGGCCCGGGAATGCCTGTCTCGCCGCTGCCACAGAAACCGGCGGCCTGATACCCCCCATCAGGCCCGGTCCAGCGGCGCCCCCGGCTATGCCGAGGGCGCCGTTTTGCTGAGCAGTTCGACAAGGCCGGCGACATCGGCGCGATCGGCCTTGGCCGGCGGTATGAAGGCGCAATAGGGATGGCCGAGCCGGACCGAGACCGACGACAGCGCGATCAGCCGGCCCGCTTCCAGATCGGCGCGGGCCATGATCCTCTGGCCAAGGGCTATTCCGAGACCCAGCCGGGCCGAGGTGATCGCCAGGCTGGACAGTCCGACGCGCCGCCCATGCGACGGGTCAGGCGAGCGGCTGCCGCCTGACGCCGAAAACCAGTCCGCCCATGTCGGATGCGAGGCATAGTTCGGACCCCAGTTGGTATGGATGAACATGCTCTCGTGCACATCCGCCAGGCTGGAGGCACCGTCGCCGTATCTCTGCCAAAAGTCCGGCGCGCAGACCGGCAGGACATCGTCATGGACGAGACGGACGAGCCGCAGGCCGGGATAGTGATAGTCGCCATAGCTGATGCGAAGATCGATGCTCTGGCGCACCAGGTCGACGGGATCGTCTTCGACCCTAACGTCGATCGCCATTTGCGGGAAAGCGTCGAGAAGCACGGCCAGCCTCGGCGCCAGCCACAATTCGGCCAGCGAGAACGGCACGCTGACGGCGAGACGGGTTTTTAGGCTGCCATCCAGCATGCGCCGCCCGATCGCCGCGATGTCGCCCAGGGCGCGCGCCGTCTGCGGATAGATCGCATGACCGGCGTCGGTCAGCGCGATGCGGTTGCCGCTGCGCACGAACAACTGCTTGCCGAACCAGGTCTCGAGATTGCGGATCTGCTGGCTGACCGCCGCCGAGGAGACGCCGAGTTCGGTGGCGGCCAAGGTGAAGCTGCCGGTGCGCGCCGCGACCCCGAAGGCCTTGATCGCGTTCAGCGGGGGGAGCCGTTCCATCGAGTCTTCCCTAAGTTTTTCCTGCGGAAGACTAATAATTTTCGCCATTGAGAGAAAGATTTTTTTGCCGTCTTCTGTGTCCAAACCTTGGAGCATGAGACGATGAAAGATATTCTCGATCTGGACCGGTACCCGCTCGACCGTGAAGGCAGCGCCGAGTGGAAGCGCCTCGTGAAGACCTCGATTGCGGCGCTGGAGGCCGACGGCATGTTCAATCTCGAAGGTTTTTTGCGGCCCGGCGTAGCCGAACGGGCGGTGCAGGAAATCCAGCCTGTCATGGCGACGCGCTCGCACATGCACAAGCGGATGCACAACATCTACTTCAAGCCTGATATCCCGGAGCTCGCCCCCGACCATCTCGCGCTGCGCAAGGTCGAGACCATCAGCCATACGGTCTGCGCCGACCAAATTCCTGATAGCCTCGTCCTCGCCATCTACGAATACGAGCCGCTGCTGCGCTTCCTGGCGGCGGCGATGGGAAAGACGCGGTTGCATGTAATGCAGGACCCGCTGGCGCGCACCAATGTGATGGCCCATCGCGCCGGCGAGGCGCTGAACTGGCATTTCGATCGCTCGGAATTCACCACGACCCTGTTGTTGCAGGCAGCGCAACGCGGCGGCGATTTCGAATACCGCACCGATCTCCGCTCGGACGACAATCCCAACTACGACGGCGTCGCCAGGCTGCTCGAAGGACGCGACCCCGAGGCAAGGATACTGCGCATGATGCCGGGCACGCTGAACGTCTTCCGCGGCAAGAACACCGCGCATCGCGTGACCACTGTCGAAGGCGAATACGAGCGCATGATCGCGGTGTTCTCCTACTACGAGAAGTCAGGCGTGATGTTCAGCGACGAGGAGCGCATCGGCTTCTACGGCCGGGCCGCCTGAGGCCGAAGGCGCCGACATTCTGCCTGGAATCGCGAGTTCACAAATAGCCCTTGTTAGATTGTCGACAATCTGCTTGTCTGCGCCTGTTCCTTCTGGAGTGGCCGAATGGGGAAGCTGGATTTCCCTCCGATCGCGGATACGACAAGGCGCGCTGAGATCGTGGCGCTGCTCAGGCGCGCGATCCTGACCGGCCAGCTGGAACCCGGGCAGAAGCTCAACGAACTGAGGATTGCCGACCAGATGCGGGTGAGCCGCGCGCCGCTGCGCGAGGCGATGCGCGAACTGGTGCAGGAAGGCATCCTGACCAGCATTCCCTACGCCGGAACTTTCGTCATCGACGTAACCGCCAAGGATATCGACGACGCCTATTCGCTTAACAAGGTGCTGGATGAGTTCGCCATCGAATTGACCTGGCCGTTGCGCGACCAGCGCTTCTTCGACGAGCTCGACCGGCGCCACGAGGCGGTAAAGCAGGCGACGCGCGACCGCGACACCACAAGGCAGATCGAAACGGCCCTGCAACTGCATGGGCTGATCCATGAGTGGGCCGACAATTCGGTTCTGCTCGAGACCTGGCAGCGGCTGACCAGCCGGCTGCAGATGTATTTTGCCCTCCACCAGCGGGCGCGCAAAGAGCCGGTGCCTGCCGAAGACATCCACGAGACCTATGTGCAACTGCTGAAGGGCGCCGACATTCGCGCCGCCCAGCGCCACGCCCGCGAGCATATCGACCTCGATTTCGAAGAACTGCTCGCCTATGCGCACAGCCTCGAACAGCGCGACTCCAAGGGCGCCAAGGCCGATCGCGCTGGCCCGACGCGCAACCGACCAGACGGCAGCTGAGTCGACAGAAGCCGCCAATTGGCGGCTTCGTCGCGACATCACAGACAACGGACAGAGAAATTGCAGATCAAAACCATCAAGGCCTACCGTGTCGTGCAGCCCTTCGTGGACGGGCCCTATCGTATGTCGAAAGGGCGTGTCGCCGACGCGTTCGACGCGGTGATCGTCGCCATCACCTCCGACAGCGGGCTGACCGGCTGGGGCGAGATGGCGCCGCTCGGCAATTTCTACTCGCAGGCATTTGCGGCCGGCGTTCGCGCCGGCGTCATCGAAATTGCACCGCATCTGCTCGGCCACGATCCTCGCGCGTTGGCCAGTATCGGCAGGCAGATGGACACGGTGTTCAAGGGCCACCCCTACATCAAGTCGGCGCTGGACATGGGATGCTCGGATCTCGCGGCACGCGCCGCCGACATACCGTTGGTGACGCTGCTCGGCGGGCGCGAGAGCGAGACGGCGGAGCTCTACAAGGTCGTCACCCATGGCACGGTCGACGCCATGGCGGCACTGGCCAGGCGCATCGTCAAGGACGGGTTCCACCGGCTGCAGGTCAAGGTCGGCGGCAAAGTCCATGACGATATCGAGCGCGTCACCGCAGTCGCCGCTTCGGTGCCGAAGGGCACGGTGATCTTCTGCGACGCCAATGCCGGCTGGACGCCCTATCAGGCGCGCCAGTTCACTGACGCGACGCGCGCCATCGACTACACGTTCGAGCAGCCCTGCACCACGATCGACGAATGCATGTCGGTGCGCCGCTCGCTCGACAAGCCGATGGTGCTCGACGAATCCGTCGCCTCGCTGGACGACATGCTCGACATCCACCGCAAGGGCGCGGCCGACGGGCTGACGCTGAAAATCTCGCGGCTCGGCGGCGTGACCAAGACGCGGCAGATCCGTGACCTTGCCGTCGATCTTGGTTTCATGATCACCGTCGAGGACACCGGTGGCGCCGAGATCGACACATCAGCCATGGCGCATCTGTCGCTGTCGACGCCGGAGGAGCGCCGGCTGCACGCCATTGCCTTCCACGAATGGGTGACGGTGCGCACCGCATCGAACAAGCCGCCGGTTTCAGGAAACCGAATGGGCATTCCGGACGGGCCGGGCCTCGGCATCGACGTTGTTCCCGACCTGCTTGGCGCGCCCTTCTTCGAGGTCGGCAGCTGATATACTGGCATGCGCCGAGCATGCCGGCTGGCGCTATCTGTTGCGCGGCTCCGTCGTTAGCGATTGGCGCAGCGGCAGCTGAGCGGCCATGAAACAGTTTTTCGCCGCACTCGCTCGCTTGCGAGAAGCGATGTCTCGATCATCGCCGTCTGCATTCTAGACTAAGATCACGCATTCCTCTCCGCTCCTTAGCTTGCTGCGCAGCCAAGCCGCATGCCAAGGGCGCACAAGTTGAAATCACAGAATCTTGGGGAGACGGCTGCCGAATTGCAGGTTGAAATATTTTTCATTTGGAAATAGGAATGTTCAAAATGATGACTTCGACGCTGCGGCGCGTCAGGAACTGGAGGAAGCGACATGGCCCATCCGCAATTTGCAGCGGAACTTTTGCAGCGCGCTGAAAAGCAGGGACCGATCACCATCGGGCTTGCCGGCGCCGGGCAGATGGGCACCGACATCGTCGTCCAGGTGGCGTTGATGCCGGGCATGCGGATCGGCGCCATTTCCGAGGTCAGGCCGCAGGCGGCGATCGACGCAGCACTGCTCGCCGGCCACGACCGCTCGGACATCGTGCAAGCCGGCAATGCAGCGGCTATCGATCGCGCCATCGAGGCCGGCAAGATCGCGGTGACCGAAGATTTGCATGCGCTGGCGGCGGCAGGCCGCATCGACGTCATCATCGACGCGACAGGCAATCCCAACATCGGCACGCTGTTTGCGCTCGAAGTGATGAAGAACGGCAAGCACATCGTCATGCTCAACGTCGAGGCCGACATCACCATCGGCCGCTTTCTTAAGGAAGAGGCGCGCAAGGCCGGCGTCGTCTATACGGGTGCCGCCGGCGACGAGCCCGCCTGCACGCTGGAGATCATCGGCTTTGCCAAGAGCCTCGGCTTCAACATCATCGCCGCCGGCAAGGGCAAGAACAATCCGCTGAAGATCGACGCCATGCCGGCCGACTACGAGAAGGAGGCGGCCGAGCGCAACATGAATGCGCGCATGCTGGTCGAATTCGTCGACGGTTCGAAGACGGCGATCGAGATGGTGGCGATCGCCAATGCTACCGGCCTGGTGCCCGATGTGCCGGGCATGCACGGCCCGACCGCGACGCTGGAGGAACTCGCCAGCGTGCTCTGCCCGCGCGAGGATGGCGGCGTGCTGCATCGCAAGGGCGTGGTCGATTATTCGATCGGCAAGGGCGTGGCGCCCGGCGTGTTCTGCATCATCGAGACCCGGCATCCGCGCGTGCTGGAGCGTATGATCGACCTCAAGGTCGGCAAGGGCCCCTATTTCACGATCTTCCGCCCCTATCACCTGACCAGCCTGGAAGTGCCGCTGTCGGCGGCGCGCGCCGTGGTCTACAAGCGCGCCGACATGGAGCCGCTCGACCATCCGGTCGCCGAGGCGGTGGCGGTTGCCAAGAGCGATCTTGGTCTTGGCCAGTCACTCGGCATGATCGGCGAGAACGACTATCGCGGCTTCGCCATGACCTGGGAAGACGCACGCGCCCGCGGCGCCCTGCCGCTCGGCCTCGCCGAGCGCGCCAAGGTGGTCAAGCCGATCAAGACCGGCGACTTCCTCACCTATGAAAATTGTGTACCCGACGATTCGATGGTGATAACCCAGATCCGCCGTCGTCTCGACCAGTCGGACGGACGGTTCGTTACGAACGCCGCCTAGATCCGCTGGATTTCCGCCTGATGGACGATGTCGTAATCGGGATCGACGCCTCGACGACGGCCGTGAAGGCGATCGCTTTCACGCGCGACGGCGAGGAACTGTTCCAGGCGCGCGAAGCCTATCCGCTTTCAAATCCCAAGCCCGGCCATTTCGAGCAGGATGCCGAACATTGGTGGACCGCGCTGCTCGGTGCATTGAAGCAGGTCGCCGAGGCGGTGGGCGCTTCGCGAGTGGCGGCGATCTCCATCGCCCACCAGCGCGAGACCTTTACGCTGATCGATCATGCCGGCAAGCCGCTTATTCCCGCGATCCTGTGGCTGGACGAGCGCGCCCGTCCGCAAGTCATCAGGCTTTCAGCTGAACTTGGCCGCGAGGCGATCCGCGACTGGAGCGGCAAGCCGCCGGACCCGACGCCCGCGCTCTATGCGATCGCCTGGCTTGCCGAACACCAGCCGCAAGCGCTCGACGACGCAGCCGCACTCGTCGACGTGCACGGCTTCTTCGTCCACCGGCTGACCGGAAGTCTGGTCACCAGCACGGCAAGTGCGGATCCGCTCGGGCTGCTCGACATCAAGAATGGCACTTGGCACCCGGAGCTCGTCGAGGCCGCAGAACTGCGGCCGGACCAGTTGCCGCAACTGGTCGCGCCCGGCGCGATCTGCGGTAGGCTTAGTGAAAGCGTGGCCAGGCTGACCGGCCTGAAGCCCGGCACGCCTGTTGTCGCCGGCGCCGGCGACGGCCAGGCGATGGGACTCGGCATGGGCGTCTATGGCGAAGGCAAAAGCTATCTTTCGCTCGGTTCGGGCGTCGTCAGCGGCTGTTATTCCCATGGGATGGCGACGTCGGACGCGTTTCGAACGCTGGTCTCGCCCACCGGCTCGGGGTTCATGCTGGAGACCGTGCTGCGCTCCGGCATGCAGTTGGTCGACTGGATCGTTCGCACCACCGGCTCGCCGTCGGCCGCAGCGCTGGAGAAGGCGGCGGTGGATGTCGCCGCCGGCAGCGAGGGCCTGCTCGTCATGCCGTATTGGGCGGGCGTCATGAGCCCCTATTGGGACGGCGCGGCGCGCGGCGCCATTGTCGGCCTGTCGTTGGACCATGAGCCGAAGCACCTTTTTCGAGCGGTTCTGGAAGGCATCGCATTCGAGCAGGCGATCGCCAGCGAGGCAATGGAAACTCAAGCCGGCGGCAAACCGGCGGCGATGATAGCTGCCGGCGGCGGCACCAACTGCGCCCTGCTGATGCGGATCATGGCAAGCGTGCTCGAGCGACCGCTCTCCGTCTCGCCGGTCAACGAAGCCGCAGCCCTTGGCGCCGCCATGCTGGCGGCTTCGGCCGTCGGATGGTTCGCCTCGCCCGAAACGGCGGCCGAGGCGATGGCCGTGCCGCCGACCAGGCATGTCGACCCCGTCGGCGAGCTGGTCTCCGGTTACCGCGCGCGCAAGGCGATCTACCGCGACCTCTATCAGGCGACGCGCGACATCCATGCCCGCCTTGAGGCGCTAAGCAAGGTTTAGCGGTTGAGCAGGCCCTTGGCGGCATCCTCGTCGGTGATCAGAACCGATACTTTGGTGTTGGCGAGCGCCGCCCGCATGATCGCGATTTTTTCCTGCCCTCCCGAAACCAGGATGATGGCCGGGATATCCGACAGGTCCTGCAGCGGATAGGCGCAGACCCGGCGGTTGACCTCATGATCGACGAGCCGGCCCTCGGCGTCGATGAAATGGCATAAAATATCGCCAACTGCACCAGCCGTCTGCAGCTCCTCGAGTTCGCTGGGCTTGATGAAGCCGTAATTGGCGATCGGACTGTCATTGGAAAACGATCCGACGCTGAGCACGGCGATGTTTGCCCGGCGCGCGCGGAAGACGACATCCTGAACGCTGCGCTGGCTCATGAAAGCTTCGCGCTGCTCCGGCCTGTCGGCATAGACCGGCACCGGCAGCAGAAAGCACTCCGCACCGATCTTTTCGGCGAACTCCCAGGCGCTCTCGGTCGGGTTGAGCGGCTGGGCGTGGGTGAGGCCGCCCAGCATGGAGACCACCGTGGTCCTGGCGATCGGCCGCCGCGGCAATTCATTGATGGCGAATTTCAGCGTCCGCCCCCAGCCCAGTGCGATGACATCGCCGGCATTCACATTGTCGGCCAGATAGGCGCCCGCGGCATGGCCGATCATCAGCGGCGCGTTGCTTCGGTCGGCGGCCGACGGCACCACAATAGCCTGGCTGAGCCCGAAGCGCTGCTTCAGGGCCTCTTCCAGCACCATGCATTCGACGACGCTGTCGCGGATGCGGAACTGGACGACGCCCTCCTCACGCGCGGCGGAGAGAATGCGATGCACCTTGATGCGGCCGATGCCGAGGATCTCCGAAATCCTCTCCTGCGTCAGACCCTCGACATAATAGTGCCACGCGGCACGGGCCTTCAACTCGGCATCCGGGAAGCGCGGGGCCTTATCATTCTCCATCATCGCCATCTTTTTGCCCTTCCGCGGTCGTCCAGATTCTTCAAAGCCATTCAGATGGCGTATCCGACCGAGCGGCACGAAATCGTTCCGTGTGCCCAGGGTTCAGGATTTAAGACATTCGACAGGATATCGTCCACAACGCCAGATGAAACCCAAAATGGTCAACAACTACTTCGTCTTGGCCGTCCTGCCCTGGTCCAGCAGCCGAGATGAATTCGCAGGATGAGACCGGAACCGAAACGCGGCATTTCGTGCCCTTCCGTATGACAAACCGCCCGGCGGCGCAAACCGGCGTGGAATGATGCGGCGGGCCTTGACAATTTTCCGACGAACAGTTTAGCTGAACAAAATTGCATACTAAAGATAAATTGTTCACAGGGAGGTGCCTGGTGAACAAGGCTGAGCCGGCGACGCATCGCCGGATCGCTGATGGAGGAGACAAGATGGCTCTGAGCAACGGTGCAAGCGAGTTGAAGGCCGGCCCAAGTGCGCAGGCCGCGGCGGGCGCGAAGCTTTCGGCCCTGTTCGCCGGAACCTTGGGACCGCTGATCGGGCTGGTACTGCTGTGCCTTGCGCTGTCGATGACCACCGACACGTTCCTGACCGTCCGCAACATCCTCAACGTGCTCGACCAGGTCACCGTGCTCGGCATCATGGCGATTGGTATGACGTTGGTCATCCTGATCGGCGGCATCGATCTTTCCGTCGGCTCCGTGCTGGCGCTCGCCGCCATGGTGATGGGGTTCGTCGCCCATCCTGACCATCTCAATCTCGGCATGCCCGCCGGCATCGTCACAGCGCTTGTCGTTGCTGGACTTTGCGGGCTGGTTTCAGGCCTGCTCGTGACCGTCACCAAGCTGCCGCCCTTCATCGCCACGCTGGCCATGATGTCGGTGGCGCGCGGTCTCGCCAACATGATCACCGACGGCTCGCAGATCATCGGCTTTCCCGACTGGTTTACCAGCCTGTCGATCATCCGCCATTTCGGCTTCCTGTCGGTCACCGTCGGCTTGATGATCGTGCTGGCCATCATCTTTGCGATCTTCCTGAACTATCGCGCGACCGGCCGCAGCCTCTACGCGATCGGCGGCAGCGCCGAAGTCGCCCGGCTGTCCGGCATACCGGTCAAGTCGCTGACCAACTGGGTCTACGCGATCTGCGGCGTGCTGGCCGGGCTTGCCGGCATCGTGCTTGCGGCACGGCTCGATTCCGTCCAGCCGAGCTCCGGCTTCGGCTACGAGCTGGACACGATCGCGGCGGTGGTGATCGGCGGCGCCAGCCTGTCGGGCGGCATCGGCTCGATCGGCGGCACCGCGATCGGCGTGCTGATCATCGGCGTGCTGCGCAACGGGCTGAACCTGCTCGGCGTGTCGCCCTTCATCCAGCAGGTGGTGATCGGCGTGGTGATCGCGCTGGCGGTGGCCACGGATACATGGCGGCGCAGAGCACAATGAAGAATGGGCGCAATGAAGAGCGGGGCGCAATGAGATTCACCCGGATGTCCGGGCGAAAACGGATCGGTGATCCGAAACTGGGAGTTGTTCGGCCAAGGGGCGCCGTGATGCGCCGGCGGGACAGATTGAACATCAACGGAGGAAACACATGCTGACCAAACGTTCATTGCTGCTTGCTGCCGCGGCCGTCATTCCGCTGCTCGGACTGTCCGAGATGGCGTCGGCCAAGGAGGCCAAGAAGCTTGGCCTTGCCGTCGCCAACCTGCAGGCCGACTTCTTCAACCAGATCAAGCAGTCCGTCGAAGCCTACGGCAAGGAAAAGGGCATCGAAATCGTCACCGTCGACGCCAAAGGCGATTCGGCGACCCAGGTCAGCCAGGTGCAGGACCTGATCACGCAGAACATCGATGCGCTGATCTACATCCCGGCCGGCGCCACCGCCGCCACCGTGCCGACCAAGACGGCCAAGGCGGCCGGCATCCCGGTCATCAATGTCGACCGCAACGCTGAAGGCGCACCCGGCGACACCTTCATCGCCACCAACAGCGTGGCGTCGGCCAAGGCGGTATGCGACTACATCGCCAAGCAGGCCGGCGGCAAGGGCGAGCTGATCATCATCCATGGCCAGAAAGGCACGACGCCCGAGGTCGACCGGTCGAAGGGCTGCGGCGAAGCGCTGAGCGCCTATCCCGACATCAAGGTGGTCGGCGAGCTATGGAGCGAAGGCTGGCATCAGGACGAAGGTTTCAAGCTGACGCAGGACCTGCTGCAGTCCCATCCCGACGTATCGATCGTCATCGGCCAGGCCGACGCGCTGGCGCTCGGTGCTGCGCAGGCGGTCAAGGTCGCCAATCCCGGCCACAAGGTCTGGGTTGCCGGCTTCGACGGCGACGTGGCGGCGCTCAAGGCTCTGAAGGGCGGCGTTTTTGACGTAACCGCGACGCAGCAGACACAAGGCATGGGCCGGCTTTCCGTCGATGCGGCGATCAAGCTGGTGGCCGGCGAAACCGTTCCCGCAGAACAGCTGCAGGACGCGACGCTGACCACCAAGGACAATGTCGATCAGTTCATCGCCAAGCATCCCTGATCCCAAAGAGTCCGGCAGTTGATGAGCGGAACGATGTCCTTGGATCCCAGCCACACGCAGACCCCGCATCTGGGGCTGTTCGTCAGCGGCCTCTGCAAGAGCTACGGACCGGTCCAGGTCCTGGCCGATGCGAGCTTCGAGGTGCGGCCGGGCGAGGTCGTGGCGCTGCTTGGCGAAAATGGCGCAGGCAAGTCCACCGTTTCGAACATCATCGCCGGGTCGACCAAATCCGATGCCGGCACCATCACATGGCGGGGGAAGCCCTATTCCCCCGCCTCTCCCGCCGCCGCCATCGACGCCGGTGTCGGCATGATCCACCAGGAACTGAAGCTGCTGCCGGATCTGTCGGTCGCCGAGAACGTCTATGTCGGACGCCTGCCGATGCGCGGCGGCCGCATCGACCGTGCGGCCATGAATGCGCGGGCATCGGCCCAACTGAAGCGGCTCGGCCTCGACGTTTCGCCGGAACGCAAGGTGCGCACGCTGCGCATCGCCGCCCAGCAGCAGGTCGAGATTGCCAAGGCGCTGACGCTCAATGCCGAGCTTCTGATCTTCGACGAACCGACAGCAGCGCTTGGCAGCGAGGAAACGGAACTGTTGTTCCAGCAGATCCGCAAGCTCAAGGCGGAAGGCATGTCCTTCATCTATATCAGCCACCGGCTGGACGAGATCGCTGAGATCGCCGACCGCGTGGTGGTGATGCGCGACGGGCGCATCGTCGCCCGGCACGAGCGCGCCGACATTCCGGTGCGCACCGTGGTCGAGCAGATGGTCGGCCGCAGCGTCGAGCGGATGTTCCCGCCGCTGTCGGTGCCAGGCGATGAGGCGCTGCTCGAAGTCGAGAACCTGTCCTCGCCGGAACGCAGCTTCCAGAATGTCAGCTTTTCGGTGCGGGCCGGCGAAATCCTCGGCATCGCCGGACTGATCGGCGCCGGCCGCACGGAGCTGGTGCGGGCGATTGCCGGCGCCGATCCGATTTCGTCCGGCTCGGTGCGTGTCGGCGGGAAACCGGTTCACCTCAATGACCCAGCGGCGGCGATCAAGGCCGGGGTCGTGCTGGTGCCGGAAGACCGCAAGGCGCAAGGCGTGGTGCTCGACCAGACCATCGGCGAGAATCTGGCGATCGGCAATTTCGACCATGTCGCGCCGAATGGATGGGTGTTTCCGAAGGCGGTACAGAAATTCGCCGAGGCCGGCATTGGCCGGCTTGGCGTCAAGGGCCGGCCTAACCAGGCGATCAGCAAGCTTTCCGGCGGCAATCAGCAGAAGGTGATCATCGCCAAATGGATTTCACGGCCGCCCAAGGTATTCATCCTGGACGAGCCGACACGCGGCATCGATGTCGGCGCCCGCGCCGCGATCTACGATGTCATCGCCGACCTCGCCCGCTCCGGCATGGCGGTGGTGGTGGTGAGTTCCGACCTCGAGGAAGTGCTCGGCCTGTCGCATCGCGTGCTGGTGCTGAGCCGTGGCCGCCAGCGCGGAATTCTCGACCGCAGCGAAGCGAACAACGTCGCCGTCATGGAGCTCGCCACAAGCTGACGGCGGCATAAAGGATCGGAATAAAGCGCAGCAGGTGATACGCTCCCAAGCACCGGACCGCGCGGGGCGCCAGTCGAGAATGGCGCCCTTCCTTCCTAGGCAGCACCGGCGGCTCAACAGGAAACATTTCGATGAAACTATTCGATCTTCATGGGGACGTTGCCCTCGTCACCGGCGCCGGCAGCGGCATCGGCCAAGCAATCGCCATCGGCCTGGCCGAGGCCGGCGCCGACATCGCCTGTTTCGGCCATGCCTCGAAGGGCGGGCTGGACGAGACCGCGCACAGAATTTCGGCGCTCGGGCGCAAGGCGCTGGTGCTGTCCGGCACGGTGACTTCAGAGGCCGATCTCGCGGCGGCGATCGAACGCACGGAGAAGGAACTGGGCGCGCTGACCGTCGCCGTCAACAATGCCGGCGTTGCCGCGGCAGAGCCGGCCGAGACATTGTCGCTGGAGAAATGGCAGAAGCTTTACGACGTCAATGTCAACGGCGTGTTCCTGTCCTGCCAGGCCGAAGCGCGCACGATGCTGACGCGGCGCAAGGGCTCGATCATCAACATCGCCTCGATGTCGGGCTCGATCGTCAATCGCGGCCTGACCCAGGCGCATTACAATTCATCCAAGGCCGCCGTCATCCACATGTCGAAGAGCCTTGCCATGGAATGGGCCGATCGCGGCCTGCGCGTCAACGTCGTCAGCCCCGGCTATACGCTGACGCCGATGAACAAGCGGCCGGAGGTCGCCGACCAGGTCAGGATCTTCGAGCGCGATACGCCGATGGGGCGCATGGCGGCGCCGGAAGAGATGGTCGGCCCGACCGTGTTCCTGGCCAGTCGCGCTTCGAGTTTCGTCACCGGCATCGACCTGATCGTCGATGGTGGCTTCGTCTGCTGGTAGGAGAAAAAATGCAGAAGCGATTCCAAGGGAAGACGGCGGTCATTACTGGCGCCAGCGGCGGCATCGGTGCGGCGATGGCCAGGCGCTTTGCGGCGGAAGGTGCTGCGGTCGTTGTCAGCGCCATCGACGCGCGCATCGACGAGATCGCCGCCGGCCTGAAGGCGGAAGGCGCCAAGGTCGCATCGCTGCGCATGGACGTGACCAAGAAGGACGAGGTCGCCGCCCTCTACGATCTGGCCGAACAGCAGTTCGGCCGCGTCGACATCTCCGTACAGAATGCCGGCGTCATCACCATCGCCAGGATCGAGGCGATGACCGAGGCCGAATGGGACAAGGTAATGGCGGTCAACACCAAGGGCGTGTTCCTGTGCTGCCAGGAGGCGATCGCGCGCATCCGCAAACATGGCGACGGCGGCAGGCTGATCAACACCGCATCCGGCCAGGCGCGACAGGGCTTCATCTACACGCCGCATTATGCCGCCTCGAAATTCGGCGTCGTCGGCATCACTCAGAGCCTCGCCAAGGAGGTTGCTAAGGAGAAGATCACCGTCAACGCGATCTGTCCCGGCATCATCGACACCGACATGTGGGTCTATAACGACGCGGCATGGGGCAAGCTGATTGGCGATTACAAGCCCGGCGAGTTGATGGCCGAATGGGTGAAGAACATCCCGATGGGCCGCGCCGGCAGCGGCGAGGACGTTTCCGGCCTGGTCAGCTTTCTGGCCAGCAGCGACGCCGCCTACATCACCGGTCAGACCATCAATGTCGATGGCGGGCTGATCATGTCGTGAGCAACGGGGCAGGTTCACGCGTCAATCTGCTGATATAATCGGCAGGCGGCGAAACTGCAGCCGAATTGCGCGATTCGCGCCGCGTTAGTCGTTGCGCGACATGAACGTTGGTATATATAATTTCATCCCATGAAAATGGCTTCGGCGACTGCCGGCAGCCGACATCATGGGAACTTGATGGCTCGCAAGATTGAGGGCGCCGCAAGACCGGCGATCGATCCGCAGATCACTGCTTCGGCTGCACGGCAGCCATGACGCGGTCCCGTCCCGCACGACATCTTCATCGAATTGGGCATCATTGCGTCTGCGCCTACTTCAGCGCCGACAGCAATTTGGTGCCAATGGACTTGCGCAACGATCAGCTTTTCCAACACAATCAAAAAAGACGCAAGAAGGGAACGAACGATAACTTCCACCAGAGCTTGACAGGAGAACAGGCATGTCACTTCGGAGTATGATATCCAGATTATCAATGGGAGCTTTTGCGCTTGCCGCGGCAAGTGTGCTGACGCCTTCGGCTCAGGCTGCGGCGCCAGAATCCAACGACCCGATCAAGATCGCGCTGTTCGACTGGACCAGCGTCAATCTGAACGCAAAGATCCTCGGCGGCATTCTGGAAAAGCTCGGATACACGGTCGAGTACCCGACCGCCGACTATCTCTCCAGCCTGACCACCGGACTTACCAATGGCGACCTCACTGTCGCGCTGGAATTCTGGGACACGACGGCCGGCGAAGCCATGAAGGCCTCCGATGCGACCGGCCAGACCGAACGCCTCGGTGCGCTCCGGCCCAAGGCCAAGGAAGAATGGTGGTATCCCGAATACATGAAGGAGAAATGCCCGGGCCTGCCGAACTGGGAGGCGCTGAAGGACCCGAAATGCGCCGAAGCCTTCTCGACGGCGGAAACGGCGCCGAACGGCCGCTATCTCGGTGGCCCCGTGACGTGGGAAGGTTTTGACGACGAGCGTGCCGCGGCGCTGAAGCTGCCCTTCACCGTCATCCACGCCGGCACCGATGCGGCGATGTTCGCCGAACTGGATTCGGCCTATCAGCGCAAGGCGCCGATCATGCTGTGGGTCTATTCGCCGCATTGGGCGCCGGCTAAATACAAGGGCGAATGGGTCGAATTCCCCGACTATACGCCGGAATGCTACAACGATCCGAAATGGGGCGTGAACCCTGAAGCGAAATATGACTGCGGCAAGCCGCATGGCGAGATCTGGAAATATTCCTGGGCCGGCATGAAGGACAAATGGCCGGTCGCCTACAAGGTCGCGAAAAACTACACGGTCGACACCGACGAGCTCAACAAGATGAGCGGCGAGATCGATCTCGAAGGCAAGACGCCGGAAGACGTCGCCGCTGCCTGGATCGCCGCCCACGAAGCCGACTGGAAAGCCTGGGCCGAGTGATCGTTCCAACTGGAAACTGCGAGATCCGGTCATTCATGACCGGGTCTCTATCCCATATTCCAGAAGGACGACTGCATGGCCGATACGACTGAACAGGTGCCGCAAGCGGCAGGCACGCCAAAGGATGCCCGCCCAATAAAACTTGCCTGCCGCAACGTCTGGAAGCTGTTCGGCGCGAACGCAGCAGGTTTCATCCGCCAGCGCGACGGCAAGGCCAGCATGGCGGAAGTCGCGGCGGCCGGGCTGGTCGGGGCGGTGCGCGCCGTCGACCTCGAAATCCGCCAAGGCGAGATCTTCATCATCATGGGCCTGTCCGGCTCCGGCAAGTCGACGCTGGTGCGCTGCATGTCACGGCTGGTCGAGCCGACGCATGGCAAGGTCGAGTTCGAGGGCAAGGATCTCCTCAAGATCTCCGATGCCGCGCTGATCGAGCTGCGGCGCCACCGCATGGGCATGGTGTTCCAGAATTTCGCCCTGCTGCCGCATCTGAATGTGCTGGAGAACATCGCCTTTCCCTTGGGCATCCAGGGACAGGACCGGCCGACGCGCGAGAAGCGCGCGCGGGAAGTGATCGAGCTCGTCGGCCTGCGCGGCCGCGAGCATTTCTACCCGCGCGAGCTTTCCGGCGGCCAACAGCAGCGTGTCGGCATCGCCCGCAGCCTCGCCACCAAGCCGGAGATCTGGTTTCTCGACGAGCCGTTCTCGGCACTCGATCCGCTGATCCGCCGCGAGATGCAGGACGAGCTGATGCGGCTGCAGACCATGCTGCGCAAGACCATCGTTTTCATCACTCATGATTTCGACGAGGCCATCCGGCTGGCCGACCGCATCGCCATCATGAAGGACGGCGAGGTCATCCAGATCGGCACGCCGGAAGAGCTGGTGGTCAATCCGGCGACCGACTATGTCGCTGAATTCACCCGCGACGTCGACCGTGCCAAGGTGATCTCGGCGCGAAGCCTGATGCGCGCCTGCGACGGCACCGAGCATGGCGGCGTGGTCGCGCCGGATGCCAAGATATCAACTTTTTCGGCAAGCATCGTCTCAGTCGGCAAGCCGTTCGCCGTCGTCAACGGCACCGGCAAGCCGATCGGCGAGGTCACGCCGCAAGCCGTGATCGATCTTCTGGCCGGCATCGAACGTCCCGGGGCCGGCGCATGACGGTGACGGCAAGCACCAGCGAGGCGAGATCGCGGCCGGTTCAGATCTGGCTGGTGGCTTGGGCCTGCGCCCTTGCCGCCGTGCTTGCCGTGTTCCTGCTGCAGGACAGGCTGCTCTGGGCCGTCAACTATCCGGCCGGCGCAGTCGTTCCCGTCGCCGACTGGGTCAGCGCTCTGATGAACCTGATAAAGTCGAGCTTCTCCTGGCTGACGCGGTCGATCACCGCGGCGCTCGGCGTGCCGCTCGATTTCGCGCTCAATCTGCTTGCCAAGAATTTCAAGATCGGCCGTGGCGCGGATATGATCATCTTGCCGCGCCTGTCCTGGGTTGGCGTCTGCATCGTTGCATTCCTGGCCGGCCGCGCCGCCGGTGGCTGGAAGCTCGGCGCGCTGGTCGGCGGCTGTTTTCTCTACATCGCGCTGTTCGGCCAATGGACCAGCGCCATGCTGACGCTGGGGCTGATCTCCATCGCCGTGCCGTTCTGCATCGTCACCGGATTGTTCGTCGGCATCTGGGCGTGGCGCAAGCCGTGGGCGGAGAGGCTTTTGATCTCCCCTGCCCTCGACCTGATGCAGACCATCCCGACCTTCGCCTATCTGATCCCGATGCTTCTGCTGTTCGGCAACAGCCCGGTTTCGGCGATGATCGCGACGGCCATTTTCGCCACGCCGCCGATGGTGCGCGCGACGATGCTGGGACTGTCGCGGGTGCCATCCGAAATCGACGATTTCAGCGAGATGGCCGGCTGCACGGCGCGCCAGAAACTGTGGCGCGTGCTGTTGCCGTCGGCGCGTCCGACATTGATGGTCGGTGTCAACCAGGTCATCATGCTGGCGCTCAATATGGTGATCATCGCTTCGATGATCGGCGCCGGCGGCCTCGGCTACGACGTGCTGCTGGCGCTGCGCGCGCTGAAGGTCGGCGAGGCCATGGAAGCCGGCCTCGCCATCGTGGCACTGGCGATCGCGCTCGACCGGCTGAGCCAGGCAATCGCGCGCAATCACGCCCAAGGCCATGTCTATCAGGAGGTGAGCCCGAGCTTCTGGCGGCGCTACCCCAACCTGACGCTGGCCATCGCCATCCTTGCCGTCACGACACTGCTAGGTCTGTTCGTGCCGGCCTTCGCCGCAGTGCCGAAGGCGATCACCTTCACCACCGCACCGCTGTGGAAGACAGCGGTGAGCTGGATCACGATCAACTTCTTCGACACGATCGAAGCGTTCCGCGTGGCGCTGATCCTCAATGTGCTGAACCCGGTACGCGCCTTTTGCGAAGGCTTTCCGTGGTTAGGCGCGGTGTTCCTGCTTGGCCTTGCCGGCTACCAGCTCGGCGGTCTGCGCCTCGCCACCCTGGTCGCGGCGCTGACCGTCTTCTGCGCGGTAACCGGTCTCTGGGAAAAGACCATGGCGACGGTCTATCTCTGCGGCATCTCGGCCTTCATCGCCTGCCTGATCGGCATTCCGATCGGGCTGATGGCATCGCGCAGCGACCGTGTCGAGAAGATCGTCACCCCGATCATCGACACGTTGCAGGTGCTGCCGTCGTTCTGTTTCATCATCCCGGTGGTGATGCTGTTCCGCGTCGGCGACGTGACGGCGATGATCGCGACGGTCGCCTTCGCCGTGGTGCCGGCCATCCGCTACACCAATTATGGCCTCAGGCAGGTGCCGCCGGCACTGATCGAGGCGGCAAAGGTGTCGGGCTGCACCAAGCGCCAGACGTTCCTGCGCGTGCAGTTGCCGCTGGCGTTGCCCGAGATCATGCTTGGCGTCAACCAGACGATCCTGATGGCGCTCGCGATGATCATCATCTGCGCCATGGTCGGCACCCGCGATCTCGGCCAGGAGGTGTTCATCGCGCTGTCCAAGGCCGATTCAGGCCGCGGCATCGTCGCCGGCCTGGCCATCGCCTTCATCGGCATCGTCGCCGACCGGCTGTTCAACGCCTGGACGGCAAAGGCACGGGCAAGGCTGGGGTAGCCGGAGATAGAGGGGGCGCGCCCTAGAGCTGTCGCCAATGGCCGAGATGGATGAAACCTTGCCGTTTGAATTGGTCGGCGCGAACGAGCAGAGAGCGTCATTTTCCGAGCGCGGCCGAATGACCCCGCAAAGTCGGAATCCGGCCCAAAATCCGACAGTCGCCGCGCTAGGCCTAAACGTCTGCTTCGCGCCCAAAGTCGGCCGTTCGCTGACGCTAGCGGATTTCCCGAGAGCGGACATTCGATTGTGTTTACGACGGCCGTGATCAAGTCTGCGGCCGCACCCTCCGCATTGATGCCTCGGACAGCGCATCCGGGCTTCGCCCTGGGCCTGCTGGGTGTTAATCTGCTTTGAACTACACGGAGCGTGTCATGGACATTGCCGGGTGGCTCTCGAGCCTTGGGCTCGGCAAATATAGCAGAACCTTCGCCAGGAACGAGATCACGCCCGAAGTGCTCCCGCATCTCTCGGATGCGGACCTCAAAGCGCTGGGCCTCCCGATGGGCCCGAGAAAGCTCGTGTTGGCGGCGATCGCGGAGCTTGGCAAGCGCGGTATGGGGGATCCCGCCACGGCGGCCCGAATTGAACCGATCCCTGGAAGTGGTCCACCGCCTCGCCCGGAAGCTGAACGCCGTCAGTTGACGGTAATGTTTGCTGACTTGGCCGGATCGACTGCGTTGTCGGGTCAGCTCGACCCGGAAGAAATGGGAGGGGTGATCCGGGCATACCAGAATGCGGTGGCTGCCGAGATCACGCGTGTGGATGGCCATGTGGCGAAGTACATGGGCGATGGAGTGCTGGCGTATTTCGGCTGGCCGCGTGCACATGAGGACGAGGCCGAGCGAGCAGTGCGGGCCGGGCTTGCCATTGTCGCATCTGTCGCCGAGCTGGCGACGCCCGCGAAAGTGCCGCTGGGGGCGCGAGTGGGCATCGCCACGGGTCTGGTGGTGGTAGGCGACTTGATCGGCGAAGGTGCAGCGCAGGAGGAGGCGGTGGTCGGCGAGACGCCGAACCTGGCGGCACGCCTGCAAGCACTTGCCCAGGTTGGCAATGTGGTCGTGGCCGGAACGACCCGGCTGCTGCTTCGCGAGCTGTTCGAGCTGGTTGATCTTGGCACCCACGATCTGAAGGGGTTCGCCCAGCCGGTGCAGGCATGGCTGGTCATGGGCGAGAGCCGAGCCGAGGGCCGCTTCGAGGCGCTGCACGGGATGCGCCTCACGTCGCTCGTCGGCCGCGATCAGGAGGTAGCCTTGCTCCTCGACCGCTGGCGGGGCGCCAAGGATGGCAGGGGTCAGGTCGTACTGCTGTCCGGCGAGCCTGGCATCGGCAAGTCCCGCATCGCGATCGCATTGCGCGAGCGGCTCGGCGAGGAATGTCTGTCGCTGCGCTATCACGGCTCGCCCCATCGCACAAACAGCGCTCTGTTCCCGGTGCTGGACCAGCTGCGTCGGGCTGCGGCCTTCGGGCACGAGGATGCGCCGGAGGTGAAATTGGCCAAGCTGGAGGCACTGCTTACCGCGGCTGAGCCTGACCCGAAATCGGCGATCCCGTTGATCGCTGAGTATTTGGCGATCCCGACAGGCGACCGCTACCCGGTGCCCAAAGTCGCCCCGGAACAGAAAAAGGCGAAGACGTTTCAGGCGCTGCTCGCCCAGCTTGAGGGCCTCGCGGCCAAGCAGCCGGTGCTCATGACGGTCGAGGATGCTCACTGGTTCGATCCCACCAGCCTTGAGCTGTTCGATCGCATTGTCGATCGGATCGAGCGGTTGCCGGTACTGCTGGTTGTTACCTTCCGGCCCGAGTTCGCGCCACGCTGGACCGGCCGACCGTATGTGACGCTGCTGACACTCAGTCATCTCCAGCGGAACGAAAGCGCAACACTCATTGACCATCTCACTGGCGGCCGGCCGCTTCCCGGCGAAGTGCAAGCGCATATTCTCCGCAAGACCGAAGGCGTGCCGCTATTCGTCGAGGAACTGACAAAGGCGGTGCTCGAATCGGGTCTGCTGCGCGCAGCCGGTGAGCGCTATGAGCTTGCCGGTCCACTTCCACCGCTCGCCATCCCCTCGACGCTGCAGGACTCGCTCCTGGCTCGCCTTGATCGGTTGTCGCCGGTTAAGGAGGTAGCGCAAATCGGCGCTACTATAGGCCGCGAGTTCAGTTACGAATTGCTGGAAGCAACGGCACGGATGGACGAGCCGAAGGTCAGGACCGCTCTGGCCGAACTTGTTCATGCCGAACTGGCTTTTTGCCGTGGCAAGCCCCCGGACGCGATCTACACCTTCAAGCATGCACTCGTGCGGGATGCCGCCTACGAGTCGCTCCTGAAGAGCCGACGCCAGCAACTCCATTGCAGGATAGCCACCCTCCTGCGTGATCGCTTTCCCGAGCGAGCAGAGGCGGAACCGGAGGTTCTCGCCCACCATGCTACCGAGGGCGGACTGTTCGATGATGCGGTGTCGTCCTGGTACAAGGCGGGCCTCCGCGCCAATCGTCGCTCGGCCCACAACGAATCCATTGCGCACCTCTCAAAAGGCCTTGACCTCCTCACCCAACTCCCCGACAGCCGGGCCCGCGACGATCGCGAAATCGATCTGCAGCTTGCGCTTGGCATACCCTTGGCATCGCTCAAGGGCTATGGGTCTGCCGGGGCCGTTGCCGCCTATACGCGAGCCTGCGAGCTATGTGCCAAACTGGGCAGCGAGACGTCAAAATCCTTCCCCGCGCTGCGCGGCCTGTGCACCGGCCACCGATCCCAGGGGCAGATGCACACGGCCAGCGCCCTCGCTGATAAACTGATCGGCATCGCCCGGCAATCGGGCGACCCGTCCCTGCTGCTGGAGGCCCACCACGTCAATTGGACGACGCAATACGCGCTCGGTAAGTGGCGCTCGGTGTACGAGCACACCGACCAGGGTCTCTTGCTCTATCGGCCAGAACATTTCTTGCACGCCTTCGTCTATGGCGGCCACGACTCCGGCGTGTGCGCAGCTGCCAAGCAGGGCATCAGTCTGTGGATGCTTGGCTTTCCGGATCAGGCGTTGGCCCGGGCGCGAGAATCCATTATCCGGGCCCGCCAACTGCCTCATCCGCCCAGTTTGCACCACGCTTTCTATTATGCCACCGTGCTGCACTACTTCCGCCGCGATGCCACGGCGGCTCGGGAAGCAGCCGAAGCGAGGCTTCAATTGGCGCACGAGGGATTTCCGGCCTGGGTCCCCTACATCAATCTGCAGTTGACCATGATCCAGGCCCTCGAGAGCGCACAGCAGGTTCCAGCGTCCGTCACCGCCGCCCCACCGGCGCTGCCAAACGAAATCCTCAGTGACGTCGAGGGAAAAGGCCTTTTTCTCTGTCTTTTTGGGAGCGTCTGCGAACTGGCGGGCGAGGTTGATGCCGGCCTGAGCCTGCTGCAGCCAGCAATATCTGAGGCGGAGGCAACTGGCGCGCGCCTCTGGGAGTCGGAATTTAACCGACTCACTGGAAATCTCCTGCGCCTGGCAAAACCCCGTGACTCCGAACAGAGCGAGGCGCAATATCGTCATGCCATCGAGATCGCTCGCGAACAGCAGGCGCGATCACTGGAGCTGCGCGCGTCGATCTCGCTCGCTCGGCTGTGGGCCGACCGCGGCGATCGGCAAGAAGCCTACGACCTGCTCGCGCCGACCTACGCCTGGTTCACGGAAGGCTTCAACACGCGCGACTTGATCGATGCGAAGGCGCTTCTGGACAGCTGTGCATCGTCATGATCGCGGCCAACGTCACAATGGGAGGAAGTCATGACCCTCTACAAGAGTAACGGCGACCGGGTTCCCCATCACATTCGCCAATTGGCGAAGTACGCCAGAGTCTGCAAGATGGATCGCCGCGAGTTTCTGGCGCTGGCATCCGCCTTCGGCGCATCGACGGCGATGGCCTATAGCATGATCGGGCTTGCCGCGCCGACCCAGGCGGTCGCGCAGGAACCCGTAAAGGGCGGTATCCTCAAAGTCGCGATGCGCATCAAGGATCCGAAGGATCCGCGCACCGCGGACTGGACCCAAATCGCCACCGCGCAACGCCAGACGCTCGAGCCCCTGGTCAAATATACCCGTGAATTCACCTTCGAGCCCTATCTGCTCGAAAGCTGGGAAGTGAACGACGACGCCACGGAGTATATCCTGCATGTCCGTCCGGGCGTAACGTGGAACAACGGCGACACTTTCAAGGCTGACGATGTGATCTTCAACTTCACCCGCTGGGCCGACAAGTCAGCTGAGGGCAATTCCATGCCCGGCCGCCTCGGCACGCTGGTCGACGACGCCACCGGCAAGCTGCGCGAAGGCTCCGTCACCAAGGTCGACGACATGAGGGTCAAGCTTAGCCTGACCAAGTCGGACATCGCGCTGATTCCGAACCTCTGCGATTACCCCGGCCTGGTCGTGCATCGCGCCTTCGACGAGAAGGGAGCCAATTTCGTCCAGCATCCCGTCGGCACCGGCCCGTTCGAGCTGGTCTCATACGATGTCGGCCAGAAGGTGGTCTACAGGCGCCGCGAGAACGGCGCCTGGTGGGGCGGCGACGTCATGCTCGACGGCGTCGAGTTCATCGATTACGGTGCGGACCCTTCGGCGATGGTCTCGGCCTTCGAGGCCGGCGAGGTCCACACAAACGACGAGACAACCGCCGACTACGTGCCGATCCTTGATGCGCTCGATCTGGTTAAATCGGAAGTGGTGACCGCATCGACCATCGTGGCGCGCACCAACGTGACCAACAAGCCCTATGACAACCAGAAGGTCCGCCAGGCCCTGCAGCTTGCCGTCGACAACGCCGCCATCCTCCAGCTCGGCTACGGCAATGCCGGCGAGGTGGCCGAAAACCACCATGTCTGCCCGATCCATCCGGAATATGCCGAGCTGCCGAAGATCGCGCGCGACATGGAAAAAGCCAAGGCGCTGATGACCGAAGCCGGGCAGATCGATTTCGAGCACGATCTGATCACGGTCGACGAGGACTGGATGAAGAACACCGGCGACGCGATCGCAGCCCAACTCCGCGAGGCCGGCATCAAGGTCAAGCGTACGGTCCTGCCGGGCTCGACCTTCTGGAACGACTGGACCAAGTATCCGTATTCGACGACCGCCTGGAACATGCGTCCGCTCGGCATCCAGGTCGTCGCCATCGCCTACCGCACCGGCGAGGCCTGGAACGAGACCGGTTACTCCAACCCCGACCTCGACGCCAAGATCGAAGAGGCGCTGTCGATCGCGGATGCGGAGAAGCGCAAGACGGTGATGGCCGACATCCAGAACATCCTCCGGGATTCCGGCATCATCATCCAGCCCTACTGGCGCAAGATCTACAACCACTCGTCGGCCGCGGTGAAGAACCACGGCATGCACCCGACCTTCGAGCATGACTTCGGCAAGGTCTGGCTGGATGCTTGAGGGTGAAAGACAAGGAGCGCCAGTAGCCGGCGTTCATCGCCTGGCCTGCGAATTACCGCTTTCGATGTTAGCAGCCGTTCCGCGGCGGGCGCGCTGCGAGGCAATTTGACTCATTTGCGTCTGTCGTGAACCGGTACTGATGTCCCTAGATGACCCTGGTCTGAATCGCATGCGAGGCCGTAGTCAGTCTTCGACGATCTATTAGAGATGACGAATATCCCGTACAGTACGACCTGCTAGCCAAGGCTAGTGGTGCGAAGCCCATCGCCTGTGGGGTCCGTATGTCGGAACAGCAGATTACGCGCCGGCTCGCCGCCATCCTCGCCGCCGATGTCGCTGGGTACAGCAGTATGATGGGGAAAGACGAGGCTGGTACGATCGCGGAGCTGCGGCAGATTTGGAGCGGGACTTTCAATCCCGCCGTCGCCGCGCGTCATGGCCGCATTGTCAAAATGATGGGCGACGGTGCGCTGGTCGAGTTTGGCAGCGTCGTTGAGGCGGTCGAATGCGCGGTTGCGATCCAGCGGGCCATGAGTGAGCGCAATTTGGCTGCTCAGCGGCGCGTCGAGTTCCGCATTGGCATCAATCTCGGCGACATCGTCATCGAGGGCGATGACATATTCGGCGACGGCGTCAATGTCGCAACCCGGCTTGAAGGCCAAGCGCCGCCTGGCGGCATTCTCGCCTCAGATGTCGTCTATGCCCAGGTGAGCGGCAAGATCGGCGTCACGTTTGTCGATTCTGGCGAAGTTAAGCTCAAGAACATCGATCGGCCATTGCGGGTGTGGCGATGGCACGGCGACGTTGCGTCGAAGGCAGGCCCCATGGCCAATTTCACCCGGCCGCTCGGCACCGACAAGCCGTCTATTGCGGTCCTGCCGTTTTCGGTGATGAGCAACGACCCGGAGCAGGAATTCTTTGCCGACGGCCTCGTCGAGGACATCCTTACCACCCTCTCAAAGCTCTCCGGCCTGTCCGTAATCGCGCGCCATTCAAGCTTCGTCTACAAGGGGCGCTCAGTGGACGTGCGCCAGGTCGCCTGCGAACTCGGCGTGCGTTTCGTGCTGGAGGGAAGCGTCCGCAAGGCCGGCAGCCGCATCCGCATTACTGCGCAGTTGATCGACGCCACGACAGGGGTTCACATCTGGGCAGATCGTTTCGACCGTGGCATCGGCGACATTTTTGCGGTGCAAGACGAGATCACGCTGACGCTCGCGACCGAGATGCAGGTCCGGCTGACCGAAGGCGAGCAGGCGCGCCTGCGCTTTACCACGACCACGAATGTCGAAGCGTGGAGCCTGTGGATACAGGGGCTGCACCACTATCGCGGTCCGAATACCACCAACGCCCATGTCCAGACCCGCCGCTGCTGGGAGAAGGCGCTCGCGCTTGATCCCGGTTCGGCGACGCTCAACGCGATGCTCGGCTTCATGCATTTTTCCGACGCGCGCCACGGTTGGACGGGCGAAGACCGCGAAACTGCATTGAACAAAGCCGAAGCTTATGTCGAGCGGGCGCTGACGATCGACCCCGAGAATCCCGACGCCTATCGCGCCACCAGCGGGATCTTGCTCCTGAGATCGCGGTTCGACGAGGCAGCCGCCGCTGCCCGGAAGGCTGTCAAGCTCGGCCCCAACCTGCCCGACGTGCTGGTGTTCGGAGCCTTTGTACTCGCTTGTTCCGGCCATGCCGCCGAGGGGATCGGCCAGATCGAGAGGGCCATTACGCTAAGCCCGAATTATCAGGCGTGGTTTCTCGGCGTGCTGGGCAACGCCTATCGGCTCGCCGGCCGCTCCGAGGAGGCGATTGCGGCGTTCCGTGCGTATCATGCCCGCAGTCCCGGCTATGGTTTGGCCGACATCGTGATGGTCCAGGAACAGGACGGGCGTCTCGAAGAGGCCCGCGAGACCGCCGTGCAGCTTGCCGCGGCGCGGCCAACCTTCACTGTTACGTCCTGGCTCAGAACGCAGTTCCGCGGCGATGCCGAGCAGATGGCGGCCGATTTGGCCTCGCTCCGCGCTGCCGGTGTTCCGGAACAATAGATGCGTACCCAAAGGCGGTTTTGGGCGCAAGTAGGCAGGACCTGTGCCGACCGAAATGTAGTCTTTTTTGCGCGAATGTGTCCATCAGTCGGCTGCAATGAATGACGGTTCGTCATCCCAATCCGGAACTTTGAGGTGACACGATGGAACGGCAGGAACGGGTCAGGTCAGGACGATACCCAACCTGAAATGGCAGCTCTTGAATATTCGCAGCCCGAAGCTGCCGGTCTGCTCTCGGACCCTTTGCCGACATCGGCAGCGCCCCGGCTTGCGGCGGAATCGGGCGTCAAACGAGAGGACGACTACAACGTCTGTACCGTATCGCGGTGAAGATCGCGATCTTCAGCGACAAGCATTGTCGGAACTCCCCCGCAGTCAGCCGGCCTTCACGCCGCGCCCTCCGGATCGTCCTCGCCGCGCCATCGGATATGCTTCGACTTCGCTAGCTTCAACAAATCATCGGCTTCCGAGTTCAGGTGCTGGGCGGCTTCGCGCAGCGCGAATCCTGGCGTCGGGGAAATAGGTTTGCCCCTTGGCCTCATTGCTGCGCTTCCTCCATGGCCTTCCTGTTACCAATCAGCCGCTCGGCGGTGGCAAAAGCGCGCTGCCATAGTTCCAGCTCGCCCGGCGGCAAGGGCTCGTCCCACGGCAATAGCTCCTCAAACGCCGAGCACCAGGTGATGTTGAACGCACACGGGAGGAGATCAGCGAATCGCAGCTCCCGGCCGAAGTGTCTCCGGATCGCTTCATGTGCACACGCCTTGCACAGCGTTTCGTTCTTCCGCGCTATATGTCGCCAGATAACATCCTTCAGCATCGGCGCCACTTCGTCCGGTTCACGCCCGCAACGATCGCAACGAATGTTCATCGCGCCTCCTCGATGGCTTCGGCCGCGCGCACCAACCGACGTTCGAAGGTCCGACCAAGGCCGAAGAAGGCGGGATTGCGGGCACACAGGCACATCACGTTGTTGATCAGCATAACCCAAGCCATCGCATCCTTGTGCGTGTTCACGATGCTTCCTCCATCTCCAGAGCCAACCCGAATTGCCGCGCCTGATCCTTGGCGGCTTGGGCGAAACGGCCCTTGTCGTCACGCGGCTGCGCGGGCCGATGCACAAGATGCGCGGCGGAGGTCTGCGCGGGATGGGCGGGGTGCTCCCTTTTCAGGCGATTCAAGTCACTGAAACCCACGATTTACCTCCGTAGCGGCGGTTTTCATAAGCTACCTGCCGTTCGCGTTCCGCCAACTCGGTCTCGTTTTCCGGGACGCTGAAGCCGGGGTAGAACCAGTCGGTGCCATGGCCGTGTCGCTGCCCATAGCCGCGGTCTTCCAGTTTTTGCGTAAACGCCTTTTCGAGCCGAGGTTTCGTTGTTGCGCTCGCCCAGCTTTTCCACGATGCGTAGGCGCATTTGGTCGGCACTTCGCCGCCTTTGCGCGCAGCATTCGGCCAGCCATTGGCCGATGGCGTCTTCGGCCTTGAGATAGGCGGTGGTGACGTCGCGCACGCATTGCGGCGGCATAGGGCCGTGCTGGTGCCAGGCGCGGCAGCCGGTATCCACGCCAGGATTTGCGGCCATTCGGCTTCAGCTCTCAATTCGCGAGGCCCGGAACAACGGGCAGGCCCGGGTGTTAACCGGGCGAAGCCTCCTTCGAAAATGAAGCTCACCTCGTTGCAGAGGGCCTAATATGGCGATCCATTTCAATCATACGATTCTGCCGGCTCGCGACAGCAAGGCCTCGGCAGATTTCCTGGCCGAGATGCTGGGGCTGCCGGCGCCGCGGCGCTGGGGGCCGTTCCACATGGTCACGACCGACAACGACGCCAATCTCGACTATATGGATACCGAGGAGAAGGTCGTGCGCCAGCATTTCTGGTCGACGACGCCGAATTCGAACAGATATTCAACCGCATCCGCGAACGGAACTTGCCTTACTGGGCTGACCCCGGCCAACGAAAGCCGGGGGAGACCAACGACCACGACGGTGGGCGCGGTCTCTACTTTGAAGACCCGAACGGGTATCTGCTCGAAATCATCACGCGTCCGTACGGCAGCGGCGGCTGGAATCCGTGAGCGTCGCGCCAAGGGAGCCGGCCCGATGGCAATCACCGCCGTCGAACCCTCCCAATCTGAGGAATCGGTGTGTCACTCCTGGCGCGACTGAGCCGTTGGCGAACCGGGCAATAGACCCGTTCCGGCCGTTCGGAGCCGAGCGCCCTTTACAAACCGGCTAGCTGATTGATCTTCGCTGCCATGATGAAATCGTTCTCGTGCAGGCCCCTGATCTTATGGGTCTGCAGCGAGATTTCCGCGTAGCCCCAGCCGAAGCAGATGTCCGGATGGTGCCCCTCCTCTTCCGCCAACCGGCCGACCTCGTCGACGAAGGTGAGTGCTTCCCGGAAGTCCGCGAACTTAAATTTGCGGCGTATCAGGTGTCCCGCCTCCAGAAGATCCCAGCCGGGCGTCTGGGAAAGATATCCGCCGGCTTCCTTCTCGGTCAGCGGCGGTATGCCGCCGCGGCAGGGCGTACAGGTTTTCTGGGCAATGCTCTCTGCCATGACGATCTCCCTTATTGCACATCGGGGTTTCAGGTGCAGCGACCACTGTTTACCGCACCCGATATTTGCTCGCATAGTGCTTGCGGAGGAACTTGCGAATCTGCTCGGCAAGGCGCTTGTTGTCGGTCTCCCTCGGCCGATCGCTGTGCTTTTGTGGACTCAGTCGATCGGTGCCCCGGCTCTGTTTCGGGTGATTGTGCATCTCAAATCACCTGCGGCAACGGGGCCGCCTTCCGTTCAAGAGACGATCTCGACCGGGGGCCGCCGATCGTGAGCCCGAACCGAGGACGCTCTCTGGCCACCAGCGCCGGCGACTTGTCCGTATCGCCCGGTCACGCCAGCCAGCGGATCTTGATACCCATCGGTCGCTTCATCGACGGCGTTGCGAAAATCCATTCCCACATGACCTTTATGGCGCAGGTATTGTGAACGGCAAGCTCAAACCCGAACAGAACCGGTTTGCGCCGCCGATCCTAGCCGCCGGATTGGGTCAGTAAACGGCGAACTCGCGCCAGGAGCGGTCTTTCATGGTCCAGCCAATGAGTGTCCGCATCACCCTCGCAGGTGGCGCGGCGGCTTGCCGGTCCAGCGGCACACGGCGCGGTAAATCACTGGAAATCGAAGGGAGGCTTTGCGTTTCGCCGCCTATACGGCCTGATCGCGAAATTGGCATAGCTGGAGCAAGCTTTTACGTGTAGAATTTCTAGGGCGTTGAGGGGACTAGACGCTGCAATCTTCCCCATTTGCCGACCTTAATTGCGTTTCTCCAAACCTGCCGTTCGCGCTACAGCCTGATACGACCCTTACCCGACGGCTAGTGGTTGCTCTTCCGTGAACGTGGTGATTGCGCTGCTTTTCAACGCGCAACTCCGGCCGGGTCGGGGAGGTCCGCCAGCGGCCCTATCACGGATGCAATGAAACAAGCTTGTTCGCGACAAGCGACTGCAAGCGCCACAGATTGCGATCCCGAATTCCTAAAGCCTCCAATTGCGAGATTGTGTTGTAAAGATATTCGGCGCACGCCCCCCGTGGCCACATGCTTTGGCCAAAATACCCGCCGTCTCATCCGGCGTGAGGCCTCCTACATAATTAGCTCCCTTTCGATCAACCACGAACGCAATGGCGTGGATAAGCCCTTGGGCTGTCTGAACTCGCACCCAACGGGGGGCGTGGGTGAACGGCTTACCGGACGGTCTCACGGGCATTTCGCGCCGGACCAGTTTTCCGAGCTGAGCCTCAACGGTATCGTCGGCCAGCCGGTAGACCATCCCCTTGCATTGCCCACCCCCGTCGAGCCCCATCATGAGGCCTGGCTGGTCCACGGTTCCGCGCCAGTCCTTCATCCGAATGCAAAACGAACGGTGCCAACCCCGCACGACGCCCTCACGCTCTTCCACATGTTCCACCGCCGGATTCCAGAGTAGTGAGCCGTAGGCGAAGATCCACACATCCTGTCCGCCGGGACGCGATGCCAGCATCTCCCGAACGGTGGCATTCCACTCAGTTTCGGTATTTCGAACCATATCCGGGGCTGGGCCGGTGTTCTCAATCGCCCGATATGCGCGTGCGACCAAATCTACCGTAAGCGCCATTCGGCGTCTCGCTCTGGGCATGGGACACCTCGAAACCGCTGTGATGTTAACGGACCTGCGCTGCAATAATACTTTCGTGGCCAACGTCCGAAAACCACCCGATTGCGACGCTGGTTCTTCGAATGGGTTCCAATTCGCCCGCCGCTGGCAGGCTTGTTCGCGCCAATAGCC
>NZ_JBVVQD010000037.1:0-50479 GCF_055811755.1 Mesorhizobium sp. WSM4840
GCGAAAACTCGCAACCTGGGATACCGACTACCTGATGGCAGCTCTCCAAGCCCGTTAACCTGGACTCGTTGCCCTGCGTTAAACACCTCTGCGCATGACCCCAAAATCGGAATCGATTTTCGGAAAGGATCATGCGCAAATTGGTACAGTGTCCTTTGCGCGTCCAAAATGACGCGCGGCGCTGTACTCAGGTCATCCGGGAGACGAAGATGAAGAAGATCGCCGCCATTGCCGCCCTGTCGGCGTCCACGCTCGGCCTGTCGGCCGGCGTGTCCTTTGCCGACTACACGCTGAACATCCTGCACATCAACGACTGGCACAGCCGCATCGAAAGCAACAACAAATATGAATCGACCTGCTCGGCCGAGGAGGAGACCAAGGGCGAGTGCATCGGCGGCGCGGCGCGGCTGATCACGGCGATCGCCCAGGAGCGCAAGAAGCTCGACGGCCAGAACGTGCTGCTGCTCAGCGCCGGCGACAATTTCCAAGGATCGCTCTTCTACATAACCTACAAGGGCAAGACCGAAGGCGAATTCCTCAATCAGATGAAATTCGACGCCATGGCGGTCGGCAATCACGAGTTCGACGATGGCGAGGCGGCGCTGGCGCCGTTCCTGGACATGATCAAGTTTCCGGTGCTCGGCGCCAATGTGAAGGCCGACGCGCAATCCAAGCTCGGTGACCGTGTAAAACCGTCGATCGTGATCGAGGTCGGCGGCCAGAAGATCGGCGTCGTCGGCGCGGTCACCAACGACACGCCGGAGCTCGCCTCGCCGGGCCCTAACGTCATGATCGAGGACGACGTCAAGTCGATCACATCAGAGGTCGAGAAGCTGAAGGGAGAAGGCGTCAACAAGATCATCGCGGTTACCCATATCGGTTACAAGCGCGAGCGCGACGTCATCGCCAAGATTCCGGGTGTCGACGTGGTGGTCGGCGGCCACAGCCATTCGCTGCTGTCCAACACCGACCCCAAGGCTGAAGGCCCCTACCCGACGATGGTCGACAATCCGGACGGCTATAAGGTGCCGGTCGTCCAGGCAGCGTCCTATTCGAAATATCTCGGCGAGTTCAAGGTCGTGTTCGACGACAACGGCGTCGTCAAGCAAGCCAGCGGCGACCCGATCTACCTCGACAAGTCGATCACGCCGGATCCCGCCGTGCTTGCCCGCATCAAGAAGCTCGGCGCTCCGATCGAGGCGTTGAAGAACCAGGAGGTCGCCGAAACCACCAAGGCGATCGACGGCAGCCGCGAGAACTGCCGCACCCGCGAGTGCGAGATGGGCAATCTCGTCTCCGATGCCGTCCTCGACCGCGTCAAGGACCAGGGTGTCGAGATCGTCATCACGAATGGCGGCGGTCTGCGCGCCTCGATCGACCAGGGCACCGTCACCATGGGCGAAGTGCTGAACGTGCTGCCATTCCAGAACACAGTGGCGACCTTCCAGATTTCCGGCAAGGATCTGATTGCCGGGCTAGAGAACGGTCTCAGCCAGATCGAGGACGGCGCCGGCCGCTTCCCACAGGTTGCCGGCCTGAAGTATTCATTCGACAAATCGGCCGCCCCGAATGCCGGGCGCGTCAAGTCGGTCGAAGTCATGCAAGGCGGCGCGTGGACGCCGATCAATCCGGATAAGGATTACCTGGTCGCCACCAACAACTATGTGCGCCAGGGCGGCGATGGCTACGACGTATTCGCCGACAAGGCCAAGAACGCCTACGATTACGGTCCGGGCCTCGAACAGGTGGTCGCCGATTATCTCGGCGCGCATCGGCCCTATACGCCGAAGCTCGATGGCCGTATCACCGAGATCGCGGCCGCCGCCGCGGCGGAACCGGTCCAGGAACCGGCCCAGGAACCGGCCAAGCCGGCTGAAGCCGCGCCTGCTCCGGCCGAGCCGGCAAAGCCGGCAGAAACGGCTCCAGCCGCAACCGCGGAGCCGGCGATGCCCGAACCGCCGGCTGGTTCGGACGATATCGCCACGACGCCGCCAGCCGTCCCGGCGGAACCCGCCCCGGCAGCGCCGGCACCTGCCGAGCCGGCTAAACCGACCGAGACGGCACCCGCGGCACCGGCTCCTGCGGCGGAACCGGCCAAACCAGCCGAGGCTGCGCCTGCCGAGCCGGCAAAGCCGGCCGAGGCAACACCGGCCGAAAGCAGCCATGTGATCGTTGCCGGCGATACCTATTGGGACCTGGCGGAGAAGGCCTATGGCGATGGCACCAAGTGGAAAACGATCTCGGACGCCAACAAGGACTATGAGCCGCGCCGCCTTCCGGTCGGCGCAACCTTGACCATCCCGGCCGCAAACTAAATTCTTCCGTCATTGCTGGAAAACCCGTCCGGGGAACCGGGCGGGTTTTCTGCTTTCCGCCCGAGGTAAGATAAGGTGCGGCCAGACGCTGCATTGAAAACCGGCGCGGCATCGCTAGTTTCGCGCGGTGTCCGGAGATCCCTAATGACGCTTTCCAACCCTGTCGATCCCAAGGCCGCGGCGGCGAAGGGCCTCGGCCCGCAGCCGGCAGGACAGCCGCCGGTCGGGGCGGGCAGGATCGGCGTCATGCTGGTTAATCTCGGCACGCCCGACGGCACGGAATTCAAGCCGATGTGGCGCTACCTCAGGGAATTCCTGTCCGATCCGCGCGTCATCGAGCTCAACAAGGCGATCTGGTACCCCATCCTCTACGGGCTGGTTCTCACCACACGGCCGAAGAAGTCGGGCGCCAACTATGCCAGGATATGGAACCGGCAGCGCAACGAGTCGCCGCTGCGCACCTACACCCGCGCCCAGAGCGAAAAGCTGACCGAGGCGCTGCGCGACCTGCCCGACGTTATCGTCGACTGGGCGATGCGTTACGGCAATCCGTCGACCGAGAGCGTCGCCAAAGGGTTGGTCGCGCAAGGCTGCGACCGCATTCTGTCTTTTCCGCTCTATCCGCAATATTCCGCGACCACGACCGCGACCGCCAACGACCAGCTGTTTCGCGCGCTGATGAAGATGCGCCGCGCCCCGGCGATCCGCAGCGTGCCGCCCTACTATGCCGAACCGGTTTATATCGAGGCGCTTGCCCGTTCAATCGAGCGCCATCTGGCGACGCTCGATTTCGAGCCGGAGGTGGTCATCGCCTCCTATCACGGCATTCCGAAACCCTATTCCGACAAGGGCGACCCCTATCAGGCCCATTGCCTGGAGACGACCCGGCTGCTGCGGGAAAAGCTCGGTTGGGATGAGAAGAGGCTGATCACCACGTTCCAGTCGCGCTTCGGTGCGCAGGAATGGTTGCAGCCCTACACCGACAAGACGGTCGAGAAATTGGCCGGAGAAGGCGTGAAATCGATCGCCATCATCAATCCGGGCTTTTCTGTCGACTGCATCGAGACGCTGGACGAGATCGGCAGAGAGGCGGCCGAGACTTTCCACCATGCCGGCGGCAAGAAGTTCGCGCACATCCCCTGCCTCAACGACAGTGCCGAGGGCATGGCGGTGATCGAGGCGATGGTGCGGCGCGAACTGTCGGGCTGGATTTGAAGCGGACATAATCGAGCGCCGCTAGCCCGGCCGCCCATACGCCGACAATTCGCGATCACCCGATTGTAACATTTCTGAAACACACTTAAGTGTTTGGTGAAGTCGGTTGCGTTGAAACGTCTACCGCATCGGCGGAAAATCGGAATCGATTTTCGGAAAGCACGATGCGCAGGTATAAAAGTTAGAGCGTACTTTGTGCGTCCAGTGGACGCGCGTCGCTCTAATGTGCTCGGCATCTGAGGGAGGGCCAAATGGATTTCAGTGGTTTCGATATCGCGCTTCTTGTTCTTGTCGCTCTTGTCGTGCTCGTGCTTTTCAAAGGCATCCGGACAATCCCGCAAGGCTACAATTATACCGTCGAACGCTTTGGCCGCTATACCAAGACATTGAGCCCCGGCCTTAACCTCATCGTGCCGTTCGTCGACCGCATCGGCGCCAAGTTGAACATGATGGAGCAGGTGCTCGACGTCCCGACCCAGGAGATCATCACCCGCGACAACGCCACCGTCGCCGTCGACGGCGTCGCCTTCTACCAGGTGCTCAACGCCGCGCAGGCCGCCTACCAGGTCGCTGGGCTGGAGAACGCCATCCTCAACCTGACGATGACCAACATCCGTACCGTGATGGGTTCGATGGACCTCGACGAGCTTTTGTCGAACCGCGACGCCATCAACGAACGCCTGCTGCGCGTCGTCGACGAGGCGGCGCACCCCTGGGGCATCAAGATCACTCGTGTCGAGATCAAGGACATCAACCCGCCGGCCAATCTCGTCGAATCGATGGGTCGCCAGATGATGGCCGAACGCAACAAGCGCGCGCAGATCCTTGACGCCGAAGGCCTCAAGCAGTCGCAGATCCTGGAAGCCGAGGGCCGCAAGGAAGCCGCCTTCCGCGACGCCGAGGCGCGCGAACGCTCCGCCGAGGCCGAGGCCCGCGCCACGCAGGTGGTGTCGGAAGCGATCTCCAAGGGCGACGTGCAGGCGCTCAACTACTTCGTCGCGCTGAAATACACCGAAGCGCTGACCAGGATCGGCTCCGCCACAAACAGCAAGGTTGTGCTGATGCCGATGGAAGCTTCGTCGCTGATCGGCACGCTCGGCGGCATCGGCGAGATCGCCAAGGAAGTCTTTAGGGGCGACGGCACTGCCGGCACGCCGCAGCAAGCCGCCCGCCCGCCCGTAGTTCGCCCGAGCGAGAGCTGAGGCCGGTCCCATGTTCGACCGCATCATTTCCGAACTCGGCCCTTGGAACTGGATGGTTCTCGGCTTCCTTCTCCTCGTAATGGAGGTCGTCGCACCGGGCATTTTCATGCTGTGGATCGGCATCGCCGCGCTGCTGATCGGTGCAGTCTCCCTGCTCATCTGGGACGCAGGTTTTTGGACTTGGCAGGTCCAGGTTCTCGCTTTCCTGGCGATGTCGCTGGTTTCAACCTATGTCGGCAAGAGACTGGCGGGCGGACGCCACGACCCGACAGACCAGCCACTGCTCAACCGCCGCGGCGAACAAATGATCGGCAGGATGGCGACACTGGCCGAGCCCATCAAGGACGGCCGCGGCCGCATAAAGCTGGGCGACACGCTATGGCGCGTCTCCGGCCCCGATCTGCCGGCCGGCACGCAGGTGCGCGTGACGGGCGCGGCCGACACCGATCTGGAACTGACGGTCGAGGCGGTCTAGGACCGATCCCACCGATCTCGGCGGGCGACTTTTCAAACAGGCCTGAGCCTCTGTCAGAGACTGTTTCGAAATTCGATCTGGCGAGTCATATGGTGGTGGTTTCGAGAACCGGCGCGCAGCGGACATTAGAGCGCTGCGCGTCCAATTGGACGCGCAAAGGACGCTCTAACACTTTGCATTTGCGCATGATCCTTTCCGGGAAACCGAAATCGGTTTCCGGGGTCATGCGCTGGTCCGTGAGCACCGGCCTACGCCGGCCGTAGCTTTAACTGCCACGACCGCTCATAAGTGCTTCGGCCGGCGAAGGCCGGAAGCGCAGAAAACGCCATCAGATGGCCGCCAGAGTAGAGTTTCCAAACGGGCTCTCAGGCCGCGCCGATGCGCAGCAGATCGTGCAGATGGACAAGTCCGACCGGCCGTCCGCCCTCGACAACCATCAGGCTGGAGATGGCCGAATTGTTGATCGTCTGCAGCGCCGTCGCCACCAGCGTATCTGGACCGGCCGTCTTCGGCTCCTTGGTCATGACCTGATCGACACTCATCGCCAGAAGATTGCTGCCGATGTGGCGCCTGATATCGCCGTCGGTGACGATGCCGATCAGCGCACCATCCGCAGCGGTTATTGCCACGCAGCCAAACCCCTTGCGCGACAATTCGAGGATCGCTTCGCGCATTCCAGTGCCGGAAGGCACCAGCGGCAGCCTGTCGCCGACATGCATGATGTCGCGGATCTGCGTCAGATTGGCGCCAAGTTGCCCGCCGGGATGGAAGGTGCGGAAATGATCCGGCGTGAAGCCGCGCGCTTCGAGCAACGCGATGGCCAGCGCATCGCCGATCACCAGTTGCAGCAGCGTCGATGTCGTCGGCGCCAAGCCATGCGGGCAGGCTTCCGGCGCACGCGGCAGCAAAAGCACCACATCGGCCGCGCGCGCCAGCGCCGATCGCTCTCCGGCGGTGACCGCGATCAGCGGAATCGAGAAGCGCCTGGAATAGGCGATGATGCCCTTGAGTTCCCGGCTCTCGCCCGACCACGACATGGCGATGATGGCATCGTCCCTGGCGATCATGCCGAGGTCGCCGTGATTGGCTTCGGCAGGATGGACGAAGAAAGCCGGCGTGCCGGTCGAGGCGAGCGTTGCGGCGATCTTTGAGCCGATATGGCCGCTCTTGCCGACGCCGGTGACGATGACGCGGCCCTCGATCTGCGACACCATGTCGACGGCGCGCGCGAACGGTTCGGTCAATCCGTTTTCGAGCGCGGCCGCCAGCGCCGCGACACCGGCCTGCTCGGTCGCTACCGTTCTGAGCGCCGAGGCGATCGAAGCTTGCCCGTCGAACCGCTTCTTGTCTTGGGATCCCGCATGCATGGCTGATGCGATTAGCGCTTTGCTGCGCGCCTGTCCAACGGAATTGCCATCCAGCGGGGCTTTAAACCAACGCCGCCTCAACCCTCCATTAACCATCCCTATTTACGGTTCGGTAAGTATGGCGCGCGGGCGCCGCGCAAGCAGTGGTGGCAATGTCCGGGGCCCAGCATGAAAAGAAAGGAAGGCGAAACGGCAAGGCGGTCTACGCCTTGCTGTTGGCGACCAGCGTCTTCGCCTTGCTGCGGCCTGCGCAGCCCTATGCCCAGGTAGCCGAGCTGCGCGGCGAGGTTTCGGAATCAGCGATTCTGGACGACCAGCAGCGCGAAACCAGGCAATTGAGCATGGCCAGCGCCCAGGATCAGACGGCACGGGCCGACGCAGCCATCCAGGGCAATGCACCGGCGCCGACCTATCAGCCGGCCAGCCCGGGCGCCGTGCAGGACGACGACACGGCACCCGCGACCGGCAGCATTTTTGATCCGCTGGAAGCCACCGATGATGCGTTTGCGGACACGCCCGCTCCAATCCCGCCGCGCCGGCCATCGAGCGTAACGCAACGCGCGAACGATCAAGACTTGGCCGCCGAGGCCGCCGCCGCGACTGCAGCCACGACGGATGACACGGACACCGGCGAAACTGACCAGGACGCCACCAATCCCCGTGCCGTGACCATTGATTCCGCCGACAGGCAGCAGCTCGATCCGGGCGCCGAGCGCGCCGAAGCTATCGAAGGTCAGGACGAGAGTGCCGAGGACGACCCGTTCGCCGCCACCGGCATCAAACTCGGCTCCTTCGTGATCAGGCCGACGCTCGAGCAAGGCCTGACGGCGTCGTCGAATGCCGATTCAAGCACCGAAGGCAAACCGGCCCTGCTGTCCGAAACGGCGCTGCGCTTCAATGCCATCTCCGACTGGCGGGAGAATTCGGCTGTCATCGACGGCTATGGCATCTTTCTCAAGACCATATCGGGCGACGAGGTTCAGGAGGCACGGGGCCGTGTCGACGGCACGCTCAATGTCGACCTCGACAACGATCTGCGCGCTATCGCCAGCCTTGGTTACGAGGCGGCGCCGGAATCGGCTTCGTCGCCGGTCGTCATCGAAGGCACCGTCGAGCAGCCGGTGCGCCAGAGCATTAACGGCAGCCTCGCGGTCGAGAAGGATGCCGGCAAGATGCGCTTCGCCCTGACCGGCGCAGTCGAACACGACATCTACGGCGACGCCAAGCTTTCGACGGGCGGAACGCTGTCGCAGAAAGACCGTGACTCGACGCTCTATACCGCCACCTTGCGCACCGGCTACGAGATTTCCCCCGCTATCACCCCCTTCACCGAAGTCGAAATCGGCCGCCGGGTCTATGATTTGCGCGTCGACGCCAATGGTTTCGAACGATCCTCGACGGGGCTTGGGGTTCGGGCCGGCGCCGAGCTCGACCTCGGCGAGAAGCTTGCCGGCGAATTCTCGGCCGGCTGGCTGCGGGAGGCGATCGACGACGACCGGCTGCCGGCAATTTCGGGTGCCACGGTGAACGCCGACCTCAGATGGTCGCCGGAACGCGGCACCACGATCGGCCTCATCGGACAAACGACCGTCGAGGGCACGACAACCCCCGACGAAAGCGGCGACATCCTTTACTCCGGCCTCCTGACGGGCGAGCGGGAAATCCGTGCCAACCTGATCGGGAACGCAGCTCTCGGCGTGGGCTGGCGCGACTACGTCGGGTCCGACGGCCATGATCTGATACTGAGCGCCGAGGCCGGACTGACATGGTGGCTGAACCGGTATGCCGGACTGACCACCCGCGCCAGAACTGAAAAACAGACCAGCAACCTGGAGGGCCGCGACTACACCGCCCACAGCATCTTCGTCGGGGTGAAGCTGCAGCCGTAAGGCAGCCGTTAAAGGTTTGGGGTATCTCGAGTTTTCGGGTCAGGCGGTGGCGAGAATGGTGGCTTCGATCACCTGAACGCAGCCTACATCGAGGTATGCGAGTGCCGGAAGCGCAGGAAAACCGCCGTTCCCCGGCCGGCTGACTATCGATATACCTAAATTAGAACGCCGCGCCCCGTTGCTCTGACGGTTTCATCTCGTCGAGAAGCTTGCGGATAACGCCCGCCATTCGGCCGTTTATGTCGCTGCGCCACAGCGCGAAGGCGACGTTGGCCTCGACAAAGCCTTCCGGCGATCCGCAATCAAAGGTGCGCCCCTGGTAGTGGCAGCCGTAGAAGGGCTGTTGCTTCTCCAGCTTCAGCATCGCATCGGTGAGTTGGATCTCGTTGCCGGCGCCCTTCTCCTGGCCCTCGAGAATCCCAAATATCTCCGGCTGCAGGATGTAGCGCCCGTTGATGTATAGGTTGGAGGGCGCCGTGCCGGCCTTCGGCTTCTCCACCATGCCGGTGATGCGGAAACCGTGATGCGTATCCTCGCCACGGCCGACGATGCCATATTTATGGGCCTCGGCGGGGTCGCATTCCTGAACCGCGACGATGTTGTTGCCGGTCTCGGCATAAAGCTCGACCATCTCCTTCATGCAGCTTTTTTCCGACTGCATGATCATGTCAGGCAAAAGCAGCGCGAAGGGCTCGTCGCCGACCAGCTCGCGGGCGCACCAGACGGCATGGCCGAGGCCAAGCGGGACCTGCTGGCGCGTGAAGCTGGTCTGCCCCGGCGAGGGTTGCAGCCGCTGCAGGCGGGCGAGCTCGTCGTCCTTGCCGCGCTGGGCGAGCGTGTCATAGAGTTCGAACTGGACGTCGAAATGGTCCTCGATGACCGCCTTGTTGCGGCCGGTCACGAAGATGAAATGCTCGATGCCGGCTTCGCGTGCCTCGTCGACCACATACTGGATGACTGGCCTGTCGACGACCGTCAGCATTTCCTTGGGTATGGCCTTGGTGGCCGGGAGAAAACGCGTGCCGAGACCGGCGACCGGGAAAACTGCCTTGCGAACTCTCTTCATGCTGTCAATTATCCGCTTCTAAGCCTGTTCGGCAATCCCGCCTCGAGACATTTTCGTGCCGGAATCTAGGATTATGGAACGGCTGGTCAGAAAAAAATTTGTAGTCCGTAAAGCACCAACCCGCCTTTTCGTTCCCAACGGCACCTATGGTAAACTAAATGCTAACCGGGTTCGGCGATGAATGATCTTCCTGTGATGAAGAAGGAGGAAAAGATGACCGTTCGCAACGCCGCAACGCGCTTCACAAGCTTCGTTGCGGCCGCCAGCCTGTCGCTTGCCTTGCTGTTGCCCACCGGATCGGCTTTTGCCGACGCCGGTTTCCGGCAATGGGTGGCGAGTTTCCGCGCCACCGCGGTGCGGAGCGGCGTTTCCGGCGCCGTTTACGACCGGGCATTCGAGGGCATCAGCGATGCCGACCCGGTCGTGCTGGAAAAAGCGCGTTATCAACCCGAATTCACCGCGCCCGCCTGGGACTATTTCGACAACCGCGTCCACGACCAGTCGGTCGCTGTTGGCCAGCAGATGGCAAGGAAGTGGAAGCCGTGGCTAGACAGGATCGAGGCAAGATACGGCGTCGACCGTCACATCCTGCTGGCCATCTGGTCGATGGAATCGAATTACGGCGAAATCCTCAAGCGCGACGATGTCATGCGCAATGTCGTGCGTTCGCTGGCAACACTTGGCTATGCCGATTCGAGACGATCGAAGTTTGCCCGCACTCAGTTGATCGCGGCGCTGAAAATCCTGCAAAGGGGCGACATCGACAAAAGCCACCTCAGCGGCTCATGGGCCGGCGCCATGGGCCATACCCAATTCATTCCCACCAGCTATCAGGCCTATGCGGTCGATATGGACGGCGATGGCAAGCGCGACATCTGGAATTCGATTCCCGATGCATTGGCAACGGCCGCCAATCTGCTCAAGAAGAACGGCTGGCAGGCCGGCAAGACCTGGGGCTATGAAGTCAGCCTTCCCGACGGAAAGAAGTTCCCGGCCGGATCGAAGTCACTATCGCAATGGCAAGCGCTGGGTGTCACGCGTGTCAACGGCAAGCCGTTCAAGAATAGCGCGGAGAAGGCCACGCTGAAGGTGCCAGGCGGCCGCGGCGGCCCGGCTTTCCTGATGATCAAGAATTTTTCGGTCATCAAGCGGTACAACAATGCCGACAAATACGCGGTTGCTGTTGGCCTTCTTGCCGACGGAATCGCCGGCTATGGTGGGCTTGTGCAGGACTGGAAGCGGCCTTTCACGAAGCTCTCCTTCGAGGAGAGGCAAGAGCTTCAGCAGCGGCTTTCCCAGTACGGCTACTATGACGGCAAGTTCGACGGCAAGATCGGCGAGGGATCGAAAGCCGCCATCATGGCCTTCCAGGCGAAGGCTGGCTTGACCCAGGACGGACATCCGAGCATGGAAGTGCTCAAATGGCTCAGGCAGAACTAGCCTCGCATAGGGGCTGACCTGGAGCATCGGACCCAAACCGGTTTTGGGGAATCCGATGCTCAAAAAAAAAGATAGAGCGGCGGCACGGTTGGATTTGAGGGTCCGGCGCTCTTAAGGGATGGAGACGGTAATTGGTTTCGGCTGCGCGTATCCGTGTGATCCTTCGTCGCGTGCCGATCCTGATTCTGGCTATTGCCGTTCTGGCCGTCAGCACTGCCGCCGTCTTTCAGGCGCCGGCCATGGCGCAGGAAGAACAAAGGCGTGGCTGGTCGCTGCGCGACTTGTTGTTTCTGCGCCGAAGCGAGCGGGTGGAACCGCCGCGACTGATTCAGCCGCGACAGATTCAGAGGATCGGGCCACGGAAGCCAAAAGCCAGAAAGGCCCGTGCCGCGCCGCGCCGGCCGGCTGAGCCGGCAGCCCCCATCGTCGAGAAGGCGCCGGATGCCCGCACCGTTCTGGTGGTCGGCGATTTCATGGCGAGCGGCCTCGCCGAAGGTCTCGACACCGCCTTTGCCGAAAACACCAAGGTCAGGATCGTCGTCCGCAGCAACGGTTCGTCCGGTTTCGTGCGTGACGATTTCTACAACTGGCCCGAACAGATCAAGTCGCTGATCGAGACCGAAAAGCCGGCGGCCGTGATCGTCATGCTGGGCTCCAACGATCGGCAGCAAATGCGCGTGAACGGTGAACGCGAACAGCCGCGGTCCGAAGCCTGGACCAAGGAATACGAACGCCGGACCGAAGCGTTCGGTAAGGCCATTGCGTCGGCCAACGTGCCATATCTGTGGGTCGGCATGCCGGCCTTCAAGGCGACGAAGATGACCTCAGACATGCTGGCTTTCAACGACATCTACCGCTCGACGGCCGAAAGTCACGGCGGCGAATTCATCGACATCTGGGACGGTTTCGTCGACGAGGAAGGCGCCTTTGTCACCAGCGGGCCTGACATCAACGGCCAGCCGGTGCGCCTGCGCACCGACGACGGCATCTATGTCTCGAAAGCCGGCAAACGCAAGCTCGCCTTCTATGCCGAAAAACCCTTGCTGAAGATCCTTGGAATGACCGCTCCCCCCGGCACACTGGCAGCTTATGCGCCAGCCGGCGCTCCCGTCGGGGCGCCGGCGCCGACACCCATGGCCGTCGATCGCACCGTGCCGATGCTGCTCAACGATCCGGCACTCGACGGCGGCTCGGAACTTCTCGGCGCTGCATCGCCGGCAAAGGCGGACGGGCCTGGCGAAAAACTTGTCGTCGAGGGCAAGGCGCCCGCTGCTTCGCCCGGCCGCGCCGACGATTTTTCCTGGCCGCCCAGGGGACAGCCTGCGGCGGCGGCCGCTGGAAGCGACACGACGACGGCGATCAATCCTTGATACGAGGCTCCTCGGAGACCGTTTCGAAACTCGCTCCTGTGAGTCATATGAGGGTGTTTTCGAGAACCGGAGCGGAGCGTACATTCGAGTACGTGAGCACCGGAAGCGCAGAAAACGCCCTCAGATGGCCGCAGGAGTAGAGTTTCCAAACGCTCTCAGCGCGGCAACACGCTCGATCCCATCAACGCCTCGTCGATCGAACGAGCCGCCTGCCGGCCCTCGCGGATCGCCCAGACGACTAGCGATTGACCGCGGCGCACATCGCCCGCCGCATAGAGCTTTTCGACGCTGGTCTTGTAGTCGCGGTCATTGGCCTCGACGTTGTTCGAGCGGCGGCTGTCGATGGCGATCTTCATCTGGCCAGCCAGCTCCGACACCGGTCCGACGGTGGCCGGCCCGGCAAAGCCGATGGCGATGAAGGCGAGATCCGCGCGGATGACGAATTCCGTGCCGGCGATCGGCTTGCGCTTTTCATCGACCTCGCAGCATTTGACGCCGGTCAACGCGCCGTCCTCGCCGATGAATTCGAGCGTCGCCACCTGGAACTCGCGCTCGGCGCCTTCGGCCTGCGAGGACGAGGTGCGCATCTTCGTCGCCCAGTAAGGCCAGACTGAAAGCTTGTCTTCCTTTTCCGGCGGCTGCGGCCGGATGTCGAGCTGGGTGACGCGCACGGCGCCCTGGCGGAAGGCGGTGCCGACGCAGTCGGAGGCGGTGTCGCCGCCGCCGACGACGACGACATGCTGGCCGCCGGCGACGATCGGCGGCGAGGGCCACGCCACCGACTGGATCGGCTCGCCGCCGATGCGCTTGTTCTGCTGCACCAGATAGGGCATCGCGTCATGCACGCCGTCGAGATCGTCGCCGGGAATGTTGGCCGGGCGCGGCGTTTCCGAACCGCCGCAATAGAGCACAGCATCGTATTCGGCGAGCAGTTCCGCCACCGGTTTGTCGACGCCGACATTGACGCCGCAATGGAAGCTCACGCCCTCGCCTTGCATCTGCTCGATGCGCCGGTCGATATAGTGCTTCTCGATCTTGAAGTCGGGGATGCCGTAGCGCATCAGCCCACCCGGCCGGCTCTCGCGCTCATAGACGTGGACGTCGTGGCCGGCGCGGCCAAGCTGCTGGGCGGCCGCCATGCCGGCCGGCCCCGAGCCAATGACGGCGACGCGCCTGCCGGTCTTCTTTTCCGGCGGGTAGGGCCGGATATGACCGGTTTCATAGGCCTTGTCGGCGATCGCCTGCTCGATCGTCTTGATGGCGACCGGAATGTCCTCAAGGTTCAGCGTGCAGGCTTCCTCGCAAGGTGCCGGACAGATGCGGCCGGTGAATTCCGGGAAATTGTTGGTCGAGTGAAGGTTGCGGATCGCATTGTCCCAGTCGCCATTGTAGACGAGGTCGTTCCAGTCCGGGATCTGGTTGTGGACCGGGCAGCCGGTCGGCCCGTGGCAGTACGGAATGCCGCAATCCATACAGCGCGCGGCCTGTTTCTCGACCTCCTTATCCGACATCGGCAACGTGAACTCGCGAAAATGCCGGATGCGGTCGGAAGCCGGCTGGTACTTGTGCACCTGCCGGTCGATCTCGAGAAACCCTGTTACCTTGCCCATAGTCCAGTCCCTGCTGTCCAGATGGCGCGCTCGACGACGCACCCGTTAACCTCATAAGGCAGCCATGGCAACCTTCAGTCCGAGGCCAGGATTGTTGATGAAGGCGTCGACCGGGAAGCCTCGCTTCCCGGCAACTCCCAAAGCCTATTCCGCCGCCACGCCCATGCGCATGCGTTCCATTTCGATCAGCGCGCGGCGGTATTCGACCGGCATGATCTTCCGGAATTTCGGCCGGAAAGTCGCCCAGTTGTCGAGGATCTCGCGGCCTCGCACCGAACCCGTATAATGGACGTGGTTCGAGATCAGCTGATAGAGCCGCTCCTCGTCATGGCTGGTCATGTCGCCGGACACGTCGACGCGGCCTTTGTGGTCGAGGTCGCCGCCATGATGGAGCAGTTTCTCCATCAGGTCGTCTTCTTCGGGAACGGGTTCCAGTTCGACCATCGCCATGTTGCAGCGCTCGGCGAAATCACCTTCCTCGTCGAGCACATAGGCGACGCCGCCCGACATGCCGGCGGCGAAGTTGCGGCCGGTCTGGCCGATGACGACGACAATGCCGCCGGTCATGTACTCGCAGCCATGGTCGCCAACGCCTTCGACGACGGCGGCCACGCCCGAATTGCGAACCGCAAAACGCTCACCTGCAACGCCGCAGAAATAGGCCTCGCCTTCGGTTGCGCCGTAGAGCACGGTGTTGCCGACGATGATCGACTCCGCTGCGACGATCTTCGTGTTCTCCGGTGGGCGGATGACGATGCGTCCACCCGACAGGCCCTTGCCGACATAGTCGTTGCCGGCGCCAATCAGTTCGAACGAAACCCCCCGCGCCAGGAAGGCGCCAAAGGACTGGCCGGCGGTGCCGGTGAGCTTCACCGAGATCGTGTCCTCACGCAGGCCCTTGTGCTTGAAGCGCTTTGCCACTTCACCGGACAGCATGGCGCCGGTGGAACGGTCGACATTGCGGATCGGCAGCTCGATGCTGACCGGCTGCCTGGCCTCGAGCGCCGGCTTGGCCAACTCGATCAGCCTGCGGTCGAGCACGTCGTCGATCGGATGCTTCTGCCGCTCGGTCCAGTGCACCGCCTCATGCGGGGCATCCGGCTTGAAGAACATCTTGCTGAAATCGAGCCCGCGCGCCTTCCAGTGCTGGATCAGCGCCCGCTTCTCCAAGAGTTCGGTGTCGCCGATGATCTGGTCAAGATGGGTGTAGCCCATCTCGGCGAGCAGCGCCCGCACCTCTTCCGCCACATAGAAGAAGAAGTTGATGACGTGTTCCGGCGTGCCCTTGAAACGCTTGCGCAACACCGGATCCTGCGTCGCTACGCCGACCGGGCAGGTGTTGAGATGGCACTTGCGCATCATGATGCAGCCGGCCGCGATAAGCGGCGCGGTCGAGAAGCCGAATTCGTCGGCGCCAAGCAATGCACCGATGACGACGTCGCGACCGGTGCGCAGGCCGCCATCGACCTGCAACGCAACGCGCGACCTGAGGCCGTTGAGCACCAGCGTCTGGTGCGTCTCGGCAAGGCCCATTTCCCACGGGCTGCCGGCGTGCTTGAGCGAGGTCAGCGGCGATGCGCCGGTGCCGCCGTCATAGCCGGAAATGGTGATGTGATCGGCGCGCGCCTTGGCGACGCCGGCCGCAACCGTGCCGACGCCGACTTCGGACACCAGCTTGACCGAGACATCAGCCGCCGGATTGACGTTCTTGAGATCGAAGATCAGCTGCGCCAGATCCTCGATCGAATAGATGTCGTGGTGCGGCGGCGGCGAGATCAGGCCGACGCCGGGCGTCGAATGCCTGACCTTGGCAATGGTGGCATCGACCTTGTGGCCGGGCAGCTGACCGCCCTCGCCGGGCTTTGCGCCTTGCGCGACCTTGATCTGCATCACATCGGAATTCACCAGATATTCCGCCGTCACGCCGAACCGCCCGGAAGCGACCTGCTTGATCGCCGACCGCTCGGGGTTCTTGCCGCCGCCCGGCAGCGGCAGGTAGCGGTCGGCCTCTTCGCCGCCCTCGCCGGTGTTCGACTTGCCGCCGATCGTGTTCATGGCGCGCGCCAGCGTGGTGTGCGCTTCCCTGGAAATCGAGCCGAAGGACATCGCACCGGTCGAGAACCGCTTGACGATATCGGCCGCCGACATGACCTCGTCGAGCGCGACCTTCTTGCGGCCGGTTTCTTCGGCGAACCTGATCTTGAACAGGCCGCGAATGCTCTGCGCCCGCGCCGCCTCGCTGTCGATCTGAGCGGAATAGTCCTTGAACGTCTCCCACGATCCTTGGCGCACGGCGTGCTGGAGGGTGGCCACGGCATCGGGTGACCAGATATGCGCTTCGCCGCGCATGCGGAACATGTATTCGCCGCCGACCTCGAGACTGTTGCGCAGCACCGGGTCGTTGCCGAAGCCGTCGGCGTGGCGGCTGACCGTCTCGGCCGCGATCTCTTCCAGCCCGACGCCTTCGATCAGCGTCGCGGTGCCGGTGAAATACTTCTGCACGAAATCGGTCTTCAGCCCGATCGCGTCGAAGATCTGCGCGCCGCAATAGGACTGGTAGGTCGAGATGCCCATCTTCGACATCACCTTGAGAATGCCCTTGCCGATCGACTTGATGTAGCGGGAGACGACCTCGTAGGCGTCGACCTCGGCCGGCAGCTCGCCGCGCTTGTGCATGTCGAGCAGCGTGTCGAAGGCGAGATAGGGGTTGATCGCCTCGGCGCCGTAGCCGGCAAGGCAGCAGAAATGATGCACCTCACGCGGCTCGCCGGACTCGACGACGAGCCCCACCGACGTGCGCAATCCCTTGCGGATCAGATGATGGTGGACCGCCGCCGTGGCCAGAAGTGCCGGAATGGCGATGCGGTCCGGCCCGAGCTGACGGTCGGACAGGATGATGATGTTGTAGCCGCCGGCGACCGCCGCTTCAGCGCGCTCGCACAGCCGGTCGATGGCGCCCTGCATGCCGGCCGCGCCTTCGTTCGAAGCATAGGTGATGTCGATCGTCTTGGTGTCGAAACGGTCCTCGGTGTGACCGATGGAGCGGATCTTCTCCAGATCGCCATTGGTCAGGATCGGCTGGCGCACTTCGAGCCGCTTGCGACGCGAATTGCCGACGAGGTCGAAGATGTTGGGCCTCGGCCCGATGAAGGACACCAGGCTCATCACCAGTTCCTCGCGGATCGGGTCGATCGGCGGGTTGGTGACCTGGGCGAAGTTCTGCTTGAAATAGGTGTAGAGCAGCTTCGATCTGTCCGACATCGCCGAAATCGGCGTGTCGGTGCCCATCGAGCCGACCGCTTCCTGGCCGGTGGTTGCCATCGGCGACATCAACAGCTTGGTGTCTTCCTGGGTGTAGCCGAACGCCTGCTGGCGATCGAGCAGGCTGACGTCCCTGCGCAGCGCGCGCGGCTCGACCGGCTTCAGGTCTTCAAGGATGAGTTGGGTGTTGGCGAGCCAGCTCTTGTAGGGATGCCTGGTCGCGATCTCCGACTTGATCTCCTCATCGGAAACGATGCGGCCCTTCTCCAGGTCGATCAACAGCATGCGGCCGGGCTGCAGCCGCCACTTCTTGACGATCCTTTCCTCCGGCACCGGCAGCACGCCGGCTTCCGAAGCCATGATGACGCGATCGTCGTCGGTGACGATGTAGCGCGCCGGGCGCAGCCCGTTGCGGTCGAGCGTAGCGCCGATCTGGCGGCCGTCGGTAAAAGCTACTGCGGCCGGTCCGTCCCACGGCTCCATCAGGGCGGCGTGGTATTCGTAAAAGGCCTTGCGATCCTGATCCATCAACTTGTTGCCGGCCCAGGCTTCCGGGATCAGCATCATCATCGCATGGGCGAGCGAGTAGCCGCCCTGCGTCAGGAATTCGAGCGCATTGTCGAAACAGGCGGTGTCCGACTGCCCCTCATAGGAGATCGGCCACAGCTTGGAGATGTCGTTGCCGAACAGTTCGGAATCGACCGAGGCCTGCCGCGCCGCCATCCAGTTGACGTTGCCGCGCAGCGTGTTGATCTCGCCATTGTGGGCGACCATGCGATAGGGATGCGCCAGCTTCCACGACGGGAAGGTGTTGGTCGAGAAACGCTGGTGGACGAGGATCAGCGCCGTCTCGAAACGCGGATCGGTCAGATCCTTGTAATAGGCACCGACCTGATAGGCCAGGAACATGCCCTTGTAGACGATGGTCCGCGATGACATCGACACGACGTAGAAGCCATTATCGACGCCCTTGGTCTCTTCATGGATACGACCGGAAATGACCTTGCGCAGGATGTAGAGCCGCCGCTCGTAATCATCGTCGCTCTCGATCTCGGCGCCACGACCCAAAAACACCTGCCGCTGGACCGGTTCGGAAGCAGCGATATCAGGCGCCTTTGACAGCAATGAATTGTCGACCGGCACATCGCGAAAGCCGAGCAGCGGCTGGCCTTCAAGCTGCGCCACCTCGGCGATGATGCCTTCGATATGCGCCTGAAGCTGAGGATCGCGCGGCATGAACACATGGCCGACGGCGTAATGGCCGGGCTTGGGCAGTTCGACGCCTTGGCTGGCCATCTCCTCGCGGAAGAAGCGGTCGGGAAGCTGCACCAGCACGCCGGCGCCGTCGCCCATCAGCGGATCGGCGCCGACGGCGCCGCGATGCGTCAGGTTTTCGAGCACCGCAAGGCCGTCCTTGACGATCTGATGCGACTTCTCGCCTTTCATGTTGACGATGAAGCCGACGCCGCAGGCATCGTGCTCGTTGCGGGGATCGTAAAGGCCGTGGGCGGCGAGGCCGGTATGGGTGCGCCCGATATTGGTCAGGCCAGTGGCGTTGGACCGATTTTTGACAGCTGGCGCTTTCGTCTGCGCGGCCGGGCCGTTCGTCGCAGATGGCGTCATTTCCGTCATCATCCTGTCCTCCATTCCGCGCCCCTCAGGGCGCTGGTTTCCGTCGGGAAGCGCCTGGGCTTCCCTCTCATCCTTGCGGCACGTCTTGCGAAATCCTTGCCGAACCAGGCGGCCTGGTTCGCACCGGCAATCGTACAGGCCAGAGTCGGGCTGTCTACCTGTCGCTCGCGGCAACGGCCGGAGAGGCCCAATGATACGCCAATCCAGCCTGTTTTTGTGCGACAAAATAAGACAGCACTACTGTCCTAAATTTTTATGACAGAAATTGCGGATGCGCACAAGACCGATTCACAACAATCTTAGGCATTTAGAGACAGAAAATTACGCGCGACCGTACCAAAACGCAACCTTCGGTCGTCCGCCTGTGTCCCGGCCTCTCGCTGGCTTTACCGCTTTTCCGCCGCTTGGCACTTGCGAGCGGCATGCGAAAGCGGCCAAGGTTGCATCGATTTTCCCAGCACAGGCAAACGCATGAATTTCGCTTCCGACAATTGGGCAGGCGCCCATCCCGACATCTCAGCCAATTTATCCCGGCATGCCGCAGGTGCTGCCAATGCTTACGGCGACAGCGACCTGGACCGCGCCATCTATCGGCGCTTCAGCGAAATTTTCGAACGCGAGGTTGCAGTGTTCTTCGTCGCAACCGGTACGGCGGCCAACGCCCTCTCCATGAGCGCGTGCAACCGAATTGGCGGCATCGCCTTCTGCCATTCCGAAGCGCATATGACCGTCGATGAATTCGGCGCGGCGGGCTTCTACACCGGAGGGGCGCGCATGTCGCCGGTGCCGGGTCCATTGGGGCGCATCAATCCGCAGGCGCTCGACCGGGCCATCATGCGCTATTCCCAAGACCTGGCTCCCGCCGGCCAACCGATGGCGGTCACGATCACGCAGGCGACGGAAGTCGGCACCGTCTACACCGTCGCCGAGATCACAGCCATCTCCGAAGTGAGCCACCGTCATGGGTTGCCTCTGCATATGGACGGCGCGCGCTTCGCCAACGCGATTGCCGCGATAGACACCAGTGTGGCGGAAATGACCTGGAAGAGCGGCGTCGACATCGTCTCCTTTGGCGGCACCAAGAACGGCTGCTGGATGGCCGACGCAGTCGTGGTTCTTAATCAAGACCTGGGGCATGATTTGCGCCTGTTGCGCCAGCGCGCCGCCCAGAACTTTTCCAAGTCGCGCTTCATCTCGGCCCAGTTCGAAGCCTATTTCGCCAACAATCTGTGGCTGGAAACCGCGCGACACGCCAACGCCATGTCGGCTCGGCTGGCGGCAGCAATTGAGGATTCTGCTTCGGCCCGGCTCGCCTGGCTTCCCCAGGCCAATGAAGTCTTCGCAATCCTCAGCCGCAACAATGCCGAACGGTTGCAAGCCGCCGGCGCCAAATTCTACGATTGGGGGGTGCCGCATGGCCTTGACGGCCACATCGGCGAGGACGAGGCGCTCTACCGTTTCGTCACCAGCTTTGCGACCACGGCCGAAGAGGTCGACCGCTTTGGCCAGCTAATTGCTGGATAGCACCTTATCCACATCCACAAAAAAGGGCGACGCCAAGCGCCGCCCTTCGTCCCTGAGATCGTCTTGTGACGCAGCTTACGCGGCGGTCTTGGCCTCGATCTGCTTGGCCTTCGCCGAAGACGCGGTGATCGCGATCTTGCGGGGCTTCAGCTCCTCGGGAATATTGCGCTTGAGATCGACGAAGAGCAGGCCGTTCTTCAGCGAGGCGCCGACGACTTCAACATGGTCGGCAAGCTGGAAGCGGCGCTCGAAGGCCCTGCTGGCGATGCCGCGATAGAGCAGTTCGGAGCCTTCGCCATTGCCCCCTTCCTTGCGCTCACCCTTGACGGTCAGGACATTGCGGTGAGCTTCGATCGAGAGCTCGTCGTCCGAGAAGCCGGCGACCGCCATCGAGATGCGATAGGAATCCTCACCGGTGCGCTCGATGTTGTAGGGTGGATAGGTCTGCGCACCTTCGGGCTGCGCAAGCGAATCGAGCATGGTGAACAGCCGGTCGAAACCGACGGTCGAACGATAGAGCGGGGAAAAATCAACGTGACGCATAGTGTGTTCTCCTGTTGAGCAACAAAGTTTGCGTATGGCCGGTGCGAAACCCGTGACGGCGTTCCGAATAGGCCAGCGGCCCCGACATTGGCGGCCACAGCAGACATTTGGGGAACACCTGAAAGCATTTCAAGATTTCTCGATGAACGGCAGATGAACCGCGGCTTCGGCGGACGTTCAGCTAAGTGGCGGTAGACTGCTTCCAGGATCAAGGAACAGGCGGCGGTTACGGCGTCGCGCGTCCTCTCGGACACGCAAGGACGCTGTAACACTTTGATTGCGCATGATTCACAGCGAAAATCGGGTCCGATTTTCGGTGTCACGCGCGAGATGCCGCAACGGCGCCGACCGGGTGTAACGTCCCTTCCTCCCGGATCGACGGGGGCCGGAAGCATGCCGCAAGCTGCTTTCGGCCTCACTCGCTGGCTGCCTCGTTCAGCCTTTCCAACGCGTCCGGAATTCCTTTGCTTTTGCTGCATGGGCGTCTATGCCTACCAAAGCTTGCGCCATGCAGGCAGCGACACACAAACGCAGCGCGAATGACGGACCTCCTCAACAAAATTCCCCTCTTCCGCGAAATTCCGGGCAATCCGCTACCGGAAAATGCGGCCGGTGGTTTCTTTACGACGCGCGATGGCAAGAAGATCCGCTACGGCCTCTTTCCCGCCGTTGCCCGCCCGATGAAGGGCACCGTGGTCGTCTTGACCGGCCGCAACGAGTGCATCGAAAAATATTTCGAGACCATCCGCAACCTTGCCGATCGCGGCTTCGGCGTCGCCACCCTCGACTGGCGCGGCCAGGGCGGTTCCGACCGGCTGATCAGCGACCGCGAGCGCGGCTATGTCCGGAGCTTCTTCGACTATACCGGCGACCTGGAACAGTTCTTCGAGGAGATCGTGCTGCCCGACTGCCGGGGGCCATATTACATATTGGCCCATTCGGCTGGGGCGGTGATTACGCTGCTTGCCGCACCGTCGATGGTGAACCGCGTACGGCGCATGGTGCTGATCGCGCCATTCCTGGCCGTCCCCGACCTGCCGGTCTCGACAACCACCGTTCGCCGCCTGTGCTCGCTGTTCTGTCTGCTGGGCCTTGGCAAGCTTTATGCCGCCTGGGGTCCGCGGCCCAGAAGAATCATTCCGTTTGCCGCCAACATGGTGACATCAGATCCAGAGCGGTACCGACGCAACACGCTGATCTACGAAACCTACCCGCAGCTGGCGCTCGGCGGCCCGACGATACGCTGGCTGAAAGCGGCGGCGCAGGCCTCCGAGGCCATCAGCGATCCCGACTTCATGGCCAGGATCCAGGTACCCTTGCTGGTGATCGCCGCCGGTGCCGACCAGGTCGTCTCGACCAAGGCGGTGGAAACCTACACCAGACGCCTGCGCCTCGGTTCGCTGCTGGTGATCGATGGTGCACGCCATGAAATATTGCAGGAAGCCGACTTCTATCGCGAGCAGTTCTTTGCCGCCTTCGATGCCTTCATCCCGGGAAGCGACGACACCGCCTGATTGAGTGCCGCACTCCCTCCGGACGCTCCAAGAGCGCTCCAAGTCATTGAAGTCCATGCCTCGGCTTGAAAAATGCCTGCCAACCTCGATCGTCGGCCTATCCCTGCCGGGCGAAATCCATGATCCAGTTGGTCTCCCAGGTCTTGCCGCCATCCGGTGAAAAAGCCTGCTCCCAGCGCGCCGATTTTTCAGTGATCCGCGACCAGAGGAAGCGAACCTGGATATTGCGTCCGTCGAAGACGTCGTCGCACAGGAACGTGCCGACGCCTGCTTCGAAGGTGCCGCGCATCGGAACATCGATGGTTGCCGGGTTGCGGCCGTCGATCCACCAGATCGACCATTGTCTCGTCGCCGGATCGAACGTCCGCAGCGTGGCGGCGCGATAGGCCTCGCCGGGCAATTCAATCACATTGTCGTCGACATTGCCGAGGCCGCCAAGGATCGGGCGCACGTCGCATGTCCCGCCAAACACGTCCCAGTTCGTGTCGCCTTGCAGCCGCTTCTGCAACCTTCGATGGCTGACGTTCCAGCGTGCGAAGAAGAGATCGAAATCGGCCCGGCCGTCTGCTGGAGCATTTTCGGAACGGCTGGCTGTTGACTGCGTCGACATGAATACCTCCCCGTGGCATGATCTCCATAGCAGAGAGCTGCTGACATCTTCCTGTCAGGAGCGTGGGCTACATCGCCGGTGGGCACCTTGGTCCCGCAATCGCCAGCTGCCCAGCCGGTTCAGCCACGCAGCGCCGCCATCGCGGCGGCATGAAGCTCCGGCGTTGCCGCAGCCAGGATGTCGCCGCCCCTTTCCGCCGGTCCGCCTTCGAAGGTGGTGACGACGCCGCCGGCCTTCTCGATGATCGGGATCAGCGCGACGATATCGTAGGGCTTTAAACCGGGGTCGGCGACGATGTCGACGCTTCCCGCCGCGACCATGGCGAAGGCATAGCAGTCGGTGCCGTAGCGGGCGAGCTGGACCTGCTGCTCGAACAGGTCGTAGCGCAGGCGCGCGTCTCCCTTGAACAGTGCCGGCGTGGTGGTGAACAGCGTCGCCTCGGCGAGGCTTGCCGTCTTGCGTGTCGTCAGCCTTCGCGGTCCGCCCGGGCCTTCATAATGGGCACCGGACGCGTTGGCATAGAAAAGCTCGCCGGTGAAGGGCTGCGACATCATGCCGGCAACGGCATCGCCGTCGACTGTCAGCCCGACCAATGTTCCCCACACCGGCAGGCCGGAAATGAAGGCGCGCGTGCCGTCGATCGGATCGATCACCCAGACGTGCCTGCTGGAAATGTTCTCGCTGCCATGCTCCTCGCCAAGGATGCCGTGATCGGGATATTCCGCTGATATAAGCGCCCGGATGACCCGCTCGGCCTCGCGGTCGGCCTCGGTGACCGGGTCGAAGCTGCCTTGCTCCTTGTTGGCGACCGCGCCCTGGCTGCGGAAGCGCGGCAAGGTTTCGGCCGCGGCGGCATGCGCAATGCGCCGCATGAAATCGATGCTGATATCCAACTGAGTCTCCCCGCGTTGCAGCCTGCTGGAACCGTCGTTTGCCTGTGGTTTTCCGCCAAAGCAAGGGCGTGCGGAACTTTTGCGCATCGTCAACTGTTGCTCGAATGCAACGCTGGCGCCCTCGAATTCAGTTTCCACATCACCGTGAATTAAAAACTCCGGTCGACGGCTTGACATTTGTGCATCGCACAATAGATTTGTTCTCGGACAGGCTTTCCTGTCCATGCCCTCCTTGGGCGTTTCCTCCCTAGACTTCGACCGTGTCGTGCAAACGATGCGGTCTTTTTTTCGGCGTGGCATCCAGCGGATTGCGCTTCCCCGACCCGCACGTCGACGCCTTTATCTGGCGCAAGGTCTCGTTTCGATTTTCGGCATCATTCGGCGGCAAGCGGCAGATCGATAAAATGGTGGTCGGGCATCGCCATCAGATCGGCCGAGAATTGTGCCAGATCGTCGGCGAGTGCATCGAAGCCGGCGGATTTCTGGAACGTCCGCTCGTTCATGTAAAGCCCGCGATTGACCTCGATCTGCAGTGCATGGAGATGGCGCACGGGGCGGCCATAGTGCTCGGTGATGAAGCCTCCGGCGTAAGGCTTGTTATGGGCGACGGTGTAGCCCATGCCGATCAGCAGGCCGATCGCCGTCTCGGTCAACGCTGCCGAGGCGGAGATGCCGAAACGGTCGCCGACGATGAAGTCGGGCCTGACACCGCTGTCGCCGACCCTGATGCTCGCCGGCATCGAGTGGCAATCGATCAGCACGGCAAAGCCGAACCGCGCATGGGTCCTGGTCAAAAGCCGTTTCAGCGTCTCGTGATAAGGCTTGTAGACAGCCTCGATACGCGCGACGGCTTCCGCCAGTGGCAAGCGGCCGGCATAGATTTCGAGCCCCTCTCCCACCAGCTTGGGCACGGTGCCAAGCCCGCCGGCCACGCGTGCCGAGCGGATGTTGCAGAAGGACGGCACGGGTTCGGCGAACATCCGCGGATCGAGTTCCCACGGCTCCCGGTTGACGTCGAGATAGGCGCGCGGGAAGTTTGCCGCCAGCATCGGCGCGCCGAGCGCGACGGCGCCGCCGAACAATTCGTCGACGTAGCAATCCTCGGAGCGGCGGATGGCGTTTCGATCCAGCCTTGCCATCGCCAGGAACCGGTCCGGATAGTGACGGCCGCTATGCGGCGAGTTGAAGAGGAAGGGGACGCGCTGTTCGGCGCCCGACCGGATTTCGAAGGGAGGAACGACCGAAAAATCCTCGGCTGCCGTTTTCAATTTGAACGAATCCGGAAACACCAATGCATCATGGTTGGAAACGTGCCACCTCGCCGGCCGCATGTCCAGCGTTTCGGCGTCCGGGCCGCTTTGTTAAAGGCCGATCGGGCCTTTATCGTTCACTTGATGTTTACCCTCACCTCCTCATATACAGGATGGTTAACGGGCTGCCCCACGGCAGACTCGGACGGGTGATTCGGACGGGAAAAGATGGCACGCATTCTACTGGCGGAAGACGACGATGACATGCGCCGGTTCCTCGTCAAGGCGCTGGAGCGTGCCGGCTACCAAGTCAGCGACTTCGACAATGGCGCCAGCGCCTATGAGCGGCTGCGCGAAGAGCCTTTCTCGCTGCTCTTGACCGATATCGTCATGCCGGAGATGGACGGCATAGAACTCGCCCGCCGCGCCACCGAGATCGATCCCGACCTCAAGGTCATGTTCATCACCGGCTTCGCCGCCGTTGCGCTCAATCCGGATTCCAAGGCGCCGAAAGACGCCAAGGTGCTGTCGAAGCCGTTCCATCTGCGCGACCTCGTCAACGAGGTCGAAAAGATGCTGCAGGCAGCCTGATCCGATTCCGGCACGGCTTCAGCGCGCCTTCGACGGCGTGGCAAGGCGAACCTTTCTTTCCCTTTTCCTGCTATTGACGCGCCGTAGCAAAAATGGTGTATGCGCGGCTTCGGATGGGCGTGTAGCTCAGCGGGAGAGCACTGCATTGACATTGCAGGGGTCACAGGTTCAATCCCTGTCACGCCCACCATCCAGACAATCCGCCGTATCCCGCAGATATCCTCGCTCAAGGGCGCTTCCGGGCTGGACCGCGTGAATGCCGCATTTTCGAGAATGCCAAAATCGGACGCCTTGATTTTCTCGCCCAGCCAATGCTTCTCAATAAAGTCGGCAGAGAATATCTTTTCGACTACATCGACGACATGAAACATGAAATTTGGGTGAGGGCATCGCTCCTCTAGGTCAATCCGAAACGGTATCCAAGCGTGTCGGCGAGCGACTTTGCATTGGCCATGGCCAAGAGACGGCCGCCCAAGCCGTCATGTCTGGTGCGGCAATCAGCGTCGTTGAGGATCAGGCCGCGCCGAGGCGGAGGTCACCTGTCTCGATATGCTGGAGAAACCAGGCATAGGTCTGTTCCAATCCGCTCTGAAGCGAGTACCGCGGGCGCCAGCCCGTGGCAAACAGGCGCGACACGTCCATCAGCTTGCGCGGCGTGCCGTCCGGCTTCGTCGCATCGAATGTGAGCACCGCGTCGGCGCCGACGACGGAGAGCATGGTGCGGGCCAGCTCGGCAATGGTGATGTCTTCGCCCGAGCCGACATTGACGTGGCTGTCGCCGGCATAGTTTTTCAGTAGCCAGACCAGAGCGTCGGCGGCGTCGTCGACATGCAGGAACTCGCGCATCGGCGTGCCCGATCCCCAGACCTCCAGGGTTTTGTCGCCGGCCCGCTTGGCCTTGTGCGCCTTGCGCATAAGGGCTGGTACGACATGGCTGGTGGAGAGGTCGAAATTGTCGCCGGGGCCATAGAGGTTGGTCGGCATCGCCGAGATGTACTCGACACCGTATTGGCGCCGATAGGCTTGGCACAGTTTCAGCCCAGCGATCTTGGCGATCGCGTACCATTCGTTGGTCGGTTCGAGCGGACCGGTCAGCAAGGCGTCCTCGGAGATCGGCTGTGCCGCAAACTTCGGATAGATGCAGGACGAACCGAGAAACAGCAATTTCTGCACCTCGTTGCGAAAAGCGCTCTCGATGACATTGGTCTGCATGATGAGATTGTCCTGCAGAAAATCGACCGGCAACCTGTTGTTTGCCAGGATACCGCCGACCTTAGCCGCAGCCATCACCACCGCATCCGGCCTGTGGTCTGCCATCCAGCGCCGCACGCCGGCCTGGTCCATCAGGTCGAGTTCATCGCGGGATGCGGTCAGGACCTCGCAGTCCTCGTCCGCCAGCCTGCGCAATATGGCCGATCCGACCATGCCGCGATGCCCGGCCACGAAAACGCGCTTGCCCTGAAGGTCGAAGTCCATTGGCGTATCCCTATGCAGAACGGTCGCTATGACCACTGGCGTCGCCGCGCCAGATGGTCCTGCGTCGGACGCATAGCGCATACAGATTTGCCCGGACAAGGCAAATCGGAGATTCGGGCGAGCTCTTCTTGCGGTTGGCGCTCAGACGCCCGCCACGGCGCACAGGTTCTTCATTCTTGCGACGGCAAGCTCCGGGTCGGCCAGCAATCCGGCCTGGTCGGCAAGACGGAACACATCCGCATAGTGGCTAATGCCGCGCGCCGACTGCATGCCGCCGATCATCGAGAAATGGTCCTGGTGGCCGTTCAGCCAGGCCATGAGGACGATACCGGCCTTGTAGTACTCGGTCGGCGCCTCGAAGATTTTCCGCGACAGAGATACCGTCGGCGCCATCAGCGCGTCATAGCCTGGGCGGTCGCCAGCGGCCAGTTTCGCCAGCGCGGCATTGGCGACCGGCGCAATGGCGTCGAAAATCCCGAGCAGCGCATGCGAATGTCTTTCGCCGTCGCCGGCGATCAGCTCGGGGTAGTTAAAGTCGTCGCCGGTGAACATGACGACCCCTTCCGGCAGCCGGTTGCGCAGGGCAACCTCTTTGCCGGCATCGAGCAGCGATATCTTGATCCCCTCGACCTTGCCGGCGTGGCGTTCGATGATGGCGACGACCGTGTCGAGCGCGGTGTCGAAATCATGGCTGCCCCAATAACCCTTCAGCGCCGGATCGAACATGCCGCCCAGCCAGTGCAGGATGACCTTGCCGGATGCCTGGGACAGGATGCGATCATAGACGCTTATATAGTCGTCGGGACCCTTGGCGACAGCCGCCAGCGCGCGGCTGGCCATCATGATCGCCGTGCCGCCCAGGCCTTCGATGAAATCGAACTGCTCTTCATAGGCCGCGATGACATCGTCGAGTGTCCTGACGGCGCCTGGCGCCAGATGGTCTGTTCCGGCACCTGAGGCGAGGTCGGCGCCCTCGACGGTTCGCGCCTCGGCGATCGAGCGGCGGATCAATTCCCTGGCGTTTGTCCAGTCGAAACCCATGCCACGCTGTGCGGTATCCATCGCCTCGGCGATGCGGAAGCCGAGCCGCCACAGATGATGGCGAAACGCCATCGTGCGCTCCCAGTCGACCGCTGGATGAGCCCATGGATCGGTCATCTCAAGCGGATCGGCAACGACATGGGCGGCGGCATAGGCGATGCGCGAAAACCGCGCGCCGATCACCGGCTGTGCCGGCTGGCCGACAAGGCGGTAGCGAGTGCTGCGACCGCCCTCCCCGGGCAAGGCAATGTCCATCGATCTCTCCCTTGGTCGCGCCTATAAATGGAACGTTCCAATAAATCAAGAACCTTTTGATCCTCAATCCATGCCCCGAAATGCTGCCTCGCAGCGACAAAGCCCTTTGAGTGCACCGTCCTCAGCCGCGGGGTACTCGTTTTCTGGATTCGAGAAAATCCTGATTGACTCAAATGCAGCACGGAATTAGAACGTTCCAATAAATTCGACCAGAAAATACCGGAGGACGATCGGGATGGCCAGCAGGCCCAAGGCGACGATACTCGACATTGCCCGTGAGGCGGGCGTGTCCAAGTCGACGGTGTCGCTCGTGCTGCAGGGCAGCGGTCTGATCCGGCCTGAGACCGCGCTGAAGGTTCGCAAGGCGATCGAGGATGTCGGCTATGTCTACAACCGCGGCGCCGCCAATCTGCGCAAGGCCCACTCCAACGTCATCGGCATGGTCATCAACGACCTTACCAACCCGTTTTTCGCCGAAATGGCGGTCGGCATGGAGCGTGTCTTCCAGTCGGCGGGCATCGTGCCGTTCATCGCCAACACGGCGGAGAACCCGGTGCGCCAGGAAGAGGTGCTGAAATCGCTGATGGAGCAAGGTGTCGCCGGGCTGATCGTGTCGCCGGCGCGCGGCACGACGCCCGGTGCTTTCCGCCGCATCGAGACGGCGGGGCTTCCGATCGTCTTCACCATGCGCCGCCTTCCTGAAAGCCGCATCCCGGTGATCGCGCCTGACAATCATCGCGGCGCCTGGCTCGCCACCGCCCATCTGATCGGCAAAGGGCATCGCCGGCTGGCCTTCTTCGGCGGCTCATCGGATCTGGTGGTCTATCACGAGCGGCTGGGCGGTTTTCGCGAGGCCTGCGAGGGGCTCGGCATCGCCAAACGCGATATACTCGTCGTCGAAGGCGAAACCAGCCGCAAGGGCGGCATTGCCTGCCTGGAGACGGCCCTCGCCATGGCCGAGCCGCCGACCGCGGCGCTGTGCTTCAACGATGCGGTCGCCTTCGGCGTCATGTTGGCGCTGCGCAAGCGCGGCCTCGAGCCCGGCGCGGATTTCGCCGTCGTCGGCTTCGACGACGTGATCGAAGCCCAGCATTATATGCCGGCGCTGACCAGCGTCGCGGTGGATTCGGCAGGCCTGGGCGAGCGCGCCGCCCATGTCATGCTGAAGATGATCCAGTCGCGCACCACGCGCGCCGAGGATCATATCGGCGCCGTCAACCTCGTCGTCAGGGACAGTTGCGGTCCTGATCGCCGCGCTGGAATGGGAGACGCGGCATGACCGTCAAATGGGGACTGATCGGCGCAAGCACGATCGCCAGGCAATTCATGATCAATGCCATCCGCGCGCAACCGAACAGCGAGATCACGGCGGTGATGAGTTCCAGCCCGGATCGCGCCACTTCCTATGCCAAGGACAACGGCATTCCGCTCGCCGTCTCGACGCTCGATGAATTGCGCGGCTCCGGCATCGACGCCGTCTACATCTCGACCACCAACGAATTGCATCTCGAACAGGCATTAGCCGCCATCAGGGCGGGAAAACATGTGCTGTGCGAAAAGCCGCTGGCGCTGACCAGCGCCGATGCACGCGCAATGGTCGCCGCCGCCAAGGCGGCCGGCATCGTGCTCGGCACCAACCATCATCTGCGCAATGCCGGCGCGCACCGGGCGATGCGCGAAGCCATTGCCGGCGGCCGCATCGGCAAGCCGATCGCCGCGCGCGTCTTCCACTCGGTCTATCTGCCTGAGAATTTGCAGGGTTGGCGCATCACCAGGCCGGAAGCCGGCGGCGGCGTGGTGCTCGACATCACCGTGCACGATGCCGACACGCTGCGTTTCGTGCTCGACGACGATCCGCTCGAGGTTTCGGCGTTCACCCAGGCCGCAGGCATGGCCGCCGGCGGCCTGGAGGACGGCGCCATGTGCATCTGGCGCTTCAAATCGGGCATCATCGCCCAGTCGCATGAGGGCTTCACCACCAAATTCGCCGGCACCGGCTTCGAGGTGCATGGCAGCGAAGGCTCCCTGATCGCGAAAGATGTGATGACGCAGAAGCCGATCGGCTCTGTGCTGCTGCGCACGGCACAGGGCGAGGAAGAATTGAGCTTCGACCGCGAAGATCTCTATGTCAGGTCTTTGCGCCAGTTCCATGCGGCGATCCGTGGCGAAGGCCAGCCGTCGGCGACCGGCGAGGACGGCGTCTGGTCGCTGACTTCAGCCGAAGCGGCGTTGCAATCCGCCAAGTCCGGCAAATCAGCCGCGATCGATCCGAAACTCGGGGGGGCAGGGTGAGCAAGCTCATCTCCGCAGCGCAAGCCGCCAGCCTGATCAGGGACGGCATGGTCGTTTCCGTGTCGTCGTCGAGCGGTCTCGGCTGCCCGGATGCGGTACTCGCCGCGATCGGCGAGCGCTTCGACGCGGAAGGCCATCCGAAGAACATCACGACGCTGCATCCGATCGCCGCCGGCGACATGTACGGCATCAAGGGTATCGACCATCTGGCCAAGCCCGGCCTGTTGAAGCGCACGCTGTGCGGCTCCTATCCGTCCGGCCCGTCATCTTCGGAGCCGCCGCAGATCTGGAAGATGATCGGCGACAATTCGGTCGCCGCCTACAACGTGCCATCCGGCATATTGTTCGACATGCACCGCGAGGCTGCGGCCAAGCGCCCCGGCGTGCTGACCAAGGTCGGCCTCGACACGTTCGCCGACCCGCGTCATCAGGGCTGTGCCATGAACGCGGCCGCCAGCGAGCCGATCGTTTCGGTGCAGCAGTTCGACGGCGAGGAATGGCTCTATTTCCGCTCGATCGTGCCTGACGTCTCGATCATCCGGGCGACGACGGCCGACGAGCGCGGCAACCTGACCTATGAGCACGAGGGCGCCTATCTCGGCGGGCTGGAACAGGCGCTCGCCGCCCGCAACAACGGTGGCATCGTCATCGCGCAGGTCAAGCGCGTCGTCGAGAACGGCACGCTGAAGCCGCATGACGTGCGCGTGCCCGGTGTGCTGGTCGACCATATCGTGGTGGCGCCCGACCAGTTGCAGACGACGCTCACATCCTACGATCCGGCGATCTCGGGCGAGATCTTCCGGCCGCTGTCGACTTTCCGTAACGCCGAGATGAGCGTCCAGAAAGTGATCGCGCGGCGCGTCGCGATGGAGCTTGCCGACGGCATGGCCGTCAATATCGGCTTCGGCATCTCGGCCAATGTGCCGCGCATCCTTCTCGAGGAAGGCCAGCACGGCAAGGTCACCTGGGTGATCGAACAGGGCGCGGTCGGCGGCGTGCCGCTGCTCGACTTCAAGTTCGGCTGCTCATCGAACGCCGACGCCTTCATGCCTTCGCCACACCAGTTCATCTACTTCCAGGGTGGCGGTTTCGACGCCTCGCTGCTGTCCTTCCTGCAGATCGACCGCCACGGCTCGGTCAACGTGTCGAAGCTTTCGGCGAGGCCGCATGTCACCGCCGGCGCCGGCGGTTTTGTTGACATCACTGCGCGAGCGAAGAAGATCGTGTTTTCCGGCTTCTTCAATGCCGGCGCCAAGCTGTCGCTGGCCGATGGCGGCATCCGTATCGACGGGGAAGGCAAGGTCAAGAAAGTGGTCGGCGAGGTCGAGCACATCTCCTTCTCGGGCAAGCGCGCGGTCGCGCAAGGACAGGACATCACCTATGTCACCGAACGCTGCGTCATGAAGCTGACGCCGGACGGGCTGATGGTGACGGAGTTGGCGCCGGGCATCGACCTTCAGCGCGACGTGCTGGCGCAGGCCGAGATCCCGCTCGCCGTCGCCAACGACCTGAAAGTCACGCCGGACGCGCTCTACCGTGACCGGCCGATCGGACTGTCGCTCAATGGCGGCGCCTCGCTTGGAGGCGCGCATGGCTGAGCGTCTCGTCACCTTTGAAACCGACGGCGACCTCGGCATCGTCACGCTGCGCCGGCCGGAGAAATTCAACGCGCTCGACATCCCGATGCTGCGCGCGCTGGAAGCCGCGCTCGATACGGCCGAGGCCGCGGACGGCGTCCGCGTCGTGCTGCTGTGCGGCGAAGGCAAGGGCTTTTGCGCCGGCGGCGACGTCGAAGCGTGGTCGCAAATGAGCGCCGCCGATTTTCAGGTGCAATGGGTGCGTTATGGCCACCGCGTCTTCGACCGGCTGGCGCGGTTGCGGCAGCCGACCATCGCCGTGCTGTCCGGCCATGCGCTGGGCGGCGGGCTGGAACTGGCGGTCGCCTGCGACTTCCGTGTCGCCGAGGCGCAGGTCAAATTAGGTTTTCCGGAAACCGCGATCGGCGTGGTGCCCGGCTGGTCCGGCACGCAGCGCGCGGTGCGCCGCTTCGGCGCGCAGACGGTGCGGCGCATGGCAATCGGCGGCGAGACGTTCGTGGCGGCCGAAGCACTCGCTCTGGGCATCGTCGACCGGGTGGTCGACACGGGCAAGGCATTCATCGAGGCCAAGGCCTGGGCCGGCAAGATCGCCGAGCGCGGCCCGCTGGCAACGCAGGCCGCCAAGCTGATGATCGCGGTCGCCGAGGGCGAGGAAAGTGCTGCTGCGACAGAGGCGCTGGCCAGCGGCTTCATCGCGCTGACCGGCGACCTCAAGGCCGGCATCGACGCTTTCAAGACCAAACAGAAACCAGCGTTTTCAAGATCCTAGAATGCATGCGGGACCTGGAAATCACATGAACTTGCCCCTCACTATCGCCATGCCCGCCGAGGCATCCGCGACGCCGAAGACCTACCGGCTGCTGATCGACGGCAAGTTCGTCGATGCGCGCGACGGCCGCACGCTGGAGCGCAACAGCCCCGGCCACGGCTTCACCGTTTCGCGCTATGCACAAGCCGGCGCGGCCGAAGTCGAGGCGGCGGTGACCGCCGCGCACAAGGCTTTTGAGACCGGCCCTTGGCCGCGCATGAAGGCAGCAGAGCGCGCAGCGATCCTGCTCAAGGCGGCGGACCTGATCGAGGCGCGGCTCGAGGAGATTGCCCGGCTCGACGCGCTGGAATCCGGCAAGCCGATCGCCCAGGCGCGCGGCGAGATCGGCGGCGCCGTCGACATCTGGCGCTATGCCGCGGCGCTTGCCCGCACGCTCCATGGCGAAACCTACGCCAATCTCGGCGACGCCATGCTGGGCGTCGTGCTGCGTGAACCGATCGGCGTCGTCTCGATCATCACGCCGTGGAATTTTCCCTTCCTCATCGTCAGCCAGAAACTGCCGTTCGCGCTCGCCGCCGGCTGCACGGCGGTGGTCAAGCCGAGCGAGATGACCTCGGCCTCGACCTTCGTGCTCGGCGACATCTTGATGCAGGCCGGCTTGCCGGACGGCGTCGTCAACATCCTCGCCGGCCTGGGCGCCGATGTCGGCGCGCCGATGGTCAGCCACCCGCTGGTCGAGATGGTGTCGTTCACCGGCTCCACCCGAGTCGGCAAGATGACGATGGCGTCGGCTGCGAACTCGCTGAAGAAGGTCTCAATGGAGCTTGGCGGCAAGAACGGCCAGATCGTCTTTCCAGATGCCGACCTCGAAGCGGCAGCCGACGCGGCGGTGTTCGGCGGCTTCTTCAACGCCGGCGAATGCTGCAACGCCGGCAGCCGGCTGATCGTTCATGAGGCGATAGCCGACGACTTCCTCGGCGCAGTGAAGGCGCTCACCGCAAGGGTGACCGTCGGCGATCCGCTCGATATCAGCACCAAGGTCGGCGCGATGATCTCTTCCGAGCACCTTTCCAAGGTGACCGGCTACGTGGCGGCGGCGGCAAGCGACGGCAGCAGCATCTATAGCGGCGGCAAGCAAATCGCCTCCAGTGCCGGTCAATATCTCGATCCGACCATCCTTCGCGGCGTCACCGAAGACATGGCCATTGCGCGTGAAGAAGTGTTTGGACCGGTGCTGTCGGTGCTGACGTTTGGATCGATTGAAGAGGCGTTGCGCATCGCCAACAACACGCCTTATGGTCTATCGGCGGGCGTGTGGAGCGCCAGCATCGACACCTGCATGTCGGTGGCGCGGAATGCGCGTTCGGGAACCGTTTGGGTGAACACGTTCATGGAAGGTTATCCCGAGCTGCCTTTCGGAGGCTACAAGCAGTCCGGTCTGGGACGCGAACTCGGCAAGCGCGCCGTTGAGGACTATACCGAAGAAAAGACAATCCAGTTTCATCGCGGCCAGCGCACCGGATGGTGGGTCGGCTGAGTTGGGAAGAACCCGGCGGACAATCGCCGGTCGTGTAGCTGCAACAAGGGAGGAAGTACATGTTGCGCAAATTGCTTATCGGAACGGCTCTCGGCTCGGGTCTTGCGTTCGCGGCCCATGCCCAGGACGTCAAGGAAGTCGAGATGCTGCATTGGTGGACGTCTGGCGGCGAAGCGGCTGCCTTGAACGTGCTCAAGGAGGATCTGGCCAAGCAAGGCTTTGCCTGGAAGGACGTGCCCGTGGCCGGCGGCGGCGGCGACGCCGCCATGACCGCGCTGAAGGCGATGGTCGCGGCCGGCAACTACCCGACCGCCTCCCAGATGCTCGGCTATACCGTGCTCGATTATGCCGCGGCCGGCGTGATGGGCGACCTGACCGAGACGGCGGTAAAGGAAGGCTGGGACAAATCCGTTCCGGCCGCCCTGCAGAAATTCTCGGTCTATGACGGCAAGTGGGTCGCGGCTCCGGTCAACGTCCACTCCGTCAACTGGCTGTGGATCAACAAGGCGGTGATGGACAAGATCGGCGGCACCGAGCCCAAGACCTTCGACGAATTCATCGCGCTGCTCGACAAGGCCAAGGCGGCGGGCGTCATCCCGCTCGCGCTCGGCGGCCAGAACTGGCAGGAAGCCACCATGTTCGATTCGGTCGTGCTGTCGACCGGCGGACCTGAGTTCTACAAGAAGGCCTTCAACGACCTCGACGAGGAGCAGCTGAAGTCCGACACGATGAAGAAGTCGTTCGACAACCTTGCCAAGCTCGTCACCTATGTCGACCCGAACTTCTCCGGCCGCGACTGGAACCTTGCCACCGCCATGGTCATCAAGGGCGATGCGCTGGTGCAGGTCATGGGCGACTGGGCCAAGGGCGAATTCAACGCCGCCAAGAAGACCCCGGGCACCGACTTCCTGTGCTACCGCTTCCCGGGCACCGACGGCAGCGTGGTCTACAACTCCGACATGTTCGGCATGTTCGACGTTCCGGAGGACCGCAAGGCCGCCCAGGCCGCCTTGGCCACCGCCACTTTGTCGAAGAGCTTCCAGTCGGCTTTCAACGTCGTCAAGGGCTCGGTCCCGGCCCGCACCGACGTGCCCGACACCGACTTCGACGCTTGCGGCAAGAAGGGCATGGCCGACCTGAAGGCCGCCAACGAAGGCGGCACGCTGTTCGGTTCGCTGGCGCAAGGCTATGGCGCGCCGCCGGCTGTCGCCAATGCCTATAAGGACGTCGTCTCGAAGTTCGTCCACGGCCAGATCAAGACCTCGGACGAGGCCGTGACCCAGCTGGTTAACGCAATCGAAGACGCCAAATAAGAACCGGCATGAAAGGACCTTCCCCGCTCCGGTGGGGAAGGTTCCACCAAGCCAGGATGGTCGGCCTCTGGTCGGAATGGCGCCGGCGATCAACCAACACGCCCCGTCTCGACGGGGCTATCCTTCCCCGCCTGGCGGTGAAGGGACCCGAGAGGGAGGAGCCCATGACTACGGTCGCGACCCAGATCAAGCTGACGCCGGAGCATAATGCCCGCCCGGGTGTCTCCATGCGTTCGCGCCTGCAGGACGCGCTGCCGAAGATCGTACTGGCGCCAAGCTTTGCGATCACAATCGTCTTCGTCTACGGCTTCATCCTGTGGACGGTCTATCTGTCCTTCACCAACTCCAAGACCTTCCCGTCCTATGCCATATCAGGGCCGCGCGCCTATCAGCGGCTGTGGCGCTGGACTTTCGAGAGCGACCCGCCGTCGAGCTGGTACACGTCGATCACCAATATGGGCATTTTCGGCTTTCTCTACATCTTCATCTGCCTGGCGCTCGGCCTGTTCCTGGCGATCCTGCTCGACCAGAAGATCCGCGGCGAAGGCATGTTGCGGCCGATCTATCTCTACCCGATGGCGCTGTCTTTCATCGTCACCGGCGTCGCCTGGAAATGGTTCCTCGATCCCGGCCTCGGCCTTGAGCAGACGCTGCACCAATGGGGCTGGACGAGCTTCCATTTCGACTGGATCAAAAACAAGGATTTCGTCATCTACACCGTGGTGATCGCCGGCGTCTGGCAGGCCTCGGGTTTCATCATGGCGATGTTCCTCGCCGGCCTGCGCGGCATCGACGGGGAGATCATGAAGGCGGCGCAGATCGACGGCGCCACGACTTTCCAGCTCTATCGGCGCATCGTCATCCCGCTGCTGCGGCCCATCTTCCTGTCGGCCTTCATCGTGCTCGCCCACCTCGCCATCAAGTCCTACGATCTGGTCGTAGCGCTGACCAGCGGCGGGCCGGGCGGCTCGGCTTGGTTGCCCTCGAACTTCATGTACGAGTACACCTTCAAGCGCAACGAAATGGCCGTCGGCTCGGCCAGCGCCGTGATCATGCTGATGACCATCACCGCGATCATCGTGCCCTATCTTTATTCCGAGCTCAGGGAGCGGCCGCGATGAGCGTCATTGCCACTCCCGCTCGCCAGAGCACTGGCGGCATCAGCGCCAAAACCGTCAACCGCATCGTCATCTATGGCCTGCTGGCGCTGTTCGCGCTGTTCTACCTGATGCCGCTGTTCGTCATGCTGGTGACTTCGTTCAAGACGATGGACGAGATCCAGAACGGCAACATGCTGGCGCTGCCGCAGGCGCCGACCTTCGAGCCGTGGCTGAAGGCGTGGGGCGAGACCTGCGTCGGCCTGACCTGCGCCGGCATCAAGGGCTATTTCTGGAATTCCATCAAGATGGTGGTTCCGGCGGTGCTGATCTCGACGCTGCTCGGCGCGCTCAACGGCTATGTCCTGACCAAATGGCGCTTCCGCGGCCACACGCTGGTCTTCGGGCTGATGCTGTTTGCCTGCTTCATCCCGTTCCAGTCGGTGCTGTTGCCGATGGCGACGATCCTCGGCAGCCTTGGCCGTTTCGGCGTGACGCTGCGAAACGCAACGGGATTTTCATTCGGTCTCGGCAACCCGACGGTCAACCTGGTCTTTGTCCACGTCGTCTACGGGCTTGGCTTCACAACGCTGTTCTTCCGCAATTATTACGAGGCGTTCCCGACCGAACTGGTCAAGGCGGCACAGGTCGACGGCGCCAGCTTCTTCCAGATTTTCCGGCGCATCATGTTGCCGAATTCGATGCCGATCTTCGTCGTCACCGTCATCTACCAGTTCACCAACATCTGGAACGACTTCCTGTTCGCCTCGGCCTATGCCGGCACCGGTGACGCGATGCCGATGACCGTGGCGCTGAACAACGTCGTCAACACCTCGACCGGCGTCGTCGAATACAACGTCAACATGGCGGCAGCGATGATCGCCGCACTGCCGACCCTTCTCGTCTACGTGGTCGCTGGCCGCTATTTTGTGCGCGGCCTGATGGCCGGCGCCGTCAAAGGATAATCGAATGGCTTTTCTCGAAATCAATGGGCTGAGGAAGCGGTTCGGATCGGTCGAGATCCTGAAGGGCATCGACGTTGATCTCGAAAAGGGCGGCTTCCTGGTGCTGGTCGGCCCGTCCGGCTGCGGCAAGTCGACCTTGCTCAACACCATCGCCGGCCTGGAAACCATCACCGAAGGCGAGATCCGTGTCGACGGCCGAACGATCAACGATCTCCATCCCTCAAAGCGCGACATCGCCATGGTGTTCCAGAGCTACGCGCTCTATCCGAACATGACTGTCGCCGGAAACATTGCCTTCGGCATGGAGATGCGCGGCGTGCCGGCTCAGGAGCGCCAGAAGGCGATCGACAAGGTGGCGAAGGTGCTGCAGATCGGCCACCTCCTGCAGCGCAAGCCGAGCCAGCTTTCCGGCGGCCAGCGCCAGCGCGTCGCCATGGGCCGGGCGCTGGTACGCGACCCCAAGCTCTTTCTCTTCGACGAGCCGCTCTCCAATCTCGACGCCAAGCTGCGCGTCGACATGCGCATCGAGATCAAGCGGCTGCACGCGACCACCGGCACGACAATCGTCTACGTCACCCACGACCAGATCGAGGCGATGACGCTGGCCACCAAGATCGCGGTGATGCGCGACGGCGAGGTGCAGCAGTTCGGCACGCCGGCCGAAATCTATAACAACCCAACCAACCTGTTTGTTGCCGACTTCATGGGCTCGCCGGCGATGAATCTGATTCCGGCGACGATCGGCGGCAATGGCAATGCGCTTTCCGTGGTGCTGCAGCGCGAGGCGCGCGAGCCGATCTCGCTGCCGCTGGCCGATGCGCCGACGGGTCTGTCGGCATTCCACAGCAAGCCGATAATCTTCGGCGTCCGCCCCGAGGCCCTGACCGATCCTGAAGGAGCCGAACGCAACGCGTCGAACATCGCCACCGCCGACTGTCATATCGAAGTCGTGGAACCGGCCGGCTCCGATACCTTCGCCGTCACCAATCTCGGCGGCAAGGCGGTGGTGGCGCGTCTGCGCGCCGACGCCAATATCCAGCCGGGCACGGTCACGCCGCTCGCCTTCAACCTGACCAAGGCGGTGTTCTTCGATCCGGCGACCGAGAACCGTATCCTCTGACAGCCATGACAAACCCGGACATCGTCATCATCGGCTCCGGCATCGGCGGCGCCACGATCGCTTCCGGCCTTGCCGGCAGTGGCGCCTCGATCCTGATGCTGGAGCGCGGCGAGACGCTGCCGGCGACGCCGCATACGCGCGACACGCGCGCCATCTTCGTCGACGGCCACTATCGGCCGAAGGAAATGTGGCGCGAGGCCGGGGGTGCTGCGTTCAATCCCGGCAACTACTACTATGTCGGCGGCAATTCGAAATTCTATGGCGCGGTGCTGATCCGCTACCGCAAGGAAGACTTTTCGGAGATGGAGCACTATGGCGGCGTCTCGCCGGCCTGGCCGTTCTCCTATGAGGAGTTCGAGCCATGGTACTCCAAGGCCGAGCAGCTTTTTCGCGTGCGCGGCGCACTCGGCGAAGACCCAACCGAACCGTTCCACTCGATCCCCTATGCGTTCGGGCCGGTGCCGGACGAGCCGCCCATCGCCCGCGCCCGCGCCGAACTCAAGGGACTCGGCCTGCATCCGGCATCGCTGCCGCTCGGCGTCGATATCGATGCCTGGCTGAAGGACGGCAAGACAGGCTGGGACGCGTTTCCCAACACCGGGACCGGCAAGGTCGACGCCCAAACGGGGCCGCTCGCGGCGGCACTGGCCGACCGGAACATCAAGCTCGAGACCGGTGCCCATGTCGAATATCTCGAAGCGTCATCGGATGCCAGAACGATCGCCGCCGTTCATTATCGCCAGAATGGCACGCTGAAGAAAGTGACGCCGAAGCTGGTCATCCTCTCGGCCGGCGCGGTCAATTCGGCGGTCATCCTGCTGCGCTCGCCCTCCCCCAGCAGCAAGGGAGGCGGCAACGGACTCGCCAACCGTTCCGACCAAGTCGGCCGCAACTTCATGAACCACAATTCGAGCGCCATGCTGGCGATCGACCCACGCCGCAGGAACACATCCGTCTACCAGAAGACGCTGATGCTCAACGACTACTATCTGTCCGACGGCAAGGGCGGCAAGCCGCTCGGCAACGTCCAGCTTCTCGGCAAAATCGATGGCTATATCTTGAGGGCCAACGTCAAGCTTGCTCCCAAATTCGCGCTGGACTTCATAGCCGGCCACACCGTCGACTGGTACCTGATGTGCGAGGACCTGCCCGATCCCGAAAGCCGCATCATGGTCGACGGCAAGGACATCGTCATGCAGTGGCGGCGCTCCAACATGCAGTCGCTTGAGCGACTGACCAAGGTGATGCGCGAGAATTTCCGCGCCTGCGGCTATCCGATCGTCCTGTCGCGGCCTTTCGACAAGCGCACGCCCTCGCACCAATGCGGCACGGTCAAGATGGGCGACGATCCGGCAACCTCGCCGCTCGACCCGTTCTGCCGCTCGTTCGACCACAAGAACCTGTTTGTCGTCGACGCCAGCTTCCTGCCGAACTCGGCCGCAGTTAACCCAGCACTTTCGATTGCCGCGCAGGCCCTGCGCGTCGCCGATCACATCCGCAAGAGCGAGCTGGCATGATTGGTTTGCGCTGCCCCTCATCCGCCTGCCGGCACCTTCTCCCCGTGAACGGGGAGAAGCCCGCTGGCCGCAACCTCGGCGCTTTTTTTGCAACGCTGGCGATTGGCGAAGCAGGCGATGAAGGCGTCCTTCTCCCCGTCAATATACGGGGAGAAGTGCCCGGCAGGGCGATGAGGGGCGGCACTGACATGCGAAGGGAGATCTTCACATGAACCGCCCGGCAGCCATCGTTACCGGCGGCGCGCGCGGCATCGGCCTTGCTTGCGCCGAAGCGCTGGCCTATGCGGGCTTCGACATCCTTGTCGTTGATCTTGCCGAAGAAGCCGCCGACGGACTTGCCGCTGACATCACTGCCCGCGGCGCGAAATTCGCCTACCATTGCGGCGACATCGCCGATCTCGACCGCCATGCCACACTGGTCGATGCCGCGACAAGCGCCTTCGGCCGCATCGACTGCCTCATCAACAATGCCGGCATCGGCGCCGTCATACGCGGCGACCTGCTGGAATTGAAACCGGAGAATTTCGACCGGATCCTCGCCATCAATCTGCGCGGCACCGTCTTCCTCAGCCAGGCCGTTGCCAAGGCGATGCTTGCGGAGCCGGGTGCTTACCCCCGGTCGATCATCACCATCACCTCGGTCAGCGCCGAAATGGCCTCGCCGGAACGTGCCGACTATTGCATCTCCAAAGCCGGGCTTTCGATGTGGGTGAAGACCCTGGCGCTGCGGCTTGCTCCCGAAAATATCGGTGTGTTCGAGGTGCGGCCGGGCATCGTCCGCACCGACATGACATCAGGCGTCACCGCCAAATACAACGCGCTGATCGACGGCGGTCTGGTGCCGGCGAAGCGCTGGGGCGAAGCCGCCGATGTCGGGGCCGCGGTGGCGGCACTCGCCGGCGGCAAGCTCGGTTTTTCGACCGGCTCGATCATCAATGTCGACGGTGCGCTGTCGGTGCCGAGGTTGTGAACAGGTGACGCCATGACCGACTACATCATCGCCGGCGCCGGCCCGGCCGGCTGCGTCCTGGCCAACCGGCTGAGCGAAGATCCGTCGCATCAGGTGCTGCTGCTCGAGGCCGGCGGCAAGGACTGGCACCCGCTGATCCACATGCCGGCCGGTTTCGCCAAGATGACCAAGGGCATCGCCGCCTGGGGCTGGTCGACCGTGCCGCAAAAGCACATGAAGGACCGCGTCTTCCGGTACACACAGGCCAAGGTGATCGGCGGCGGCTCCTCCATCAACGCCCAGATCTATACACGCGGCAACGCCCGCGATTACGACGCCTGGGAGAAGGAAGAGGGCCTTGCCGGCTGGGGCTATCGCGACGTGCTGCCCTATTTCAAACGGGCCGAGAACAACCAGCGCTACGCCAACGATTTTCACGGCGACCAGGGTCCGCTCGGCGTGTCGAACCCGATTGCGCCGCTGCCGATCTGCGAGGCCTATTTCCGCGCTGGACAGGAGATGGGCATTCCCTTCAATCCGGACTTCAACGGGATAGCCCAAGAAGGCGTCGGTTATTACCAATTGACGCAGAAGGACGCGAGACGCTCCTCCGCCTCGGTCGCCTATCTCAGGCCGATCCGCGAGCGCAAGAACCTGACCGTCAGGACCGGCGTGCTGGTGACGCGCATCGTCGTCGAGAACGGCCGGGCCGTCGGTGTCGAGATCGTCGACAGGCCGGGCGGCCAGCCGACGACCCTGCGTGCCGAGCGCGAAGTCATCGTCTCGTCCGGCGCCATCGGCTCGCCAAAGCTCTTGATGCAGTCGGGCATCGGCCCGGCCGACCACCTGAAGTCGGTCGGCGTGACGCCAGTCCACGACCTGCCCGGCGTCGGCTCCAACCTGCAGGATCATCTCGACCTGTTCGTCATTGCCGAATGCACCGGCGACCACACCTACGACAATTACGCCAAGCTGCACCGGACGGTGTGGGCCGGCTTGCAGTACCTGCTGCTGAAAAAAGGTCCCGTTGCCTCCAGCCTGTTCGAAACCGGCGGCTTCTGGTACGCCGATCCGACCGCTGCCTCGCCCGATATCCAGCTCCATCTCGGCCTCGGCTCCGGCATCGAGGCCGGCGTCGAGAAGCTGAAAAATCCGGGCGTGACGCTGAATTCCGCGTTCCTGCGCCCACATTCGCGCGGCACGGTGCGGCTGAACAGCGCCGACCCCGCCGACCACCCGCTGATCGACCCGAACTACTGGTCAGATCCCTACGATCGCGACATGTCGATCAAGGGGCTCAGGCTGGCGCGCGAGATCATGCGGCAGAAAGCGCTAGCCCCTTACGTGCTGCGCGAGGTGCTGCCGGGACCGGTACTCACCAGCGACGACGAGCTGTTCGACTATGCCTGCCGCAGTTCCAAGACCGACCACCACCCTGTCGGCACCTGCCGCATGGGTCATGATGCGATGAGCGTGGTGATGCCGGATCTCAGGCTGCGCGGCATCGAAGGGTTGCGCGTCTGCGACGCCTCGGTGATGCCGCACATCCCCTCCTCCAACACCAATGCGCCAACGATCATGGTCGGCGAAAAGGGCGCCGATCTGATCCTTGGCCGCGAACCACTGCCGCCGGCCGTGTTTTCCACCAACCAAGCGGCATGAGATCCCAAGAATGATCAGGCACTGTGTTTTCGTTCGATTCCGCAATGACGTCACCGACGACGAGCGCGCGGCAATCCATGCCGATCTTGAGGCGCTGCGGCGGGTGATCGACGGTATGGGCAAGGTCGAATTCAGCGTCAACACCAGCCCAGAGCCGTTCGCGCGCGGCTTCACGCACGGCTTCACCATCGACTTCCGCGATGCCGCCGCACGCGACGCCTATCTGGTGCATGAGGCTCACAGCCGAGCGGCGCCCGGCTGGTCGCGGCGCTTGAAGGCGGCACTGACGGGCTGATGGTGTTCGACCTCGAGTCAGGCGCTTAGCCTATCCGAGCCTCAGCGCGACGACGCCGGCAACAATGCTGAGCACGGCGGCACCGCGCCATCCTGTCATCTTCTCGCCGAGCGCAAACACCGAGATCATCATGGCGAACAGGATCGAGGTTTCGCGCAGCGCCGCGACCGAGGCGATCGGCGCCTTGGTCATCGCCCACATCACGATCCAGTAGGCGGCGCCGCTGAGCACGCCGGTGTACACGCCCGCCTTCCAGTCGCGCGCCAGCACCGGCAGCGCTTTTGGTCCGCGAAAGATCAGGCACAGCACCAACGCCCATGCCGCATCACAGACGAACAGCCATGCCGCATAGCTTGAGGCGGTATCGGCCAGCCGCGCGCCGCTGCCGTCGGAAAGCGTATAGCCGGCGATGAAGATCGAGGTGCCAAGCGCAAAGCCGACCGCGCGCAGGTTCAGCCTCTCCAGGTGTGCGCCGCCGCGAAACGACAGCACCAGCGTGCCCGCCGACAGCAGGACGATGCCGAGAATAGCGAGTGGCGCCGGTACCTCGGCGACGACCACGATGCCGCCAAGTGCAGCCAGCAGCGGCGCCGTGCCGCGCGCCAGTGGATAGGTCTGGGCGAAATCGCCGGCCTTGTAGGCGCCGATCAGGAACGTCCTGTAGCCCATATGGAAGATCACCGAGGCGATGATGTACGGCCACACTTCCGCCCTCGGCACCTCGACGAAAGGCAGCGCCAGAAGCGCCACGGCGCCCATGCCGAGCGTCATCAGCGTGATCGACAGGAAGCGGTCGAGATGGACCTTGACCAGCGCGTTCCAGATCGCGTGCATGGCGGCGGCGGCAAGCACCGCGAAGAAGACGGACAGGGTCATCGGTGGCTCATGCGCCTCCGATCCCTGTCGCGAAGGGCGTTTCCAGGTCGATGTCGACCCGCAGCGGAAAATGATCCGAAGCGACTTCGCCGATATCGGCGCTGACCGAGCGCACCCGTCCCGCCAACATCCCGCCGACGAAGCAATGGTCGAGCCGGCGCTTTGTCAGCCTGCCGTCGATGGTTTTCACATGGGTGTGGAAATCCGACGTTGGTTCGCCGGCGACGGCGGCGGCATCGACGAAACCGTCGAGATAGGCCGCACCGCGATGATAGGGCATGCTGCCGACGATGCGCCGGTACTCGACGCTGCCTGGCTCCATGTTGAAATCGCCCATCCAGATCGCCGCCAGCGGGTTTTCCGGCTCCGGCTGGCCATTGCTCCAGTTGCGCACCGGCTCATCGTCGGCGCCGCTCCACGGGCCGCCGTCGGACGGCGCCCGGCGATGCTCGGCGAGCAGATAGTCGATCTGCTCCAGCCGCTCTTCGGCGGCGATATGCGCGAGATGCAGCGACAGCACCCGCACCGGACCGGCAGGGGTGTGGATCATGCATTCCAGCGCTGCGTTGCGGGTGTTGAGCGGACGCACGGTGCGGCGCAGCGGCAGCGTGTGCAGGCGCGACCAGACGATCGGCAGCTTGGACAGGACCATGGTGCCGAATTGCCGCCGCCGGTTGACGATGCGGCCGTCACGCCGCTCGCTGGCGTCCATGTCGAAGGCCGGCCCATAAACCCAATAGTATTCGGGCAGCAGTCGCGAAAGAAGTTCCGGCTGGTCGTCATCGCTGCTGCGCAGCCAGTGCCGCTCCACCTCTTGCAAGGCGATGATGTCGGCGCCGGCCACGACGCGTGCCGCGCGCGCGAGATCGTAGCGGCCGTCGCTGCCGAAGCCGTATTGGATGTTGTAGCTGACCAGCTTCATCGCTTAACCGGCTCAATTTCGTGATGGCAGTAGCCGTTTGGCGGATTGGTTGCAATGTGCAGCCGGGTGGAGAGAGCTTGGGCCAGGCAGCGCGCGGCTAGAGCATCGGACCCAAAAGCCTGCCCTCGGGGCCTGACCCGAGGGTGGTACCGGTTTTGGGAAAATCCGATGCTCAAACAAAAAGATAGAGCGGCCGTACGATTCGATTTGAATGTCCGCCGCTCTAAGAGACTGTTTCGAAATTCGCTCTGGCGAGTCATATGATGGTGGTTTCGAGAACCGGCGCGCAGCGGACATTTGGGTCCGTGAGCACCGGAAGCGGAGAAAACGCCATCAGATGGCCGCCAGAGTAGAGTTTCCAAACGGTCTCTAAGTCGTCAGCGGCTGGAATCGTCCGGGCGGAGAGGCGGCCAGTTCCGACCAGTCGATTTCCTCCTCCAGGCGATGATATGCTTCGTCGCCGATCGTCCCGTCGATACGCAGCTGTTCCAGCGCGTCACGCTGGCTCTTGATGGCGTAGAGCCGCAACCTGTCGTACTCGGTCGCAGCCTGGGCGTCGTCAGGATTTTCGGCGATCACGCGCTGCGCGGTAAATTGCTCGCGGACCGCAACCGCGGCATTCGATGTCTTGCCGCTCAACACGTCCAGCGCTGCCTGCATGATGGCGACGCGCGCCTGCGCGACTTCGCGGTCGACAATTTCGTCCGGATCGAGACCAAGCAAGCGCAGCAGCGGCTTCAGGCTGATGCCTTGCAGCACCAATGTGCCGAGGACGACCGAGAAAGCGGCGAGCACGATCGGGTCGCGGCCCGGAAAGTCGGCCGGCAAGGCAAAAGCTGCAGCAAGGGTGACCAGACCGCGCATGCCGCACCAGCCGATCAGCACGCCGCCGCGAAACGACGGGGCTTCGGCCTGCCGATCCGCGTCACCGAAGCTGGCAAGCCACCTCATGATCGCGCCGCATCCCAGCACCCAGGCGAGACGCGAGACGATGACGACAGCCAGCACGGCTGCGGCGAAGACGAACGCTTCGACCTGCCCCTGCTCGGCAAGCCGGCCGACGATCAACCGTGCCTGAAGTCCCATCAGGACGAATGCCAGCACGTTGAGCACGAAGACCGCCGTCTCCCAGACCGAGTAGGAACTGACGCGATTTCTGGCCGGCATGCGGCGCGGCGCGGTGCGCGCGATGGTCATGGCATAGACCACGATTGTTATAATGGCGGAGAGCCCGATCCTGTCGGCCAGGATCCAAACGCCGAATGTTCCGGCAAATTGCACCACCGTGCCGCTTGCCGGATCTCTGATGCGACTGAGGGTGACGAGAGACAACTGGCCGAGCACATAACCAGCGGCAAGGCTGCCGACCGTCGACAGCAAGATCATTGGAACCGCGCTGCTCAGCAGGATGGAGCCGGCAGCGGTCGAAACCGCCATGCGGTAGATCAGGAGTGCCGTGGCGTCGTTGAGCAGGCTTTCGCCTTGCAGGATCGCGGTGACGCGGTGCGGCACCTTGAACTGTCCAAGCACGGCAGACGCCGCGACGGCATCGGGCGGCGCGACGATCGCGCCAAGGGCGATCGCCGCAGCGATCGGCAGGCCTGCCATTGTCCATCCAACGAGCGCCACGGCAGCGGTGGTGAAAACGACGGCGCCAAGCGCCAGCAAGACAAGCGGCAGTCTGTAGCGATTGAGATCGCGCAGTGACGTGTCGTAGGCCGCGTCAAGAAGCACCGGCGCGATGAACAAGGCGAGCGCCAGTTCGGGATCGATCTCGATGGTCGGCGCAAACGGCAGGAAGGCGATGCCCGCGCCTGCCAACGCCAGCAACGACGGATAGGGAACCTGGAGACGCCGCGACAGCGCCGTCAGCGCGACGGCGATCAGCAGAAGAATAAGGGTCAGCTCGAAAAGCGCCATGCCCTACCGTACCGGTGAAGCCGGGCGATTGGCACTGCAAAAAAACGGCGACCGGCTTTGGCTGGTGAATGGTGAATGGTGAATGGTGAATGGTGAATGGTCGCTTGCAGAGAAATTTCGGCGCGTAAAGTGCACTTCTTGCTATTCACCATTCACTATTCACTCTTGCCCTAATGCAGCACCAGCATGTCGCCTGACGAGAAGGAAATCTCGGCCTTTTCGCCGACGGCGGGCGGCGGTGTGGCCGGGCTGTTAAACGTGTCGAGCGACACCGTGCTGCCGCCGATGCCGACGCGAACCCGGATGACCGAGCCGAGGAAATGCACTTCGGTGATCTCGCCCGAAAGGCTCGCGTCGCGGCCGGGATGGCGGCCGAGCGAAATCGCTTCGGGCCGCAGTGCCAGCGACAGCGTGTCGCCGGACTTGGAGCCGTTGAGCTTGCCCTTGAGCGAGATCTCTTGCGCGTTGACGCGCACCTTGCCCGACGCCGCGTCGGTGACGGTACCCTCGAGCACGTTCAGTGTGCCGACGAAATTGGCGACGAACTTGGTTGCCGGCCGGTTGTAGATCTCGAACGGCGTGCCGACCTGCTCGGCCTTGCCGCCATACATGACGGCGATGCGGTCAGAGATCGACAGCGCCTCTTCCTGGTCGTGGGTGACGAAGACGGTGGTGATGCCGAGCTTCTTTTGGATCGAGCGGATTTCCTCGCGCAGCGACACGCGCACCTTGGCGTCGAGCGCCGACAGCGGCTCGTCGAGCAGCAGGAGCTTCGGCTTCGGCGCAATCGCCCGCGCCAGCGCGATACGCTGCTGCTGGCCGCCGGAGAGCTGATAGGGATAGCGGTCGCCCATCTGCGGCAGCTTGATGAGGTCGAGCATCTCGGCAACGCGCCTGTCGGCATCGGCCTTGGGCATGCCCGCGACCTTCAGCCCGAAGCCGATGTTTTGCGCCACGGTCAGGTTCGGAAACAGCGCGTAGGCCTGGAACACCATGCCGACATTGCGCTGGTTGGGCTTGAGCCGGGTGATGTCCTTGCCGGCCACCACGATCTTGCCGGCGCTCGGCTCCTCGAAGCCGGCGACCATGCGCAGCACCGTCGTCTTGCCGCAGCCCGACGGCCCGAGGAACGAGACGAATTCGCCCGGCTCGACGTCGAGATTGAAGTCCTGGACGACGGTGGTGGCGCCGAAAGCTTTTCGAACCTGCTGGATGGAGAGGAATGGCTCGGCCATGGCTTTTCTTTCGGTCAGTACTTTTTCGATCAGTTTGGCCGGTTCGCCGATCGCGGCGCAAAACGCGACAGGATCTGGATCAGCGACATACAGCCCCAGGTGATGGCGAACGAAATGAGCGCCAGTGCCGACGGCTCATAGGCACTGTTGGCGCCGATGTTCTGCAGATAGGGGCCGAAGGCCGGGCGATTCAGCAGCGAGGCCATGGCGAACTCGCCGATGACGATGGCAAAACTCAGGAACGCGCCGGATAGGACAGCGATCAGTACGTTCGGCAGGATGATGCGGGCGATGATGGTGGTCCAGCCGGCGCCGAGGATTTGTGCGGCTTCGGTGAGCGTTCTGACGTCGATGGTCCTGAGACCGGTATCGACCGCCCGGTACATATAAGGCAGCGCCAGCACTGCATAGCCGATGACCAGCAGAGCATCGGTGCCACGCGCCGTCGCCAGAAAAGGCAACGCTGAATTCGAACCGAACATTCTGATGTAGCCGAAGACGATGACGATAGCGGGGATAACCAGCGGCAGCAGGGTGATGAACTCTACGACCGGCCGCAGATTCGGTAGCCGCAGCCGTATCCAGTAAGCCGTCGGCACGACCAGGAGCACGCCCAAAAGGATGGTGAATACCGCCACAACGACGGAATAGGTAAATGTCGCCTGGAAATTCGGATCTTCGAAGACCGAGCGGTAGGCGTCAAAGGAATATTCCCCTCGCCGCTTACGCAAGGAGAATTCAAAGGTCGCCACAAGCGGCAGGACGAAATAAGTGGTTCCCACGCCAAAAACGAGCCAGGCCCAAAAGCGGTTGCCTTGCTTCATTTCAGCCACCGTTCGGCTCGCCGTTGGAACAAGATATAGAAGAGATTGGCCAGGCCGGTGATGACGATCATGCCGAATGCAAGTGCGTAGCCTAGATTCGGATTGTAAAGCACGTCGCCGCGAATCTGCGCGAACAGCTGAATTGGCACGATGTTGAGTGACGGCCCCGTCAGTGCATAGGCCGTTGCGACCGCCCCGAACGCGTTGGCAAAGAGGAGGACCGTCGTACCGAGAAAACTCGGCCATAACACCGGGATGACCACCATGCGCCAATATTGCCAATTGGTTGCCCCGAGCGTCGCGGCAGCTTCGCCCCATTCCTTCTTCAGCCCATCGACCGCCGGTGTGATGATCACGATCATCAACGGAATCTGGAAATAAAGGTAGGTGAGAATCAGACCCCAGAACGAAAAGATACTGAAGCCGAGCGAATAGATGTTAATGCCGAAAATGTCACGCAACAGGATCGTCGCCACTCCGAGCCGACCTAGCGTCGCGATGAACGAGAATGCCAGCGGTACGCCGGCGAAATTCGAGGCGACGCCCGAGAAGGTCAATGTTGCCGAGCGTAACCACGGCGGCAAGCCTCCGCGAACGACTGCCACGGCCATCGCCAGACCGATCAAGGCGCCAAGGATCGCAGAAACAAAGCTGATCTGAATGGATACCCAATAGGCCGCCGCGAGCTTGGGTTGCGACAACGCTATGATGTTGTCGAACGTATAGTCGCCGGCTGCATTTTTGAACGCGCCGGCGATCAGCCCGACCGTGGGCAAGATCAGGAAGACCAGTGCGAAAGCGAAGAACGGAGTTACGCCTAACCAATGCAGTGGCAGCCGAAGGCGGCTGATCTCCGGCGCGCGAGGACTGACGCGGGCTGTCTCGGATATTGTGGAGTCTGCCATGGAATTCCCGAAGCTGGCATAGGGCGCCCGGGGGGGGGCCCCCCCCCCCCCCCCCCAAAAAAATAAACCCCGGCCCCACCAAGGGGACACAAAAAGGGGGTGTTTGATTTTTGTGGGGGGGGTGTTGGAGCAACATTTGGGTTA
>NZ_JBVVQD010000037.1:50489-59654 GCF_055811755.1 Mesorhizobium sp. WSM4840
ACGCCCGGGCCCCCCCCGGGGGCCTTACCCGCGCGGCGCGCCCCCGCCGGGGGGGTGCCTCTTTTTTGGGGCCCCCCCCATGCTACCCCCCGCCCCCGCCCCCGCGGGGGGGGGGCCCCCCCCCCCGGCGCCCTATGAATTACTTCACGACGGCGCCAACGATGGCATCCCAATTCGTGCTGATTTCCTTCTTGGCGGCGTTCTGTTCCTCCAAGGTTGGGAAGATCGCTTTTTCGTAGTTCTCGGCCGCCGGCAGCTTGTCCAGCATCTCCTTCGGGATCACGCCCTTCTTGGCTAGATCATTGAAGCGGATCGGGTGGCAATAGCCCTTCAGCCAGCCGAGCTGGCCTTCGTCTGAATAGAGATACTCCATCCACAGCTTGGCGGCGTTCGGATGCGGCGCATAGGCGCTGATCGCCTGTACGTAGACGCCTGCGACCACCGCTCCCTTTGGCACGACGATTTCGATTTCCGGATTGCCGGCCATCTTGTCGCGCATGGCAAGCAGGTTGTAGTCCCAGTTCATCACGATCGGTGTCGTGCCCTGGGCGACAGCTGCCGCTTCACCGTCGACCGGCACGAAGTTGCCGCCATCGTTGAGCTGCTTGAAGAACTGCAGACCCTTGGCGGCGGCATCCTGGCCGCCGGTACCGCCAGCCGCGAGGCCCGAAGCGTAAACCGACATGACGGCGTTGTTCGATGTGCGCGGGTCACCGGCGAGCGCCACCGAGTTGGCATATTCCGACTTCAGCAGGTCAGCCCAGTCCTGTGGTGCGTTCTGCACGACGGCCTTGTTCACGCCGAAGGCGAGCACGCCATAATAGTCGCCGTACCAGTAGCCATCGGCATCCTTGGCGCTGTCAGGGATCGTATCCCAGGTCGACACCTTGTAGGGCTGGATCAGGCTGTCTGCCTTGGCGGACGGGCCAAAAGACAGGCCGACGTCGATGACATCAGGCGCCTGCGGGCCCTTATTGTCCTTGTTGGCCTTGATCGCCTCGATCTCGTCGCCGGAGCCGGCATCGGGATTGAGCTCGTTGATGGTGATTTCCGGATACTTCGCCTTGAAGTCGGCGATGACGTCGCCGTAGCCGCACCAGCTGTGCGGCAGCGCGATGGTGGTGAGTTGGCCTTCCGCCTTGGCGGCGGCGACCAGTTCATCCATGGACTGCGCCGACGAGATGGCAGAGGTCGCCATCAGGGCGACGGCCGTGAGGGAAAGCACTTTTCCCGTGAATTTGAACATGTGTTCTCTCCGTTGAACTGACGCCGTTGGACGCCTGCGATGCGGTATCGTTTTCGTGTGACAACCCGATGAAAGCTTTGTGAAAGCGATGCCCAGCAGTACGAAAAAGTAAACTCTTTTTAACCGGCTGTAGCAATCGCTCCGCGATTATTTTTCCGGCTAACGAATTTCGGTCTTACCTTTCATCTCTTCCCCTTTCTTTGCCCTCATTTCCCAGATCAATTTTCGGCGCGAAACCGTCTCAAACGGTGCCGGCAATGGCATTGTCGAGCAACGTCAGCGCCGCCTTCCTGGTCAGCTTGACCGGGTTGCCGCCGGCGGTCGGATCGACCACCGCCATGTCGGCGATCAGGCCCTTGCGCTTCTTGTCCATGTCGAGCCCCTTGATCAGGCCCGGCAGCGCGTGCGGCACCTTCAATTCCTTGCGCAGCTTGATGACAGCCTTGGCGAAGCCGTCGAAGCCGCCTTTGATGCCGCAATAAGCCGCGAGCCGGGCGATGCGCGCCTCGATGGCGTCGCGGTTGAAGGCCAGCACATAAGGCATAAACACGGCGTTGGTCATGCCATGATGGGTGTCGTAAAGCGCGCCGATCGGATGCGACAGCGAGTGGATGGCGCCCAGCCCCTTCTGGAAGGCGGCAGCACCCATCGCTGCCGCACTCATCATGTGGGCGCGGGCGACGAGATCCTTGCCGTTGGCATAGGCTTTGGGCAGGTTCTCGAAGACGAGCCGCACGCCTTCGACCGCGATGCCATCGGCCATCGGATGATAGCCCGGCGCGCAATAGGCTTCCAGGCAGTGGGCAAGCGCGTCCATGCCGGTGCCGGCGGTGATGAAGCCCGGCATGCCGACCGACAGTTCCGGATCGGCGATGACGATGGCCGGCAAAAGTTTCGGATGGAAGATGACCTTCTTGGTGTGGGTCGCTTCATTGGTGATGACGCCGGCGCGGCCAACTTCCGATCCGGTGCCGGCGGTGGTCGGCACAGCGATGATCGGCGCGATCGCATCGGAGTTGGCGCGCGTCCACCAGTCACCGACATCTTCGAAATCCCAGACCGGCCGCGCCTGGCCGGCCTGGAAGGCGATCAGCTTGCCGAGGTCGAGCGCCGAGCCACCGCCGAAGGCGATGACGCCGTCATGCTTGCCCTTCTTGAACACGGCAATGCCGGCGGTCAGGTTGGAGTCGACCGGGTTCGGCTTGACCTCGGAAAACACGCCATAGGGCACCTTGGCGTCGTCGAGGATCTTCAACGTAGAAGCGACGACCGGAAGTTTGGCCAGCCCTGGATCGGTAACGAACAGCGGCCGTTTGATGCCGGTCGCATCAAGCACATCAGGCAATTCCTTAATGCGCCCCGCGCCGAAGCGCACGGTTGTCGGGTAGTTCCATTTGGAAATCAATTTTGTCATTTTTATCTTTCAGAAAATCAGATGGCTTCACGCAGATGATATGACTTCGGCCTCGTCAGATTGTCGTAGCCGATGGCCGACAGCGCAGCGCCCTTGCCGGTGTCCTTGACGCCGGTCCAGACCAGCGCCGGATCGAGATAGTCGCAGCGGTTCATGAACACGGTGCCGGTCTCGATGCGATCGCCGAGAGCCGCAGCATGGTCGGTGTCGCGCGTCCAGATCGAGGCCGTCAGCCCGTAGGGGCTGTCGTTCATCAGCGCGATCGCCTCTTCGTCGTTGCGCACCTTCATGATGCCGACGATCGGCCCGAAACTTTCCTCGCGCATGACGCTCATCTGGTGATCGACCTCGGTCAGCACTTCCGGCGCCAGATAGGGCGAGCCTTGCTCGTCATTGGCCACCTTCATGTTGATGTGGGCCTTGGCGCCCTTGCGCAGCGCCTCGGCCTTTTGCTCGCGGATCAGGTCGGCGAAGCGCGCCTGTGCCATCGGCCCCATCGTCGTCCCCTGGTCGAGCGGATTGCCGACGACGTAGTTCTTGGTTTCGGCGATGAAGCCTTCGACGAATTCGTCATAGACCTTCTCGTGGACATAGACGCGCTCGATGCCGCAGCAGCACTGGCCGGAATTGTAGAAGGCGCCGTCGACCAGGTTGGCGACGGCATGGTCCATCTTGGCGTCGGCCAGGACATAGGCCGGGTCCTTGCCGCCGAGTTCGAGGCCGAGCGTCATGAAGGTGCCTGCCGCGGCCTTCTCGATGGCGCGTCCACCGGCGACCGAGCCGGTGAAGTTGACATGGTCGATCTTGCCTGAGCCGAGCAGTCTTTCGGTCTGCACATGGTTCATGACGAGGTTCTGGAACAGGCCCCTTGGCAGGCCGGCTTTGTCGAAAGCCTGCTGAAAGCGTTCGCCGACCAGCAGCGTCTGCGCCGCGTGCTTGAGGATGACGGCACTGCCGGCCATCAGCGAAGGCACGATAGTGTTGACGGCGGTGAGATAGGGATAGTTCCACGGCGCAATCACCATGACCACGCCGAGCGGCACCTTCTTCACATAGCGGCGAAACCCGTCCTTCGGATTGGAGGCCATCACCGGCTTGAGTGCCGCTTCGGCGATCTCGACCATGTAGTTGGTGCGTTCCTTGACGCCGCCGAATTCGCCGCCATAGCGCACCGGACGACCCATCTGCCAGGCAATCTCCGGCACGATCTCGTCGGTCATGGCGACCAACGCTTCCAGCATGGCAAGCATGTATTTGCCGCGCTCGACGACCGGCGTCTCAGCCCATTTCTCCTGCGCCGCCTTGGCACGCTCGACCGCCGCATTGATCGCCTGGTCCGTGGCCACAGGCCGTTCGGCATAGATCGAACCATCGACGGGAGATTTTATCTTGACCGTTTCGGTCATTCCTTGAGTCCTCGCAGTTTATGACAATCTCGGTTTTGAGCCGCCCGCCCGTCGGGCGGCAAAGGCTGAACGGCAGCGCTGGCGTAGTTAGTACCGCTCGAACCCCCTGTGCAGTTCCCAATCGGTAATGCGGCGGTCGTATTCGAACTGCTCCCAATGCGCCGTATGGACATAATGCTCGAGCACGCCGTCGCCGAGCGCCTGCTTCAGCATCTCCGATTTCGCCAGCGTCTCGGTGGCATCACGCAGGGTCTTCGGAATTTCCGGCAGCTGCGAGGCTTGATAGGCATCGCCGACGAAGGGTTTTTGCAGTTCAAGCTTTTCGTCGATGCCGGCAAGGCCGGCCGCGATCAGCGCGGCGAAGGCGAGATAGGGGTTCAGATCGGCGCCGCCGATGCGGCATTCCATGCGGATGCCCTTGGTGCCCTCGCCGCACAGGCGGAAACCGGCGGTGCGGTTGTCCTCGCTCCACATGATCTTGGTCGGCGCGAAGGTGCCGGCCTGGAAGCGCTTGTAGGAGTTGACGTAGGGCGCCAGGAACCAGGTGAATTCCTTGGCGTATTTGAGCTGGCCCGCCGCCCATTGCTGGCCGAGCGTCGACAGTGTCCAGTCGGCCTTCTTGTCGTAGAAAAGCGGCGTCTCGCCGTCGGCGCTCCACAGCGAATTGTGGATGTGGCTGGAATTGCCGGCCAGCCCGTAATTGTACTTGGCCATGAACGAAATCGCCTTGCCTTCGGACTCGGCGATTTCCTTGGTGCCGTTCTTCAGGATGACGTGGCGGTCGGCCATCTCGAGCGCCTCGGCATAACGCACATTGATTTCTTCCTGGCCGGGGCCCCACTCGCCCTTGGAGTTCTCGATCGGAATGCCGGCCGCTTCCATCTCGTTGCGCAGCCGGCGCATGACGCCTTCTTCCTTGGTGGTGATGCCGATCTGGTAGTCGCCGATATAGGGCGAGGCTGTGTCGAGGCCTTGCCAATGCTTCTTGCGAGCGGAATCGTAGGTTTCGCTGAACAGATAGAATTCGAGCTCGGAGGCGAAATAGCCGAGATAGCCGCGCTCGCTCAGCCGCTTGACCTGCTTCTTCAGGATGGCGCGCGGCGAATGCGGCAGGTCGTCATGGGTGTGGTGGTCGAGCACGTCGCAGATCACCAGCGCCGTCTTTTCCAGCCATGGAATGCGCCGCAGCGTCGACAGATCGGGCTTCATGACGAAGTCGCCGTAACCCTTCGACCAGCTCGCCGCCTTGTAGCCGGGCACCGGTTCCATATCGATGTCGGCGGCCAAGAGATAGTTGCAGCCATGCGTCTCGTCATGGGCGGAATCGACGAAATACTGTGCCAGGAACCGCTTTCCCGCCAGCCGCCCCTGCATGTCGACAATACAGGCCAGCACCGTGTCGACCTCACCGCTGGAGACCGCTTTCTTCAACTGATCGAACGAAAAATTTCCGGCCATTCCTTTGGCACTCCAGTGCTTGTCGTTTTGAGCTTGTCACTTGGAAGATGTGGAACGCCATGGCCGGCAAGGCGCCGGCCATGATCATGAAGAGGGTGTCAGACGCCGGCTTCGCCTACGGCTACCTCGGCAGCCTTGATCGCCGCCTGACGCTTTGCAATCTGGTCACCAATCGGCGGACCCTGGAAGCGGCGGTTCTCGAAAGCGAACCAGATTATGAGTGCCAGCAAAACGAAACCGACGGTAATCTCAAGCGCCCAGTCATTCGGCGGCTGAATGCCGATGAAGAAAATCAGCGCCATTGACAAGAGAGAGAGGATCGCAAACAGACGATAAGCTCCGATGCCCATATTCCACGGGCCCATCGCCGGCCATTTCGGGCCGCCTATCGTTACCAGGCCCAGCGCAATCGGCACTGCAAATGACAGGAATAGGAAGATGACGGTGCACGACACGACGATGGAGTACGCCGGCGTACCAGCGATCGTGATGGCAGAGGTCAGCCAGACGAATAGGATCGCCAGGATGGAGGCTCCCCATATCGCGGCGACCGGCGTCCGGTGCTTCGGGCTAACAGTCGCCAGTTGCTTGGAAATGCCGGGCATTCCGCCATCCCGCGAGAAGGCAAAGAGCATGCGCGAAGCCGACGTTACCGTGGCAAGGCCACAGAGCCATTGCGAAACGAAGATCGCAACGTAGAGGATCTGCTTGACCGCCGGATTCACCTGCGCATCCATCGCCCAGAAGAACACGTTCCAGCCCTGTTTTGCGGCGTCGTCCATGCTGGGGATCATCAGCACGAAGGCACACAACATGATCCAGCCGAACAGCCCCGACCAAAATACAGAAGAAACCATGCCGCGAGGAACTGAATGCGCCGCCTTCAATGTCTCTTCCGACGTGTGCGCTGAAGCGTCATAGCCGGTGATGGTGTAGATCGGCAGCAACAGGCCAAGCAGGAACGCCATGCCTCCCGAAACCGCGACTGGCCATACCGAGCTTGCGCCTTCGGTGCCCGTGTAGTTGGCGAAGGTGAACAGCCTTCCGAATTCAAAACTCGAAGCAGAGCCCAGACAAACAAGGGTCAGCGCGATCGCCGTGGCAAAGATCAGGTAACCAGAGAAGTCAGTCAGCTTGGCCGTCAGCTTAATGCCGAAATGATTGACCAGAGCCTGAAGCACGGTGATGACGGCCACGAAGACGACGCGATGGGTCAGTGTGTCCTCGACGCCGAACATGGAACCGAAAGCTCCAAAAAAGAAGTAGAATGTGCCGACGTTGATGGCGCCGAGTACTGTCACGAGGCCGAGCAGGTTGAGCCAGGCCGACAGCCATCCGGTGAAGCGATTGCCAAGGATAGAGCCCCAATGGTACAGGCCGCCCGCTGTCGGATAGGCCGAGGAAATCTGTGCAAGTGCCAGCGCAAAAACGCCTGAAATCAAAACACCCACGGGCCAGCCGATGCCTATCGCCGCGCCACCGGCGCCTGATGTGGCCTGACCGAGCGAATTGATACCGCCAGACAAAATACAGATGATCGAGAACGAGATCGCGAAATTGGAAAACTTGCTCATGCTACGCTCGAGTTCTTGAGCGTAGCCCATTCCATGGAGGACGTTTACGTCCTCCTTCTTGTCGACTTCCGTATATTCTTGAGCTGACATTTTTGTCCCCTTCTGGTTCTTAGCTAGCCGATTGTACTGACTTTCCCACTGCGCTTGGTCTGGAGCTCCTGGCCTCCTCGGGCTCCAGATCTAGAAAAATCCCCGTGAGCAGATCCGCCCATTTCCGCTGCCCGGCTTCGTCGGATATTTCGTCGTTGCGGATTTCGATCATCGCGCAGGGTAGCCCCCGCGGGCGCGCGTGCCGTTCCAGCGTGAAATAAACGCGGTCGGCCGGCGAATAGGGTTCGTTGACGCCGACATTGACGCCGGCGAGCCGCTGCAGCGCGGCGACAAGCGGCGCTGCAAGCCGGCGATCCTCGTCATGGATGATGCCGATGTGCCAGGGCCGGCTATTGCCCCTGTAGACCGGGGTGAAAGAATGGATTGAAACCAGCCGCGTCTCAAGCCCGCGCGCCCGCCTTTTGTCGATGATGTCAGCGACCGCATCGTGGAAGGGCTGCCAGGACAGGGCGATGCGCGCGGCGCGCTGCTTTTCCGACAGGCCGGCATTGCCCGGAATGGCCGTGCTCTCGCTGACCGGCGGCACCAGATCGGGTGCGTCGAGCGGGCGGTTGCAGTCGATGACAAGGCGCGAAATGCGGGTCTCGACCAGCGTCGCGTCAAGCGCCTCGGCCATGCGGCGGGCGACCGGCAGCGCGCCGGGATCCCAGGCGATGTGGCGGGAGAGCTCTTCGGCAGCAAGGCCGAGCGTTCCGAATTCCGGCGGCAGGAAATTGGAGGCGTGGTCGCAGGTCAGCACGAAAGGGCTCGATCCGCCGGGGTTCGTCACCCTCACGGTTTCAGGCGATGCAAGGCTGGCGGGCCGTGCTGTCTCCATTATCCTGTCGTCCCCGGGGAGCGCTGTATCGTATGTTACGTATTTTGCCTCATTGCGTCCCTGTGGATGATTTCATACAGTTTGTCGGGCTTTGTCAAACGCGATTTCGGGTCAAATGCGATTTCGGCAAAACGGCCAGGCATGGGGAAAAGATGATTTCGAGCATTGCCGAACTGATCTCGGACCGCATCGGTACGATGCCGGCGGGCGAGCGCCGCGCAGCGCAAACGCTGATCGCCAGCTATCCGCTGATCGGCCTGAAGACTGTCGCCGAGTTCTCAGCTGCCGCCGGCGTCTCCTCGCCGACGATCCTGCGTTTCGTCGCCCGGCTCGGCTTCCAGAACTACCCGGAATTCCAGTCGGCGCTGCAGGACGAACTGGCGGCGCAACTGCAGTCGCCGGCGTCACGGACGCTCAACCCGCCATCGCCGAACGGCGGCGCGGTGTCGCCGATGCTGGAGGCGACGCTCGACAACCTGCGCGAGACGTTCAGGCACCTGTCGGACAAGCAGCTTGCCGACATCGTTGCAAAGCTTGCCGATCGGCGCGGCAAGACATTCCTGATCGGTGGCCGCTTCACCGATCCGCTGGCGCGCTACATGGCCGCCCACCTCGCCATCATCCAGCCCAATGTCTTTCACCTCGCCGGACAGGAAAGCGTCTGGCGCGACCGGCTGATCGACATGGGCAAGCGCGACGTGCTGGTGATCTTCGACATCAGGCGCTACCAGGACAGCCTGGTCCGTTTCGCCGAGACGGCGCATCAGCGCGGCGTGCAGATCGTGCTGTTCACCGACCAGTGGCTGTCGCCGATCGCCCGCTTTGCCCGCCATGTCATCGCCGGGCGCACCGCCGTACCCTCGGCCTGGGACTCCTCCGCGGCCCTTTTCGTCGTTGCCGAAACGCTGATCGGCGCCGTCACCCGGCAGCTCGAGGCCGACGGCGCCAAACGCATCCGCGAGCTGGAAAGCCTGCGGTAGGCCGACGCGGCCTGAACTCGACCGCATGATCGCTTCCGCGCCGGAAACCGCGCCAGGCCGCAAACGCAAAACGGCCCGCACTGAGGCGGGCCGTTTTGTGGATTTGGTTGCGGGGACAGGATTTGAACCTGTGACCTTCAGGTTATGAGCCTGACGAGC
>NZ_JBVVQD010000038.1:0-59440 GCF_055811755.1 Mesorhizobium sp. WSM4840
GTCGCCGGCCTGCTGGTCACCACCGAAGCCATGATCGCGGAGGCTCCGAAGAAGGAGTCGGCTGGCGGCGGCATGCCGGGCGGTATGCCTGGCGGCATGGGGGGTATGGGCGGTATGGATTTCTAAGGTCCACGCACCTCAGCAATCTTGAGGGGCGGCAGCGATGCCGCCCTTTTCTCTGACGCGGAGCCAAGCCCGATCGCCCATCCACAAGGCTACATACGGCGGCACTTTCACGGCGGACACCAATGACTGACTTCATTCTGTTCGCCATGGTCGGCTTCCTCGCCCAGGCGGTTGACGGCGCATTAGGCATGGCCTATGGCGCGATCTCCTCCACCGTGCTGCTCTCCTTCGGTGTTCCGCCGGCGCAGGCTTCCGCAGCGGTGCACGCGGCGGAAATATTCACCACGGCTGCTTCCGGCACGGCGCACCACTACCACCGCAATATCGACTGGAAGCTGTTCTGGCGGCTTGCACCGTTCGGCATTCTCGGCGGATGCCTCGGAGCCTTCGTGCTGACCTCGTTCGACGGCGACATAGTAAAACCCTATGTTACGACCTATCTCGCTGTGATCGGGCTCTGGTTGTTCCTCCGGTCGTTCCGCAAGATCCCCAGCAATCCGGTTCCTACCCGCCTTGTGGCGCCGCTGGCCACCGTCGGCGGCTTCCTCGACGCGGCAGGTGGCGGCGGATGGGGTCCAATGGTCGTGACCGGGATGCTCGGCGCCGGCGCGCCGCCCCGCTACGTGATCGGTACTGTCAATGCGGCCGAGTTCCTGATCACGCTTTCGGTGTCCATTACCTTCATCGTCGCGCTCTTCACTGGGCACTGGCAGGAAGCGGGGGCGCTGTCGACACGTGCAAGTTCGGTGCTGGGGCTGATCGTGGGCGGCATAGTCGCCGCTCCGCTTGCCGCATGGATGGTCAAGGCGATCGCCGAGCGCACGCTTTTGCGCCTCGTCGGCTGCCTGATCATGCTGCTCGCTTTGTTCCAGACCGCGCAACAACTGGGATTCGTCTGACCTGAGCAAGCGGACTGCCCTTCTAAGGCTGCTGGGAGGGGCTGGGGGCGTGAGTCGAAATTGAGGAGCTTCGCCACACCGTGACATTTCTCGACGAGTTGCTTCGCAAATATCGCGAAGAAACGCTGTTTCGTCGTCTGGCAATCAGATCACGCGACAGGCTCGGCCGTGGCCCGCCGACGTTCGGAATCGGCGACACGGTCGAGATGGTCCGGCGGATGAGTCCAAGTGCCGTCCGCTTCGCGCGCTACGCCGCCGGTCGCGCGGCGGATCGATTCCAGCCGCCGCACGGGTTTCGGCGAAGCGTTCTGTGGCGGACCGGTCATGCCTCAAATGAATGTCGATGTTGCAGCGCCGGCCATGGGCGGCCGCGACATTGGCCGCGTCTATGTTGGGGCGGAAACGGCGACGCAGTCCTTCGAGCGACGGGGCTTTTCACAAATCTTCGTCAAGCGTGGCTTAGCTGATTGCGGAGCCTCAATCGTTATTCCGAGTCGGCTGACGGCTGGCATGCGCACAGCGTCGGGACAGCGATCTGGCTCAGCGTCCCGGCTTGTCGTCCCGGTCGATGAGGATGCGCTCAACGGCTCCATCAAGATCCTCATATTGGCCACTTCTCAACGCCCATAGAAAGCCAGACAGCCCCAGTGCGCCAAAAAATAGGGCGACTGGTATGAGGTAGACGAGTGTCGTCATGACGGCCGCGCTGATGAGCGAATGCCGGAACGGGTTGCCGAAGAAGCGCTCGTCAGCGCGGCGAGCGCAAAGCCCTGCAGGCGCAGCGCATTTCCGATGACCAGCAGCGACGAGGCGGACATCGCGATCGCGGCGATCAACGGCGTGACATGCCCCAGAATAGCGATCGGCACGGCAACGGCGTTGTAGACGATCGCGATGGCGATGTTCTGGCGGATCAGCCGTCCGGCCTTGCGCGAGACGTCCACGGCAAGGGGTATTGCCAGAAGGCTTTCGCGCAGGAACACGAAATCGGCGGCGTTGCGGCCAATGTCGGCGGCGGTGGCTGGAGCGATCGAGACATGTGCTGCGCCCAGCGCGGGCGTATCGTTGAGCCCGTCGCCAACCATCAGCACCTTGTGGCCGGCTCGCGCCAGCGCTTCGATGCGTTCGACCTTGCCGGAGGGAAGCAGTGCTGGAACAAAGCGGTCGATACCCAATATTCCCGCGACCTCGCCACAGGCGGCCGCGGTGTCGCCCGACAGCATTTCCACCGACATTTGAGCGTCGTTCAACTCCGCCAGGGCGGCCCCGGCATCGGCACGCAGCGCATCCTCGAAAACGAAGGTTGCGACAATGATCCCGTCTTTCGCCAGGACTGTTCCGCCATGTCCACTTTCGCCATCGGTTCGCGCCGTCCATCCGGCCCAGCCGCGCCGGCCAAGCCGCCAGATGCTGCCCGCGGCGGTGGCCTCGACCCCGAAACCCGGGTGCTCGCTGACGGATTCGAGTTTCGGCTGACCGGCAAAGCCGGCAGAGCCGGCTAGGGCCCTTGAAAACGGGTGGCGGGAATGCGCGGCCATCGCAGCCGCGATTGCCAGCATGGCGGGATCGATGGACGCCGCGTTGACGAGCCGGGGCTGTCCGAGCGTAAGCGTACCTGTCTTGTCGAACACCGCCGTATCGATCGCCGCCAGGCGCTCCATGGCGGAGCCGTCCTTGACCATGACGCCGCTTTCGAACAGACGCCGCGCCGCGACCACCTGCACGATCGGCACGGCGAGGCCGAGCGCACATGGGCATGTGATGATGAGAACGGCGATGGCGATCGTCATGGCCCGGTGCCAGTCGCCGGTGGCCGCCATCCAGCCAAGGAACGTCGCGAAGGCGGTCAGATGGACGACCGGAGCGTAGAGCGCCGAAACGCGGTCGGCGATCCGGCGATAATGCGCGCGACCGCCCTCGGCGGCTTCCATGAGCCGAACCATTTCGGCCAGGAAGGAATCCTGCGCCGCGGCAGTGGCTTCGATGGTCAGCGGGCCGGTGATATTGAGCGTGCCGCCCTGCACCGATTCCCCCGATGCAACGGTTCTAGGCGTGCTTTCGCCGGAAACCAGGGAGCAGTCGAGATCCGAAGAGCCTTGAACGATCTTGCCGTCGACGGGAATCCTTTCGCCGGCCGCGATCAGCAGATGCATGCCTGGTTCGATCTCGTTAACCGGCAGATAATCGCGCGAACCGTCGTCGCGCAGCACCATGGCGCCGCGCGCTGCCAGCCGTGACAGGCCGTTGACCGCGGTCCGGGCACGCTCCCGCATCACGTGATCCAGTGTGCGGCCGATCAAAAGGAAGAACAGCAGGGACACCGACGCGTCGAAATAGGCGTGGTCGCCATGGTTGATGGTTTCGTAGAGGCTCATCGCGTAGGCGAGCGAGACTCCAACCGCAATCGGCACGTCCATGTTCATACGGCCGTGGCTCAACGCATTCCAGGCCGAGCGGAAATAGATGCCGCCGGCGAAGGCGAGCGCCGGGATGGCGATCAGCGCCGAGACCCAATGGAACAGGTCTCGGGTCGCACCTTCAGCGCCGGACCAGACCGAGACCGAAAGCAGCATGATGTTGCCTGCCGCAAAGCCGGCGACCGCCACGGCCCGGATCAGCTCCGAAAGCGTTCTGTCCTTCTCGCCGATCTCGGCGTCGAACAGATGTGCCGGGTAGCCCAGCCGTCCAAGCGCGGCGACGAATGGCGGCACCTCATCCCCACGCCAGCGGACGGATACCCGTTTCGTCGAAAGGTTGACACGAGCGCCCTCGACGCGGTCGAGCTTTCCGAGAGCCGTCTCGATCGTCTGGATGCAAGCCGCGCAGTGAACCGTCGGCACCGACAGATCGGTCTGGCGAAGGTCATTGCCAAGCGAGCGGCTTGCCAACCTGATCTCTTGGCTCGATGGCAAGCTGGATGTCGCTCCGTCCAGATCCAGCGCCATTTCAGCGCCCGGCGCACAGCAGCTCATCGCAGTGCTCCCTGGGAAATCATGATCCGGCGAACTTCGCGATAAGGCTCTGCCAGACCGGCATCGGTGTCGACTTCCACGATCCAGACGCCATCCCTTAGCGTGTGCTGCGCGGCAAATTCCTGGCCCGAGGCAGCGGCGAGAGTGACGGCTTTGTCCGCGCCCTCGTAGGCGGGATGACGAAACAGCACTTTGACACTGCGCAAGGGAACCGGCTTGCCGGCGGCATCGCTGAGACTGTAGCGGACTTCACCCCAAGAGATCGTCAACTTGCCAGTCCAGCCGAGCGCCGCCTGTGCGCGGCCTTCTTCGGCCTTTCGGTTGAATTGCTGGCTGGCCACATAGGTGTTTTCGACGACAAGACCGGTCCAGCTTGTGCTGGCGAATGTCGCCATTGTCAGATTGACTGCGATGACCACACCAAAAAAGGCGAGAATGGTGGCCAGCATGTGCCTGCCGGTGAATTCGCGGGTTTTTTGCGTCTTGGCGCTCATCTGGCGATCTCCGGGGCGTTGAAGGTGGCGGTGTATTCGTCCGTTTCGAAACTCGCCTTGTCCTCGACGCGGAATTTGAACGTTTGCGTTGCGCCTCCGACCCGGTCCGCCGGCTGGCGCACGAAAACCTTCAGCATCTTCAGGCGGTCGGGTTCGACCGCGACGGCGAAGGACCGGTCTGCGGGAAGGTCGATACCAACGACGCTCATTTCGGCTCCCCGCAGGCCCTGCATCGTAACAACGATCGTCCTTGGCTCGGGGATCATGTTGAGCAGCTTTACGGTGTAGCCGTTGCGGATTGAACCGTCGGAAAGCGTGACGAATTGCGGGTTGCGGTCGTGCAGAACATTGACCTCGAGCCGGTCGCGCGTCAGCAGCGAATAGAGCAGCGCAATGCCGACCGCCGACCACGCGCCCATGTAGATGAAGGTGCGCGGCCGGAAGATCTTGCGGATATGGAAATGGGCTAATTTTTCGGAGAATGCGCCGCCGTCGGTCCTGACGAGCGACGGGTTTACCGAACAGGAGCCGCCTGCGGTCGCCACCGCCATGTTGGCGTTGTAATCGGACAGCGTTGCGTAGGAGATCAGCCCGCGGTCCTTGCCGAGTTTGTCCATGACGCTGTCGCAGGCATCGATGCAGAGCGCGCAAGTGATGCATTCGAGTTGCTGGCCGTCGCGAATATCGATCCCCATCGGGCAGACAGCGACACAGGCGTTGCAATCGACGCAGTCTCCGACCGGTTGCCCCGCAGCCTGGACCTTCTTGGCATGACGCGACCGAGGTTCGCCGCGCCAGTCGTTGTAGGTCACGGTGAGCGAATTTTCGTCGAGCATGGCCGCCTGGATGCGCGGCCATGGGCACATGTAGGTGCAGACCTGCTCGCGCATCAGCCCGCCGAATGTGTAGGTGGTCGCCGTCAGCACGGCGATGGTGATGTAGGCGACGGGCGCGGCGGTGCCGGTGAAGACCTCGCCAGCCAGCGTCGGCGCATCAGCGAAATAGAAGATCCAGGCGCCGCCGGTGGCAGCCGCTATGACCAGCCAGATGGCGTGCTTCGATACGCGCAGCGCAAGCTTGCGCGCGGTCCACGGTCCGGCGTCGAGCTTCATGCGGGCGTTACGATCCCCCTCGATCGCGCGCTCCACAACCAGAAACAGATCGACCCATACGGTTTGCGGGCAGGTATAGCCGCACCAGGCTCTGCCAATTGTGGACGTGATCAGGAAAAGGCCGATGCCGGCCATGACCAGAAGGCCGGCCACATAGTAGAATTCCTGCGGCCAGATCTCGATGAAGAAGAAATAGAAGCGGCGGTTGGCAAGATCGATCAGTACCGCCTGATCGGGAGCAAACGGACCTCGATCCCAGCGCAGCCAGGGCGTCAGATAATAGATGCCCAGCGTGATCGCCATCACCAGCCATTTGAAGCTGCGAAAACTGCCCGAAGCCCGCTTGGGAAATATCTTCTTGCGCGCAGCGTAAAGGGGCTGACGGGTCTTGGCGGAGTTGACCGCTTTTGCCTCGAGCCGCTCCATCTGCGTTTTATCCAGCACGTGCATCTCCACTTGCGCGCGGCCTATGACATCGTTGTGCGACGAACTTGTCTGCTTCGACGGACGTCCGGTCTGCGGTGAGCCCGCTTCGCCGCATGGGGCCGCGCCGCCTTGCAGCAGGGTCAATCGCCGCATGCCGGAATGGTGTCGAGGCCCGGCAAAGCCGGGCCTCGTCGCTTGGCGGGGGGGGCGAGAATAGGCTTCCGTACCTATTCTCCGCCGCCAAGCGAATGGACATAAACCGCAAGTTCCTTAACCTTGGTTTCGCCGAGACGCCCGATCCAGGCCGGCATGACACCGTGCCTCGGCGCGCGGACTTGGACGGCGACGGCTGTTTCGCCCGACCCGTAGAGCCAGATCGCGTCGGTCAGGTCGGGTGCGCCGAATTCCCTGTTGCCTTTTGCATTATCGCCATGGCAGGCCACGCAGTTCTCGGCGAAAACCTGGGCGCCGGGTTGAATCAGACTTGCATCGCGGACCTTGCCGGACAGGCTGGCAACGTAGGCGCTCACCTGTGCGATCTGATCGGCGGTGATGATGTCGCCGAAGGCCGGCATCTCCGACAGGCGCGTGTCCGGATCTGACGCGAAGCGGATGCCGTGCGCGATCGTTTGCTGGATCTGCTCGGTCGTGCCGCCCCACAGCCAGTCATCGTCGTTCAGGTTTGGAAAACCCTTCGACCCTTGGGCGCCGGAGCCATGGCACTGCGTGCAGTTGACCTTGAATGCGGCGCCGCCGGCCGCGACCGCGAATTCGCGCAAGGCATAGTCCGAGGCGATTTCAGAGACGCTTTTCGACTCCACCACCGCGGCGTATTTGCCTTTCGCCGCTTCCGCCGCCGCCAGCTCATTCTTGACATCTTTGCGGCTGGAATATCCAAGCACACCCTTGGTCGCGGAAGACAGCATGGGCCAAGCCGGATACGCAATTGTATAAGCCACCGCCCAACCGACGGTGATGTAGAAGGTTATCACCCACCATCGGGGCAATGGGTTGTTGAGCTCCCTTATCCCGTCCCATTCATGACCGGTCGTTGAGATGCCCGAGACTTCGTCGATGTGCTCGTCGCTCATGATCGGTCGCCCTTGAGTGGAATCTGGGCGGCTTGCTCGGCCTGTGTTTTGCCGCCGGGACGGAGCGTGAAGGCGACGACGCCGACGAAGAAGAAGGTCAAGGCGAGCAGAGCCCAACTGTCGGCGAACTCCCTCATGAAATTGTAGTCCATCATCTTTCTCCTCAGCGGTAGCCGGCGGCTTCGTCGTAGGTCTTGAAATCGACCAGCGTGCCGAGCATCTGCAGGTAAGCGACCAGGGCGTCCATCTCGGTGACCTGTTGCGGGTTGCCGTCGAAATCGCCGAGCTTGGCCTTCGGGTAGCGGCCCTCCAGGTCGGATGTGTCGGCATTGGGATTGGCCTGCGCCATCAGATCATCTCCGGCGCGAGCGATCATCTCATCGGAGTAGGGGACGCCGACGCGCCGGTTTGCGATAAGGTGCGTCGAGAAGTCCTTCACGTCGATCGCCGTATCCTTCAGGAAGGCATAGCTCGGCATGATCGATTCCGGCACCACCGAGCGCGGCTCGGCAAGGTGCTGAACGTGCCACTCATTCGAGTAGCGATCACCAACCCTGGCGAGGTCCGGCCCCGTGCGCTTCGATCCCCACTGGAACGGGTGATCGTACATCGACTCGGCGGCCAGGCTGTAGTGACCATAGCGCTCGACCTCGTCGCGGAACGGCCTGATCATCTGGCTGTGGCAGAGATAGCAGCCCTCACGCATATAGATGTTGCGTCCGGCGAGCTCGAGCGGCGAATAGGGCCGCATGCCTTCGACCTTCTCGATCGTGTTGTCGAGATAGAAGAGCGGTGCGATTTCGACGATACCGCCGACCGTCACCACCAGGAGGGAACCAACGAGAAGAAGCGTCGCGTTCTTCTCGATGATCGCGTGTTTGTCCATCAAGCCCATTGTCTGGCTCCCTATTCGGCAGGCCGGAGGGAGGGCTCGGAACCCGGCATTGGTTCTTCCTCGCGCTGGTAGCCGAGGATGGTCATGGCGATGTTCCAGGCCATGATCACGGCGCCGGCGAGATACATCGCGCCACCCATAGCGCGCATGACGTAGTAGGGATGCATGGCGGCCACGGTCTCGGCGAACGAGTAGACCAGGAAGCCCTGCTCGTCGTATTCGCGCCACATCAGGCCCTGCATGATGCCGGAAACCCACATCACCGCGGCGTAGACGACGATCCCCAGCGTCGCCAGCCAGAAGTGCCAGGTGACGAGCCGCAGCGAGTAGAGACGTTCACGGTTCCAGAGCTTCGGCACCATGTAATAGATCGCGCCGAACGAGATCATGCCTACCCAGCCGAGCGCGCCGGAATGGACATGTCCGATGGTCCAGTCCGTGTAGTGTGACAGCGAATTGACCGCCTTGATCGACATCATCGGACCTTCGAAGGTCGACATGCCGTAGAAGGCGATTGCCATCACCATCATGCGGACGATCGGATCGGTGCGCAGCTTGTCCCAGGCGCCCGACAGCGTCATCAGGCCGTTGATCATGCCTCCCCAGGATGGCATCCAAAGCATGATCGAAAACACCATGCCGAGCGTCTGCGCCCAGTCGGGCAGGGCGGTGTAGTGGAGGTGGTGCGGGCCTGCCCAGATGTAGAGGAAGATCAGCGCCCAGAAATGGATGATCGAGAGGCGGTAGGAATAGACCGGCCGGTTCACCTGCTTGGGCACGAAGTAATACATCATGCCGAGGAAGCCGGCTGTGAGGAAGAAGCCGACCGCATTGTGACCGTACCACCATTGCGTCAAGGCGTCCTGTACGCCGGAGAAAGCTGAGTAGCTCTTCGAGCCCAGGAGAGAGACGGGCATCGACAGGTTGTTGACGACATGCAGCATCGCGATGGTGACGATGAAGGACAGATAGAACCAGTTGGCGACGTAGATATGCGGTTCCTTGCGCTTCAGGATGGTGCCGAGGAACAGCGCGAGATAGGCGACCCAGACGATGGTCAGCCACAGGTCCACATACCATTCGGGCTCGGCGTATTCGCGGCTCTCGGTGATGCCGAGCAGGTAGCCGGTCGCGGCCATGACGATGAATAGCTGATAACCCCAGAACACGAACCAGGCGAGATTGCCGCCGAACAGCCGGGCGCGGCTGGTGCGCTGCACGACATAGAGCGACGTGCAAAGCAAAGCGTTGCCGCCGAAGGCGAAGACGACGCCGGATGTGTGCAGCGGACGCAAACGGCCGAAATTGAACCAGGGTGGGATGTTAAGGTCGGGGAAGGCGAGTTGAAGCGCGATGACCACGCCGACGAGCATGCCGACGACACCCCAAAACACCGTTGCGATGGCCCCGTAGCGGAGCGGACCATCCATGTAGGCGGAGGGGTCGATCGGCCCCACGGGCTTGAAATCCCAATTGCGCAGCAGGATCGCGTTAAAGCCAGCCACGGCGAAGAACAAAACTAACATATGCTGGCGGAAAGGTCCTTCTACGCCGAAGCCGGCAGCCACCAGGGCCGCAAAAGCAAACAGGCTTAGAACGACGATCTCCGTGCCGAATTTCATGACATGTCCCCGACCAGGATTCCAATGCGCGGACGCCATATCCGCGGTGCATTGATTCCGTAGTTGCCGCCTGCTCGCCCTGATCCATGTCAGAGCCGCACGATTTTGCTTCGGGCAGCATTGAGTTCGGTCCGATCAGAAGGTGGCGATTTGAACAAGGAAACGCAGCACGGGCCACCCCGCTCATGGACAAGTGCGGCTTCCTTGCGCCGGGCCGGCACTGAGGTCATCCCGAGCGAGGTCATGAAGGTTGCCCATCGGGAAAAGCTGAGGCTCTGCGACTCGCTGGAAAGCATTGCCGATGCCCTGCCAAACGTCGACCGCCTCAAATGTCTTGGAACGGCCAAGAACATCGTTCCGCTGCTCCGTGACATTCATGGGTTTGAGGAGACGGTGATTTTCCCTGCGTATGAGGCGCACTTGACCCCGGCCGAGGCCAAACTTGCCTCTACCAGCCGGTTGCGCGTCGAGCACCTTGAGGATCAATGCTTCGCTGGCGAGGTGGCTGAAACGCTCCTAGCGATCGGTCATTGTGATCCGATAGAGAGCGCGGAAGCTGTCGGGTTCATGCTACGCGGCTTCTTCGAAGGCTTGCGGCGACACATCGCTTTCGAACGCGAGCATGTCCTGCCGCGGATCGCAACAAGCGACGTAGGCCCCGACCCTTAGGTCTCATTCAAAGGCCGGTTGCCGTGCGCCTCGGCCGCCGCAGCGCTGCTCCAGCCGACTCATGCTGTCCACCGTTACATGGCGTTTGTTCTCGATCCGGATCACGCCGTCAGCCCGCAATCGCGTAAGCTGGCGGCTCACGGTCTCGTTCGTCAGTCCGAGGAAATCAGAGATGTCGGCACGTGTCAGCGGCAGATCGAAGCATGCCGACCTAGCCGCCGGGTCGATACTGGAAACCATATTCTGGGCGATCATGAGGAGAAAGCTCGCCACCTTCTCCCGTGCTGTCCTGCGCCCGAGAGTCACCATCCATTCAAGTGCCTCGTCGAGTTCGTTCAGCGTCTGCTTGAGCAGGCGATGCTCGAGTTCCGGTGATTCCTTCATTATCCGTTCAACGGCCGCCTTCGGAAACGAGCACAGCGAGACGGAGGTTGCCGCTTCCACATTGATCGTGCTTTTCACCTTGAAGGGCCGGCCCAGAAAATCCGGTGCGAACCGAAGACCGACAATCTGCTGGCGGCCGTCCGAAAGGCACTTCGTCAGCTTCACAACGCCTGAAAGCATGTTTGAATAGCTGTCGACGGCCTCGGCGTCGGCGATCAGTTCGACCCCCGGCTCGATCTTGTGCCGCGACGAAGTCTTGGCGAGCCCAACCAAATGGTTTGGATCGAGCGCACCGCAGACGCCGCGATGCCGTGCTGCGCAAGACAGGCAAAGAACGGGAATGCCGGAAATGTGAATGTCCTGCCGTACTGTCATTACGCTCGCGCTACCGAACCCAAGTTTCGGCAGGATAGCAAGCGATGGCAGAGAAATCCTTGCGGCAGTTTGTCCGTGCTGGAGGCTGACCGAAATCAGGGCTTTCGCTCTTCGACGCGTCCAGACTTTTGGCGAGGCGGAAACGCGGACCACCAAATGAGACCGGAATTAGCTGCCAGGCTTGGTGAGAACGTCCCGCGTTATGCCAGTTACCCGACCGCGCCGCATTTCCACGCAGGCGTCGACGCTGCCGTCCATCGAGACTGGTTGGAAGCGATTGAAGGCGGGGACGAGATTTCGCTCTACCTGCATATCCCCTACTGCGATCGGCTCTGCTGTTCTGTGCGTGCCATACAAGCAGACCAGCCGCTACGAGCCGGTGGCTGCGTATCTCGGCTCGCTTCACGCGGAGATCGCGACTGTCGCCGGTCCTGTCAGCGGCAAGGCCCATGTCCGCGCCGTGCATTTCGGTGGCGGCTCGCCGACCATGCTGAAGCCCGAGGATATGACGACCCTGGGAACGGTCCTGCGGGACAGCTTCGATTTTCTTGCGGACGCCAAGATCAGCGTCGAAATCGAACTCAACGACATTGACGAAGCCCCGCCTTGATACACTTGCCGAGATCGGCATGGCGCGGGCGAGCCTCGGCGTGCAGGATTTCGATCCGAAAGTGCAGAAGGCGATCAACCGCGAGGAGAGCTTTTTGCAGCCCAAGGCGGTTGTCGACGGCATTCGCTCTCGCGGCGTAGGGTCCGTGAACCTCGATCTGCTTACGGCCTGCCGCGTCAGACCAGGGAGAGCGTCTGTTCCACCGTGGCGCAGGCGCTGACCCTGGAGCCGGACCGGATGGCGCTGTTCGGCTACGCGCATGCGCTATTCCGCGCTGCGGCTCTTGAACGCCCCCTTTGAGATGAGCTCGTTCTGGGTAACAACTGCACGGCGTTCCCACGTCTCTGAAACCATGCATCAGTGCGGCTAGCACGCCCTGCGCCTGTTCGCGGTTTCCGGGCCGCCCAGGTACTTACTTGACCTCCAGCTGCTCGAAGTTCGCGCATAGGCCTCACCATGACGGATCGGTAGGCCGCGACCGCCGGGGCATTAGGCAATCGGGCGGCTTGCGCCATTGACCAACTTTATGCTTCGATTACTCGGAACCTGAACCTGACACGCGTCGCGATTTCTCTGACATGCCGGCGGCAGGCAAGCTTTCCTTTCTGGCCTTGGCAAACGCTCTGTCACCTTCCAGAAACCCTGCCAGCATGAAAGGTATGAGTTCCGCTACCGTTTCGGACTCGCCATAGGTCTGGCGGTAAAGCGCCGCATAGTCCTTGAGTGCTTGGTTCAGGTCCGCGCTAACGGTGATGGTCATCTTCGAAGGTGTCCGGTCTGGAAGTTTTCCAAGTTTCAGATCTACCATGATTACTCCTGTTCAACTCGGGGTATGGGCGCAGCACAAGATCCTTGTGTACAATCACGCGTAGGGGCCAACCGGGGCGGACGATAATGGTGGGTTGAATATTGAGGTTCTTTTCGGTGATGCGCTGGCCGGCTTGACTGATGTTTTGCTGAGTGGATTCCCGGATCGCCTTAACCAGGTCGCTTTCGTTTTCCCCAAAGCTCAACTCGGTACCAACGCCCAGTAGCGTCGCTAGAGCAACTCCCTTGATCAGCTGCCAGGTGTGAAAATCGACCTTGTCCTCAAGCCCTGCATAGCCGGCAGTATCCGTCGCTGGCAGATTGTCGATTTCGATCGAGGAACCGTCGGGCAGGATTATTCGCTGCCAGACCAGCAATGCGCGCCTCTGCCCAAAAGCCACGACGCTGTCATACGTGCCGATGAGGCGTGAGCCTTGCGGAATGAGCAAAATGCTGCCGGTGACTGTGTCGTGCACATTCTCGGTGACCTGCGCGACGACAAGGCCAGGCAAGTCGGAATTTATGCCGGTGACGAGACTGGCCGCGATCACGCTGCCGGCCATCAGTTGGTAGGGTGAGGCCGGCGTCTGCAGCGCGTGCCGATTGTAGATCCCGCTTGTGTTCCGCTGACTGATAAAATCGAGCTTGCGCTGTTGGTTGTTCTGGTCACCCTCGGCCGGGGCAACGGAAGCTGACGCGCGTGTCGCTCCGGAATGCGGAAGCGCCTCAGACGGCTGCTGCGCACTCGGCCCGCCGCCGGCGACATCTGTCTGTCTGGGTCGATTGTCGATCCGGAATAAGACTTGCGACTCGCGCGCCTCAATTGCTTGCTGGGCAAGGCGCTGCTCCTCGGCGGAGATATCCTGCCCCGGCGCGATGCCGAGCTGACGTTGGCGTTCAAGGATGGGGCGACCGAGGTCGCCGGGCAGCGGCGGTCCGAGCACAGGAGCCTTCGGCGTGATCCCGGAATAGTCCTTGGGAAGCGCTTCTAGTCCCTCGGCGGGTGGCTTGCGCTCGGTGTTATAGCGGTCCTCTGCCTGGTTCTTGATACGCCATGCCGGTCCTTGAAGCGCCATCATCGTGACGCCCAGAATGGCACCGGATCCGACTGCAGCGATGGCGACGATCACACCGCGCCTGAACCGGACAGCGCGGCGGGGTGAGGCTCGCAATTGCAGCTGCTCGGGATCGAGTTTCGGCGGCGCATTGGATCGGGAAGTATCGGTCATGAGCGCTCCCCTCACCTGCTGGACCGCGCAAAGAGCGGAATCCGCCGCGGCGGTTGCCAGCCGTCAGTCCTGGTGATGCGCACCACTTGCTGCTGTTTGGCGCCGAGGCGCAGTTCGGCGGCAGCAAAGAGGCGATCGACGATGTAATAGTTGCCGCGCATGCGGTAGTTGACGAGCTGATTGTTCCCATCAGCTCCGACGATGAAGAGTGGCGGTGCCTCGCCCTGATCGATGCGGCGGGGGAACTCGATATAGACCTTGCTGCCATCGTCGAACGCACGCCTCGGTCTCCAGGGCGGTGTGTCGCCGGTAATCGAATAGCGGAAGCGGATGTTCTCCAGCGCCACATTCGACGCGACTGGCATGGCAGCCTCGGCTTGTGCGTTGCGCTGGCGGAGTGCGATGATCTGGTCTTCGCTGTACGTCCAGGAGATTGCCGCCATGGCGGTCTTCTCGGTGCTTTGAAGCTGCAAATGGTAGGTGCGTCGTTCCGTGGTGATCACCAGATTGGTGGTAAGCCCCGGCGCGAAGGGTTTTACCAGCACATGGGTGCGCTGATTGTCACCGGTGCCGCTGACGGTATCGCCGATCACCCAACGCACCGTGTCGCCGGCCGACACGGCTGTCAGTTTCTCCCCTGGCTGGAGGGCGATGTCTACGACCCGCTCGGGCGCAGCATAAAGCTGATAGAGCGCGCCATCGGCGAAGGGGTAGATCTGAACCGCATTGACATATCCATACTTGGTGGGTTGCTGCGTTGCCGCCTTGTTGGCATCCGTGACACGCTCTTCAGGAGAGCGTTTGTCGTCGACGACCTTGCCTGGTTCGGGCAGCAGCTGGCCGGGCAGCGGCAAGGGTTTAGGTACCTCGACTATCTTGACCGGCTTTTCCGGCGACTTCTCGATTGCGGCTGGTTTGAAGTCGGCAGCGTCGTAGGAAATCTCAGGCGGCGGTACCGGCTTCGATGCGCAGGCGGAGAGGACCGCTGTGGAGGCCGACAGGATCAGCGCAGCACGGACCGATGACATTCTATTCTTCATTCGGGGACTCCTTTTGGGGAAACGGACGTCGGCGCAGCACTGTCGAACTCACGCGACCAGTCGATCGCATTGATGAAGACGCCGAGCGGGTTGTTGCGCAGTTGGTCAGTATTGCTTGGCGGGCGGATCACGATGGTGAGGATCGCGGTCCAGCGCGTCGTGCTGGCAAGGCTGCCGCGATCAAAAACCTGCTCGGCCCATTTGACCTGGAACGAGCTGCCGGAAGCCCTGACCACGCTGGTCACTTGCACTGACACGCTGCGTGCGCCGATCTGACCGAAAGGATCGTTCGCCTTAGCGTACTCGTTGAGAAAGAGCGCCGCGCGGTCGGTCGCAAAATCGTAAGCCGCCAGCCAGTTCTGACGTACCAGCACTGGATCCGTGGAGATTGAACGGACATTCTGGATGAAGCGGCCGAGATGCCAGGCGATCTGGGCATCGGAGGGCTCGTAGTCCCGGATTGCCGGCGCAACGGCGCGCGCCTCGCCGAAGCGATCAACCTCGACGACGTAAGGCACGACGCGGCTTTGCATCGACTGCCATACGAGTCCGCCGGAAAGTCCGGACGCCATGGCCAGACAGCCAATAGCCATGAGCCTCCAGTTGCGGGCCTGGACACGAGATGAGCCGATGCGCTCGTCCCATAGCTGGGCGGCCTTCTGATACGGCGTGACCGGTTCGGGCGTCTTACCGTAACGTTGAACGGGTCGCTTGATGAGCATTTAGTCGTCCTTGTCATTGAGTGAGGGATTGGCGCTGCCTCCCGGCCTGTCGCCTTCACGGACGGCCTGCATGGCGGCGTGACGGTGGGCACGGGCGGTTTGTTCGGAACGCAGGCGCCTTGCCCACATCGGCGTGGCATTCGGGGCCTCACCGGATGAGCTTCCAGCCTTTGACGCGATGGGCGCACCACCGGTCGCGGTCCAGGCAGCTTCGCGCCCGGCATCAAAGCTACGCCCGAAGCCTCCTGCGGCAGATCGTGCCGCCCGCATCGCCGCGCCGCCGGCGGCACTGGTCACACCATGCATTCCAGCAGCTACACCGGACAGGCCGGACTCGGGCGATGTTGCGCGCCCCATCTGCCAGGCCGTGGAAGCCGCCGACCCCACGGTCGTGCCGGCACGGAGTGCGGCGAGACCGCTACCGGTTGCCATGCGCGCGCCGGCAAATGCTGCGCCTGCGGCAACGAGCGATGCACCGGCTGCGGCTGCCGTGGTCCCAAGTGCGGCGCCCGCGCCAAGCTGCGGCGCGCCCGAGACAAGACCGGAGGCTACCCCAGGTCCGAAAATGCCGAGACCAAGGAGCGCCAAGGCGCCCAGGACCTGTGACATAGCGGCGGCCAGATCCGGCTCCTTGCCTTGCAGCGCGGAAGCGAACTCGCCAAAAAGCGTGGAGCCGATGCCGACGATGACGGCCAACACCATCATCTTGATGCCCGACGAGATGACATTACCGAGCACGCGCTCGGCGAGAAACGCTGACCGGTTCCAAAGCGCGAAGGGCACAAGAACGAACCCGGCCAGAGTGGTGAGTTTGAATTCGAGGATGGTGATGAAGAGTTGGATGGAGAGGATGAAGAAGGCGATGATGACCAGGAACCAGGCCACGAGCAGCACGAAGATGGTGAGCGCGTTGCCGAAGATTTCGGGGAAGCCCAGAAGCTGGCTTGCCTGATCGAGAAGCGGCCAGGCGCCCTCGAAACCGGTTGCGGCAATGCGGCCCGGATGCAGGAGATTGTCAGCGGAGAGATTGTCTGAGGACGCATTGATGCCGAGGCCAGCGAAGGACCGATAGATGATGTCGGCGAGGTTCTTGAAATTGTTCAGGATGAAGGCGAAGATGCCGACATAGAGCACTTTGCGGATGAGCCGACCGAATATGTTGGGTTCGCCGCCGAGTGCCCAGGCGAGGCCAGCAAGTGTGATGTCGATGCCGATCAGGATTGTGGTGAGGAAGGCGACATCGCCAGAGAGCAGCCCGAACCCGCTGTCGATGTAGCGGATGAAGGTCTCCATGAAGCGATCGATAACCCCGAGGTCGTTCATGTCGCCGCCTTCCTCGTCGTGAAGAACTGGTGATCAGTTGCCGGGATAGGCCATGCCTGTGCCGAGGAAGCGCTTTGTCGTCTCGCGCGCGGCCTCCTCGGACTGCGCCTTGCGTGCCGCATCCTCAGCCTCAGCGCGAAACTGCGTTGCGAGTAACGTCTGGATCTGCATCTGCTGCTTGGTTGAAAGCGCGATCAGCTGATTGGTGGCCTGACTTGCCTGAAGCGCACCGGCCGCGCCTTGGCTGCGGTTGACTAGATCGGCAAGCAGGTCGCCATCACCGCGAACGTTCTCGACGATCTGCGACTGGACACCCATGGTCTGACGGAATGCCTGCATTGCGCGTTGCCAGCGGTCACGTGCGGCGCTCGCCACATCGCTGACCTTGACCGTGGTGTCGTAGCTTTCCGGATATTGATTGCGCCACTGGTCCTGAAGCTTGTTGAGATCAAAGCTCAGGCCACTTGCCTGGTCCATCAGACCGTCGATCCGTTGGAGCGAGCCGGTAAGCTGACCCACGGAAGAAAAATCCAGACTCTGAAGATTGCGTGCCATGTTCTGCAGCACGGTCGCCTGGTTCTGGAGCGACCGGATCTGGTTGTTGATCTGCTCCAGCGAGCGCGCCGCCGTGAGCACGTTCTGTGCGTAGTTCGACGGATCGAACACGATAAGCGCGTAGGCCGGCTGCACGTAGTCGGCCATCGGCTTGGCGATCAGCGAAAAGGTGATCAGGCCGGAGAGAAAGCGGCGCCGCATCATGACGGTTGCTCCTTGGTTGGTTGAGGGAATTGCTGGAGAAGCTCGGCGGCCCAATCGAGGCCGCGGACGCCGAGGAAGCGAAAGACAAAGCTGTTCTGCCCGTGCTCGGACAGGACCCTGTCGATCAGGGTTTGCGCGGCTGGATCCGAGGCGCCGCAAAGTGCAAGCGCGATGGGACCGAGCCCGAGCTCGAAGAGACGGTTGCCGCAGCGCGACTGCAAATAGTAGTGCCGCTTCGGCGTAGCCCGGGCGATCAGTTCGATCTGCCGGTCGTTGAGACCGAAGCGCTCATAGGCGGTCCGTGCCTGCGGTTCCACGGCACGATCATTGGGAAGAAAAATGCGCTGTGGGCAGCTCTCGATGATCGCCGGCGCTATTGCAGAGCCGGCGATGTCGGCAAGCGACTGCGTGGCGAAGATCACCGATACGTTCTTCTTTCGCAGCACCTTCAGCCATTCGCGGATGCGGGCAGCAAAAAGCGGATTGTCGAGATAGACCCAGGCCTCGTCGAGCATGAGCAGCGTCGGTCGCCCGTCGAACCGCTCCTCAAGGCGATGGAAGAGATAGGTGAGCACAGGCAGCACAGCGCCTTGGCTATGCATCAGCTCCTCGGTCTCGAAGCACTGCACATCCGACAAGGCCAGCCGATCGTCGTCGGCATCGAGCAATCGGCCGAAGGGACCGTCGAGCGTGTAGGGCATTAAGGCGGACTTCAGCGCATTGGACTGAAGCAGGACCGACAGACCGGTCAGCGTGCGCTCCTGCGCCGGCGCGGTGGCGAGGCTGTTGAGCGCCGACCAGATCGCCTCTTTCACCTCCGGCGTGACGGTGACATTCTCACGAGCGACGAGGCCGGCGATCCAATCAGCTGCCCAGCTGCGCGTACCCTGATCACCGATATTGCGCAGCGGCTGGAAGGCAAGCGCATCGTCCGAACCCAACGCATGATGCTGTCCACCCATGGCAAGCGTTGCCGCGCGCGCCGAATTGCCTTTGTCGAAGACATAGACCTGCGCGCCGGCATAGCGACGAAACTGCAGGGCGATCAGGGCAAGCAGCACCGATTTTCCGGCGCCGGTCGGTCCAACGATCAGCATGTGGCCGACATCTTCGACATGGGAAGAAAGCCGGAACGGAGTCGACCCGCTGGTTTCGGCGATGAGAAGCGGCGGGGCCTCTCGCCCAGTGACTTCAGCCAGATGCTCGTTCGCCGCAGGACCGGCCCACACCGAGGAAAGCGGCATGAGATGGGCAAGGTTCAGCGTGTGAATGAGCGGCTGACGAACGTTGGCGTAGACATGACCCGGCAGCGAGCCGAGCCAGGCTTCGACCGCATTGACGCTTTCGCGGATGGTGGTGAACCCGAGCCCATTGATGATGCGCTCGACCACGCGAAGTTTCTCAGCGGCGGCTTGGCGATCCTCGTCCCATACCGTCACCGTTGTAGTGAGATACCCGAAGCCGACATGATCGCCGCCCAACGCCTGAAGTGCTTCATCGGCATCGAGCGCCTTGTTGTCGGCGTCGCTGTCGACGAGCGGAACGGGTTCGTTGCTTACAACCTCGCGCAGGATTGCGACGATCGATTTGCGCTTGGCAAACCACTGCCGGCGCAAGCGGGTCAGCGTCTTCGTGGCCTCGGTCTTGTCGAGCGGAATGAAGCGCGTCATCCAGCGATAGGCGAAATCCTGATTGTTGAGGGCATCGAGGATTCCGGGCCGGGTGAGGTTCGGAAAGCCGAGGATGGTAAGTGTGCGAAGATGTTGCTCACCCAGCATCGGCTCCAAGCCACCGGTCAGCGGCACATCGATCAGGATGCCGTCCAGATACATCGGCGTTTCCGGCACGGCGACCGGATGGCGGCGAGTCGAGATTGTGTCGTGCAGGTATGTCAGCGTCTCGGCGTCATCGAGCAGACGCACTTCGGGCATGAAGCCCGATAGAAGATCCAGCACACGGTCGGTCTCGTCACGGAACCGCGCTATCTCCTGGCGCCAGTCTCTTTCGCCTTCTGAATGATGCGAGTCGACGAGCGCGCTTTCCGCCCGCGCCTGGGCGTCCGGTGGCGGCATGGACAGCAAGGTCAGGTGATAGCGGCTCTCGAAATGCGCGACCTTGCCTTCGAAGGCAGCACGCCGTTCTTCATCAACCAGCCATGACGCCGCGTCCGGGAAACGCGAGGACGGATAGCCCAGCGCTTCGATGCGCTCGGCCTCGAAAAACAATGTCCAGCCGGAGCCAAGGCGTCTAAGCGCATTGTTGGCCCGGGCGCAGATGCCGATGAGTTCGGCTTCGGTCGAGCTTTCCAGATCGGGCCCGCGAAACCGAAGAGTCCGCTGAACGCTGCCGTCCTTGTTGAGCACGATGCCGGGCGCCACCAGTGCTGCCCAGGGCAGATGGTCGGCAAGCCGGTCGGCCTTGCCGCGATATTCCGAAAGGTTCAGCATGCGAGCCATCCCCTTAGGCGAAGGTGACGGACAAGCACGCTGGCAAAGTCGGGATCGCGCCTTGCGGCAAAGACCGCGAGCGTGTGGCCGCCAAGCCAGAGCACCAGCCCGGCAATCCATTGCTGCAAGCCTAGTCCGATGGCCGCAGCCACCGTGCCGTTGAGGATCGCCACCGCCCGCGGCGCGCCGCCCAGCAGGATCGGTTCAGTCAATGCCCGGTGAACGGGAACCTCGAAGCCCTCGATATGTTGCACTCCGGCGGCCATCAGACGAGCGCCCCGCCGCCGAAGGAGAAGAACGAGAGGAAGAAGCTCGATGCGGCGAAGGCGATCGACAGGCCGAAGACGATCTGAATCAGCCGGCGGAAACCGCCTGCAGTATCGCCGAAGGCAAGGGTCAGGCCGGTGGTGATGATGATGATCACCGCGACGATTTTGGCCACCGGTCCCTGAACCGATTCCAGGATCTGCTGCAGCGGCTGTTCCCAAGGCATGCCGGAGCCGGCAGCGTGCGCCGGAACTGTGAGAAGAAACGCGAGCGCGGCAAACGAAAGAAAGCGGAGCTTCTTGCGCATAAGGGGGCCTTTCAAAGTTGCTGGAGTTGCGGAGGCGTGAGTGGGGTGACGGCGTAGTCGCCACTGCCGTCGAGACCTGTGACCTCAGCGATCGCATCGATGCGGCGCGACGAGCCGCGCCCCGCGATGAAGACGATGAGATCGATGGCATCGGCGATAAGGCGGCGCGGCACGGTGACGACAGCTTCCTGTGCAAGCTGCTCGATGCGATAGAGGGCAGAGCGCGCCGAATTGGCATGAACCGTGGCGATGCCGCCGGGGTGCCCGGTGTTCCATGCCTTGAGCATGTCGAGCGCTTCCGCGCCCCTGACTTCACCGACGATGATGCGGTCGGGGCGGAGCCGGAGCGTCGAGCGCACGAGATCGGCGAGTGTGACCGAGCCCCGCCTGGTTTTCAGGGCAACGCAGTCCTTTGCTGCGCATTGCAGTTCGCGGGTGTCCTCGATGAGGATCACTCGCTCGTCGCATTCGGCGACTTCGGCCAGTAGCGCATTGGCAAGCGTCGTCTTACCCGACGACGTGCCTCCGGCGACAAGGATGTTGCGCCGCTCTCGGACTGCCTTCATCAACGCATCCGCCTGCAGCGGCAACATGATGCGATCCGCAACATAGTTGGCCAGCGTGTAGAGCTTTGCGGCTGGTTTGCGGATGGCAAAGCAAGGCGCCAGCACGACAGGCGGCAGCAGTCCCTCGAAGCGTTCGCCCGATGGCAGTTCGGCACTGACAATCGGATTGTCCGCATGCGCCTCGGCACGCACGTGGGAAGCGACCAGGCGGATGATGCGTTCCGCCTCGGAAGGATGCATATGCACGCCGGTATCCGCTCGGCCTTCTCCCAGTCGGTCGAGCCGCAGCGCACCGTCGGGATTAACCATCACCTCGATGACCAATGGATCGGCTAGGGCTTCGGTGATCGCCGGGCCCATGGCGGTGCGCAGCATCGCGCGGCGGCGATGGTCGGCCTCGGGATGAGAGCTCATCCTTCCCCTCCCCCGCTATTGTCTTTGCCAAGCGATCGTTTCCCAGAAGCGATCTGGCGACCGACCTGCTCGACGAATTTGTCGAAACGCTCCTGGGCAATCGCCTGCATCGCCTTGTCCGGGACCGGCGTGTGGGCATGAAGCGTGATCGAAAAGCGGATGAAGAGCGCCAAGCTTTCCAATGTCATCTCGACATCGCGCCTGACGTGACTGAGGTCGCGGGAAAGACGGTCCAGCCTCATGCCATAGCGCCGATCGAGTTCATTCTCGCCACGCCGCTCAATGAAAGCTTCTACGGCCTTCGCGACGACCGCGGATTTTGTGGTCGAGGGATCGCGGCTGAGGTTGTCCAGCTTCTCGCTCAATTCCGGTTCGAGCAGAAACTGGTGACGAATGCGGTGGGGCTTCATGCGCTTGTTCCAACTGGCCGGCGCTGGCGCGCAGGCGGCGGAACAAGCATTGTCGAGATGCCCAAAATCGCTTACGGCCGTTATCTACGCTGAGATACGCCCTAACTGCGGAAAGCGTTTAGAAGCCGGGGACGATATCCTTGTCATCGCCCCTTCCCTCGTTGATGCCATAGGCACCCGCGACGGTGGAGATCCGGTCCATGACGCGCTTGTCGGCCATCGCCTCGCTATCATCGTCTGCGGGTCTGGACAGATCGTCCTGGTCCGGTTCCTGGGTGACGGCGGTATGTTCTTCGGGCAGGCCAGGATGACGCTGCTGCTGAACACCTCCCTCGTCCGCAAGCGCGGCGCCAGCGCTTTCGTCGTCGGAGGCAAGACGACGGTCGACGCCGCGTACTTGCCCAGTCCAATCGTCCGGCCGCGACACCGGGCAGTCCGCGTAGGGTCCGTCGCGCAACACCGGCGAAGGCAGCACCCGCTCGGTGAAATTGTGATCCTCATAGTATCGCAGCTTTTTGGCCCGGATGGGGGGCAATCCCGAAACCAGCACCAGTTCGTCCGCGGGCGGTAATTGCATCACCTCGCCCGGTGTCAGCAGCGGGCGGGCGGTTTCCTGGCGGCTCACCATGACATGCGAGAGCCAAGGTGCCAGCCGGTGGCCCGCATAGTTGCGCATGGATCTGAGTTCCGTGGCCGTGCCAAGCGCGTCCGAGATTCGCTTGGCCGTGCGCTCATCATTGGAGGAAAAGGCAATTCGCAAATGGCAGTTGTCCAGAATGGCATTGTTCTCGCCATACGCTTTGGAAATCTGGTTCAGGGATTGCGCGATCAGATAGGCACGAATTCCGTAACCGGCCATAAACGCGAGCGCGGTCTCAAAGAAGTCGAGGCGACCGAGCGCCGGAAACTCATCCAGCATCATGAGCAGTTGATGCTTGCGGCTCTTCTTTGGGTCACCCTCGAGCCGCTCCGTCAGCCTCCTGCCGATCTGGTTCAGGATCAGTCGCACCAAGGGCTTGGTGCGCGAAATGTCCGATGGCGGCACGACCAGATAGAGCGACATCGGCCACTCGGCATCCATCAGATCGGCAATGCGCCAGTCGCAGTCCGATGTTACCGCCGCCACGGTCGGATCACGGTAGAGCCCGAGAAAAGACATGGCGGTCGAGAGGACGCCTGAACGTTCGTTCTCCGATTTGTTCAACACCTCTCGTGCCGCCGAGGCCACGACGGGATGGACCTGAGGCTTGTTGGCCGCGCCGAGATGGTTGGTCGTCATCATTCGCCGCAAAGTCGCGGCAAACGAGCGTTGCGGGTCCGACAGAAAGGTGGCGACGCGGGCAAGAGTCTTTTCCTCTTCGGCGTAGAGCACGTGCAAGATAGCGCCGACCAGAAGTGAATGACTGGTCTTCTCCCAATGATTCCGCCGCTCCAGCGCGCCTTCCGGATCGACTAGAATGTCGGCGATGTTTTGGACATCGCGAATCTCGTCCGAACCTTTGCGTACCTCCAGCAGCGGGTTGTAGCGGGCCGATCGCGGATCAGTCGGATTGAACAAAAGGCAATGCGAGAACTTCGACCGCCAGCCGGAGGTCAGCTGCCAGTTCTCGCCTTTGATGTCGTGAATAACGGCCGAGCCGGACCAGGAGAGAAGAGTTGGGACAACCAGTCCGACGCCCTTGCCCGAACGTGTCGGCGCAAAGGCCATGACGTGCTCCGGCCCGTCATGACGCAGATACCGGTCCTTCAGTTTGCCGAGGATGACGCCTGCCGGCTGAAACAGCCCTGCTTTCTCGATCTCCCGCGTCGCCGCCCATCGAGAGGAGCCATAGGTGGTGACCAACCCGCGCTGGCGCGCGCGCCAGAGGGAACCAGCGATCGCAGCGGCACAGCCCATGAATCCACTGGTGCCCGCAAGCATGCCCGCCTTGTCGAATATCTCGGGCGCATAGGCATCGAATTGGAACCACCATTCCAACAGTTTCCACGGCTCGTAGATCGGCCAGCCAGCCGCGACAAACCATGGCGCGCCGAGTTGTTCCTGAAAGGCCAGCATATGAGCGCACCATTGCGTGGCAGCCCACACGCCGACGAGAACGATGGCGAACACAATGGCGATCTGCCCAATCAGAAGCTTCGTGGGCGTCACTGGCTTGCTCCGCTGTTCTGGAGAGGTGGATCAAGCATCGCCCGGGGCGGCCGGTACAGGAATGCGCCCTATGTACGACTTGGTGCGATGAGAGGCTGTTTGGCGCGCCGTTGCTCTCCTTGGAGGTGTGTCAATATTCGCGCATTCCCGAGCGAGTCTTGACTGCTATGTCGGAGGGGACCCATATCGTTCGTGCTTATCGTGAGCACGTCGGATATTGGGTCGGGGAGCTGGCGGTGGCGTGCGGGCAAGCCGCTGAGGAAATCCTGAACATCGAGTCCGGTCTGAGGTACAACAGGCCTATCGAGATCTGATCGCGAAGTGGCCCTGCCCGCCATGGGAATTCCTCAGGCGAACTCGGACATATTGGGCGATGCCTTATAAGTGGAAGGCGCCTTCCCGTTGCCTCTATCTCAGGTAAGTTACCTGACCTTCCGGCCTTCGCGCTGGGTTTCCCAGCTGGACTGCGTTTCAGTCTCAATTCGTTGTGCTCCTTGTTAGCCAGACACCATTTCTGAGCCAAGCATCTTTCTTTTCAGATCAACGCCGAGGCGAATTCAAAAATCCACAGATGCGTTCCGCCAAGCGCTAGTTGCCAAGCATATGACCGGCATTTCGCAACGCGCCTAGGAAGAGGCCGGCATGGTGAGTGACATCGATTTTGGCCTGCATTGACACCGGCATGCTGGTCCAATTCTCCAACGGTGCAATGAAGCGGGAGAAGGTACCGTTGACAACGCAGTAGCGGCTAATAAGGCCTTGTCTGTCCAACGCCACCACACCAATCTGGCCGCCTTGATATCGGATGGCTGCGACCCGCTGGATCTCGGCGTCATCATTGACCCGCACGTCGAAAAGCAGGATTCCGCGGCTCCTCGCGGCTATTTCCGCCGCTTTGTCGTTGAAGCTCAAGCAGAGTGAGCGGACGCTTTCCACTGCCATCTGGAAAACCAACAAATCCAGTTCATTCACGGCCATGTCGCACACGGCTTGTTCACAGGTGTCGGCTCACGACTGATCGTTCGTGGCTTTCTGTCCGCTGCCGGCGATGGAATATCTGAAGGACGGCGAGTCCCGTATTTCCTGTGGCGTTGGCAATCGCGGCGGCCGCCTGCCGGGGCGGCAGCGGCGGCAGAGATATTGTCATAGACAGGTCGAAGCGTGGGCTTTCTGCCCTTCAATAGTTCCTCGACCCTACGGATTTGCACGCGCGGCCGCAGCGTGCCGCCCGCCTCTACGGATTCGGCTTCTCTGGCAGCACGTTCCATTGCGGCTGTCGCCTTGTTGAGCGCCACCAAAACGCCAAGCTTCGCGCCTTGGCTATGCATCGTTCGCGGAATGTTCCGCGTGGATATTCTCGCCGCCCTCGACTGAGACAATGGCTGTTCTGACGGTGCGCACTTCGTCTTGGAAATAGATAAAACCATCAACGCCTATGCTTTTACGCAGGACGGGCAGCTCCACCAACTGATATCGTCGCTGGCAAGATCGCCAACTCGCTAAAACTCACGACCCCTATTCGATGGACGGGCACGGCCGTGCATCGCCGCGGCAGGGGGACAACATCGTCGTGACCGACCCTCTGGGAGGCAAGCTCTATATCGTGTCGGCGGGATCGTTCACCAGCCGTGGAGGGCAGGCCCTTCAACATCGTGGCCGTCGGCGGGAGCGGCAAGATCCACGATCAAGCAGCTGAGAAAGATCACGCACATAGCCACGATCCCGCGGTCCAGCAGATCTACATTTGAGGACGACCAGATCAATCAGCGCGCCCTGTCGGATTGGGCCGGGGATTAGCAGTTGGTCTATCCCTTCCTGAAGGATGGAAACTCGATCCAGTCATGGCTTATAAGGCGGAGAGCGGCGACCATAGCTCAGACGAGTACGCACCTATTACGAGATCGGCTATCGCACCAACGTCGAGCGGATCACGATCGATGGCGACACCGTGGCCTTCTTCGAGGGCGGGAAGCCGCTTGAGGCCTGCTACGCTGCGACGGCTATGAAATCCTGACCTACAAGAAGGGAAACCGCATGGGCGTCGAATTTCGCTTCGGCGTCGCCTTGGCCTCCTCACACTGGTTGGCTGACTCACCGGGCAACCCGGTCGAGAAAAGCATCGAATGCGGCAGCGACAGCGCGAATCGCAAAGCGATGCTGCCGCCGTACGCGGACAAAACCCTTTTCGATGTCCACAATCCCGTCCTTGGCAAGCATCGCCAAGCGTTCAGCTGAATCGAGAAAATGGATCGGATCAGATCCGTGGGCGGCACAGATTGCCGGCACATCGGCCTCGAGATCGCACATTAGTCGCTCGATGATTGCGGCTCGCGCGCGGTCTTCGTCGGTGAGACGGTAGCCCTTTGACGTCGCCAGACGGCCAGCTGCGATGTGCCGGCAGTAGGAATCCCGTGTAACCTCGTTCTGGACGTAACCCTCGCCGACACGCCCGATAGCCGACGCGCCGAAACCGATCAGGGTTTTGCAGGTGTCGGCCGAGTAACCCAGCGAGTTGCGCCGCAGGCGACCGGTTTTCTGTGCCAGCGAGAGATCGTCGTCCGGCAAGGCGAAATGGTCGAGCCCGATCTCTCGGTAGCCGGCGGCAATCAGCGTCACGGCAATGGCCGCATCCTGTTCGGCGCGGGCAGCGCAGCCTGGAAGAGATGCCTCCTCGATGAGGCGCTGATTCTTAATAAAGGACGGAATGTGCGAGTAGCCGAACACCGCGAGCCGGTTGGGGCGCATGGCGACCGCCGCCCTCGTGGTCTCGACGCAAGACTGAACCGTTTGATGCGGGAGACCAAAGATGAGGTCGAAGTTGATGCTTCTCACTCCATGCCGACGCAGCATTTCGACGGCAGCCGCCGTCTGCGCCTCACTCTGGACCCGGTTGATCGCTTTTTGAACAATGGGATCGAAGCTCTGCAGGCCGAGGCTCGCGCGGTTCACGCCGGCTGCTTCCAAGGCTTCGGCCATCTCGGCCGTGAACGTGCGTGGATCGATCTCGACGGCGATCGTAGCTGTTTTCGCGAGCGCAAATTGGCGGCGCAGGAACTCCATCAGGGCGAGGAACTCAACTGGCCCCATGAGAGTTGGCGTTCCGCCGCCGAAATGCACATCGCTCACGGGCAGCGCCTGCGGCGCGTGCTCCGAGACCAAACCTATCTCGTCACGTAGCGCCGCCAGATAGTTGAGGATCGGCGCATCATGGCGAGTGATGGCGGAGGGGAAGCCGCAGAACCAGCACTTTGATCGGCAGAACGGAACGTGCAAGTAGAGTGACGCCGGATCGTCAGCCGGTAGGTTCCTGAGCCATTCCTCATAAGCCTCGGCGCCGACCGCCCCAGAGAACTCCGAGACAGTCGGATAGATGGTGTACCAAGGCAGGCGGGCCTCGCGATATTTTGTGGTCTGCAACAACAGTTACCGTCCCATGCTGATGCCTTCCATCCTTACCGCTGCGCTCTCCTGTGTCTTTGCGCTATATCAGGCCGTTCCGCTTTAGGCCCGATTTTTTCCCAGCGACAAGCGCCGTTCAGCCTTGGCTGGACAGCGACGGCATGAGCACGCGCTGGTCAGCGACAAGCGCCATGGGTTTCCCGTCGAGACTATCGTGCACACCGTTTTGGGCTACTATCCCCTCCCTTCAGCGTCCGGCCTGGGGCGAGGAGATGCTGGAACGCGGCATGCCGCATCCGACCAGTCGATTCGGCGTTGGGACCAGACTTTTGCTCGCCGGCTGGTGCGTAAGACGGCGTCACGTAACGATATCTGGCATCTCGATGAGTTCGTCGTTTAATTGCCGACACGAGGCTTTGGCTGTGGCGCACCGTCTGTCAGGGCGGGAATGTGCTTGAGGAGACCGTCCAGGTCTGCCGCAATGCCAAGGCTGCAAGCCTGATGAACCAATTCTGAAAGTAGCGCTACGCCAGGCGCATGATCACCGACAAATCGCGCTCCTGTGGCGCGGCAAAGCGCCGGAGTGAAGCGCAACTCAAGCATCGCTCGCAACTGACAATCGAGCGAATTCGCACGGTTCGTTTCGACCTTCCCCGCCTTTCGGAACACTTTGTCCGGACTAACTGGAAAGCTGGTGCACCTCCGCCGAAGTGTCGCCCTTCGCCCTAACGAGGACGCTTACGCGTAGGCATGTCGGCATCAGTGGGGCATCTCGGCTGACGTACCGAGCGGTGCCCCCGCGTGACGTCAACAATGTCGAGGCTCAAAACAAACAAAAAGCTATCGCCATTGAACGATACTGTCGCGAAGCGAACAGACGAACCATGTCCGAAACATTTGCTTTTCGTGCTCAGCTTGACCCTCGGAGCAAAAAAAGGAAACGCAAACCAAGGTCCGACGGCAAACTTGAGTGTCAATCGTAGCTTGGTCGTGAGGTTGGCACGTCACTTGCGGGGTGATTTTCGAAGCCGTTGTGACGGTACGCCCGCAGCTATCGGAGATAATCATGGCGATCGACTCAGAAGTGTTTGATTCCTTCCCGGGCATTTCAAGCAGGTGATATGAGAACAACATCTCATCGCGTGAAAGTATGATTCAGCTTCATCGCCGCTGTTGTTGAATCATTATTATGACCCGTGCGTCACACTGCGATGGGCGCAGCGCGATATGCATCGTTTTCGATTGTGGGGACAGGAAGGGGCTGGCTCGTTCGTTGGCGTCCCCTTCTTTAATATTTGAACGGAGATCAAGTATGAACATCAGGAGCCTCCTGCTCGGCTCAGCTGCGGCCCCGATCGCCGTTTCCTGTGCCCGAGCCGCCGGCGCCATCGTCGTGGCCGAGCCTGAGCCCGTTGAATACGTCAAGATCTGCGACGTTTACGGCGCTGGTTACTTCTACATCCCCGGCACCGAGACCTGCCTGCGCATCGGCGGCTATGTCCGTTACGACATCGGCCTCGGCGATGTCGTAACGTATGACCAATTTAGAACCACGGATGTGAAGACTGGCGAGGCCCAGGGCATATGGCAAAACCACACGCGCTTCACATTAAAAACTTGGACCGGGCAAGAGACCGAACTCGGTACATTGCAGACCTTCATCGAGACCCGCATGAACTACGGCAAACACACCGCCTATTCCGGTTCGGACAGTCCTCGATACTATGCCTTCAGCCAAGGCATCACGTTGACTTTCGCCTGGGTTCAGCTTGGTGGCCTCCGAATTGGCAAGGACTGGTCCGCCTTCGACATGTTTATTGGCTACGCGGGCGACGTGCTCAATCAGATGCTTATCCCGTACGGCGCCTTCGATACCAATGTGGTTCAGTACTACTTTGACGCCGGTAACGGCTTTTCGGCTGTGGTTTCACTCGAAGAAGGCTCGGGCCTGGTCGGCACCATCGACAGCTACGTTCCGCACCTAGTCGGCGGAGTGAAATACACACAACACTGGGGCGCGTTCACCGGCGTTGTCGCTTATGATAGCAACTACGAATCGGTCGCCGGCAAGGTCCGCATCGACGTCGATGTTACCGACGAACTCTCGCTATTCGGAATGTTCGGCTACGGCTCCAGCGGCAAGCTCAACGATGACGTCACTAACGCAATCGACGCTCATGGTCGCGGGTTCTACAAAAGTTGGGGCGGTAACTGGGCTTTCTGGGCCGGCGCCACTTACAAGCTCAATGAGACAACTTCGTTCAACCTTCAGCTCTCGGGTGATCAGCTCAAGAACTTTGGTGTGGCTGCAAACGTCGCCTATGCGTTACTTTCAGATTTCACAATTACAGCCGAACTCGACTATGACCGCTACGGCGACTTCGCCGTCGGCAAGGTCGACCCTTCCATTAGCTGGGCTAATGCCAACAAAAAGAGCAGTGTCGGCGGCATCCTCCGTTTCGAACGTTCATTCTAACGGGAGGAAGAGCTTCATCTCGGTGGCCTCAGGCGGCGAATGACGATTATGCGGGGGACCTGCCACGCCTGCGGCAGATAAGCCCTGACACGTTTGCAATCGGATACAGCTGCGATTAGGGCGCGGCCGATGCCCCGCTTGCCGGGATGTGACAGCTGGTAAAGCGTTGCGGCAGGTTTGCTGGCGGTCCCGGCGCTTGCGCTGACGCGTGCGGCGCAGTCCGGCGACACGGTGGAGGCCGCCGGCAGATGGGTGGGCGCGTGATCGCCGAAGCAATCGCCGAACTCGCCCAGTATCCCAGCTTCGATAACGACTGAATCGGCGGCGACTCAATGCAACCTTGGCTTCCGGAGACCGCGCTGACCGCCGCCGGCCTGACCGCGCTCGCCGCGCAGGATGCTTCGGACAAGCAAATCACCTGCGTCAAGGCGCCCTTCAAGTCGCTGATCGACCATGTCTTTATCTCGCCCAATCTCGTGCCGTGCGGCCACGATTTCATGATCCTCGCGCTCGACCGAACCATCGAGCGGTTCCTGGAAGTGTCCGATCATCGCCCGGTCCTCTTGCGACTGGCCGGGCCTATCGGTGAGCGTTAGATCCAGAACGAGGTTACACGGGATTCCTACAGCCCGCACATCGCAGCTGGCCGCCTGGCAAAGTCAAAGGGCAACCGTCTCACCGACGAAGACCGCGGCGAGCCGCAATCAGCGAGCGAGGACGAAATAGTGGACAGCGAAGGGTTTTATCCGCATGCGGCAGGAGGATCGCTTTGTGGTTAGCGCTATTGCTGCGTATTCGATGCTTTTCTCGACCGGGTTTGCCCGTAGGCACAGCCAAGCAGCGTGAGGGGAGGCCAAAGGGATAACCAATCGTCGCTAAACGGCATGCTCCAGCAAATAACGGCAAGGCGGTAGCGGCGCGCTTGAGCCCCGGTTGAAGTGCTTGGAGTTTTTTCCGAATGGGCGAGCGTTGCGACTAATGAAGGCGTCACATCATTCGACGGTGACTGATTTTGCCAGGTTGCGTGGCTGGTCGAGATCTGTGCCCATGAAGAGCGCCGTGTGGTACGCAAGAAGCTGTATCGGCAGCGAGAAGATCATCGGCGCGATAATCTCGTCGGTGGCCGGCAGCACGATCGTGTGCATCGTATCGAGTTTCGATGCGGCTGCCCCTTTTCCATCGGTGATGACGATAATGCGCCCTCCGCGGGCGGCCACTTCCTGCATGTTGGAGAGGGTCTTGTCGAAAAAGCGATCATGTGGCGCGATGACGATCACTGGCATGTTCTCGTCTATCAATGCGATAGGACCGTGCTTCAATTCACCCGCCGCATAGCCTTCGGCGTGGATGTAGGAAATCTCCTTGAGCTTCAGCGCACCCTCCATCGCCAGTGGGAAATTTGTGCCACGGCCGAGATAAAGGACATGATGACACTTTGACAGTTCGCGCGACAGAAGCTCAATCTCCGGCTGGATGCTGTCCAGTACCTGCCTCATGAGGCGCGGCATTTCGGCGAGGCTCTCGACGAGCGCCTGCACCTCATCTTCGGTCACGGTTCCGCGGGCCTTGGCTGCGTGGATGGCGAGTGCGGCAAGAGCGGCTAGCTGGCAGGTGAAGGCCTTGGTGGAGGCGACGCCGATCTCTGGGCCGGCAAGGATCGGGAAGACCACATCGGCCTCCCGAGCGATGGTCGATTCGCGCGCATTGACGACAGCGCCAATTTTCAGCCCAAGCTGCTTGCAGTACCTCAGCGATGCCAGCGTATCGGCGGTTTCGCCCGACTGGGAAATGAACAGAGCCGCAGACTGCGGCGACAACGGAATCTCGCGATAGCGGAATTCGGATGCAACATCTATTTCGACCGGCAGGCGCGCATAGCGCTCGAACCAGTATTTTCCGATCAGCCCGGCGAGATATGCGGTGCCGCAGGCAGAGATCGCCAAGCTCGGGATCTTGGCGAAGTCGATGCCAAAAACCGCATCGGCACCATTTTCGATGAAATTGATATAATGACCGAGCGCATCGGCGATGACCTCGGGCTGCTCGAGGATTTCCTTCTCCATGAAGTGGCGATGGTTGCCCTTGTTGGCCAGAGTGGCCACGGCCACGGAGGTCTGGCGCGGACGCGCGACGGGTTGGCCGTCGTAATCAAAGATATCAGCGCCCGTCCGGCCGACAACGGCCCAGTCACCGTCGATGAGATAGGTGATTTCATTCGTGAATGGAGCAAGCGCGATCGCGTCGGAGCCCAGGAACATCTCGCCGTCGCCGTGACCGATCGCCAGCGGTGGTCCATTGCGCGCCGCAATGATGGTCGACGGATCATCCTCAAAGAGGATGGCAAGCGCGTAGGCACCCCTGACGCTTTTCAGCATGGCATGCACCGCCTCACCACGCCTCATGCCCTCCCGGCGGTGCCTTGCCAAGAGATGCGCAAGGACCTCAGTGTCGGTGTCGGTCTGGAACTCAGCTCCCGTCGCCGCCAATTCGTCCTTCAGTTCGGCGAAATTCTCGATGATGCCGTTATGGACGACGGCCACACCATCCGTGAAGTGCGGGTGTGCATTGCGTTCCGTCGGTGGCCCATGGGTTGCCCAGCGGGTGTGGGCGATGCCGATGGTACCACCCAGCGGCTCTTCCTTGAGTCTCCTCTCGAGATTGACGAGCTTGCCCTCCGCGCGCCGGCGGTGCAAGGTGCCCTCGGTGATCGTCGCAATGCCGGCCGAATCATAGCCGCGGTATTCCAGACGCTTCAATGCGTCGACCAGGCGTTCCGACACCGGCTGTTGCCCAACGATGCCAACAATTCCGCACATGTTCTTCTCCGAATTCTTCCCGGCAGCCTCAGCCGACGCAGACGAGGGACGCCGCCCGGCGTGCGCTCAGTTAGAGTCTTCTAATGGAATCCAGTCAGTTCGGTAAAATTGATTGTTGGGATAGCCATCATCCACGCCATGGATGAACTAAACCTCAGTCCAATGCGGGTGATGTGAACCGGGGCGTACGCTTCCGCCTTCAACGGGCTGCGCATATCATGGCCGGCGCCCTCACCTGCGTTAATAGCATGCAAGCCGGCCGGAATGGGTAGCCCCAGCGCACTCTTTGATCTCGCCGTTCAATTGTGCGGACGCTGCTTCATGCATCATTCCTCGGTTTGCTTCTCCAGGCCGGACGCAATGACTCCTTTCGGCGACGAGAAGCAAACCCTCTTCCGATCCCTGGGGCCACGCACCACGTCTTGGCTATCCGCATGGGCCGTGCGGCAGGCCGAGAATCGGTTGCCACAGTACCGGCCCATTCAGACGTCCCCTCCAGCGGATGCGCAACAGGCTGGCGTGAGAGATCTCGAGAAGCCCGGCCACCGCCTCCGTTTTGCCGACGGGCTGCGGCTTTCCGATGCGCGACAATGGCCACGTTGCGAGGCGAAGGATCCGTTCCATACGCGTATCGGTCACCGTCACGATCCGGGTGAGATTGTTGGCCAAGCCGAATTCGATCATGCCGGCGAAGAGCTCGTAGGTTGCTTGGGCAAGGCCGCCTGCCGCCTTGGGCGTTGATGGGGGCAAATCGAGCGCGAAACGGCTGCTTTCCCATATGTCGGGACTCGCGGGCGCCACAGCCTCACCCAGCAGCGCCGGGAATGTGTCGCGCAACATGGTCGGCCCAGTGGTTGGCAAGAGGCGCACGCAGCCACGAATTCGCCAATCGGATCCCTTGAGCAGCAGATAGACAGGCTTCAAGTCGTCAAAGGTGTCTGTTTCCATTTCGCCTCCGGTCTGAACTTCCCAATCGAGCCTCTCCTTGAAAACCCGATATCTGAGCCCGTGCATCTCTTTGAGCTCGCCTGCGAATTCGCTGTAGAGGCCAGGTGTGATCAGCTGAATCATTCGTCGCCTCCGTGCGGGTTGTGTTCCCGCCATCGAAGGGCAAAGCGCACAGCGATGCAGCCTGTAGACGTTTACAGCTATCCTCGCGGAAGGATCCGGATCTCGCCTGACCGGAGGCAGCCAGCCTGGCAACCGCATGGATCGTCCGAACGCGAGCTTTGCTTGGCATTTTCCAGATGGAAGGTCCCCTTGGCCTTTGAGACCTGCTTTCCAAGGCGTATTCGCGAGTTTTATCCATGCCTTTATGGTCTTGGAGAGCGTGGCGGGCAGGCTACACAATGGGTGGCCGAGAGGTCGGGAATCAGTTGGAATGGAGGAATTCGTCTCGCCAAAGAGGGGATCCTTTGCAATGCACTGCCTGCCCGACACTCCCGCTTCAACGTTACGCGCCACATACCGCCGAGTAACAGCCGGACCGGCGACGCCGGCTGTGCTGGTTGTTGGCCTGATCAGCGGCGGCACGGTGAATCTGAGCCACGCCGCCAGCCATTTCCACGGACCGGCGAGCGTAGCCTCCAACGATCGCCGGCGGCGACGCTTCTTCCAGTTTACCAGTTCGACGAGGACTGGCTGGCGTGTACGCTGGTGGCGCGGCTCAACCTACGCCCGCCCTTGCGGCTGTGCCTTGACTGCACCAATTGGAAGCAAGGACATAAGTTCGCATCAAGGAGCGAGGCAATATGCATCGTCGTAACCTGATTAGAGCATTCATCGCGCTGGGCGTGTGCCCGATCTGCGCCCAGACCGCGCGTGCGGCCAGCGCCCATTGGGGATACGGCGGCTCGGTCGGGCCGGAGCATTGGGCCGATCTGGACACGAGAAATTTCGCCTGTTCGGCGGGCAGGCAGCAGTCACCCATCGACATCGCCGGGACGGTAAAGGCGGATATACCGCGCATCGACATCAGTTGGCTCAAGGGCGGCGGCAGGATGGTGAACAACGGCCACACCATTCAAATCAACATGCCGGAAGGCAGCACCTTGACCCGCGGGGATCGCGTCTACCAACTGGCACAGTTGCATTTCCACGCGCCGAGCGAGCATCACGTGGCGGGCATGAGCTTCCCGATGGAAGCGCATTTTGTCCATAAAGACACAAAGAGCGATACTCTGGGTGTGCTGAGCGCCCTTCTTACGCCTGGCGCGACAAATATCAGCTTTGCCGGTCTCGCCAAGGTCTTTCCGGCCCGGCCCGGCGAGGAGATGGCAGTTGACGAGTTCGATCCCAACGGGCTTTTGCCGGCCTCGCTCGGCTACTGGACCTATGAGGGATCATTAACGACTCCGCCCTGCACCGAAAACGTGGAGTGGATGGTTGCAATGGAACCGGTCGAGGTCGACACCGCAGACATCAAGCGGTTTACGACGCTTTACGCATCTAACGCGCGGTCGATCCGTCCCTCCAATCGGCGCTTCATCCTAGGCCTCAGCTAAGGTCATCGCGCGCGTCAAGCAAAACCGCGGTAACAATCGGGGGGTTTCGAACAGTACGACGCCACCCTGGTGGCGCTGGCATCGACCATAATGCCCTAGAGTTCACAACAGCATGACCGGATCACGGGGAACTTGTGGGCCGCTTGCTTGCGGAGAACTGGGTGGCGTCACCGACACCCGTACACTCCGGCCTGGATCTGCTTGATCAGGGATTGATAAATTCGACGCGTCGCTCCCGTGCTGCGAGAACCCTCCTTATACTGGACCAATTAAAATCTCCAAAAGTGGCAGTTTAGTTTGGACCAGTGAACTGCAATATTGGCTTGCAGTCAGGGAAGCGATCGTGACTGGTCGCGCCGGTCATGGATTGCTTGCGCTCGAACTGATGGAGTTGCCTGGATGTTTGAGGGTCCCATCATCGACGGTCGAATTAAGAATATTGCATCGGGATTTAGAGCCGTGAGCGTCTACGTCGATGCCACTTCAGCTGGAGAAGGACGTTTCGATCCCCGATTGCTTGGTGAAGCCTGCGATTGCGCGTTGGCGGATGGCCCGGCTTGGGCAGAAGCTCATCTGGCGAGTTGGTCCGACGCCTACGTCGTCTTTGGCGCGAAGCCTAACCGTACGCCGTGCTCAGCCCAGGCCCTCAGAAAGCGGGTTCTGAAAGACGGCACTCTTTCGACGATCAACCCGATCGTCGATCTCTACAACGCCATCAGCCTGAAATACGCAGTCCCGGTGGGTGGAGAGAATTTTGACGCCTATGTCGGAAGACCCCACCTGACGATCGCTGACGGGAGTGAGACGTTCGACACCATGATGAATGGAGAGGCGGTCAACGATCCTCCCTTGCCCGGTGAGGTCATCTGGCGCGACGACATTGGCGTCACCTGCCGACGCTGGAACTGGCGACAGGGCACTCGAACCCGCCTGAAGACCCTAACAGGCCGGATGTGGTTCGTACTGGAGGCGTTGGAGACCATGCCGGACGATGCATTGGCAGAGGCGACGGATGCCATGGTCGGAGGGCTGAATGCCTTGATGCCTGGCTGCAAAATCGCGAGCCAAGAAATTGCCATCGCCGGATGAGGTTTCCGGTCGAGCGAGCGGATCCCTGGCCGCCCGGGGCATCCGGCGCGATCGATCCGATCGAGATTATCAAGGGCTGAGAGAATGAATGTCGATCTCCATCAGTTGCTCATCGTCTTTGCTGCATATGTCATTGCCGCGGGGAGCCCCGGCCCGAGCAACATGCGCATTATGGGGGTTGCGATGGCGCGCGGCAGAGGTGCTGCGCTCATGCTCGCCTCCGGCGTCGTCAGCGGCTCGATCTTTTGGGGTTTTATGGCCTCCACCGGCATCTCCGCCCTGTTGGCCAGGTACGCCCAGGCACTGCTCGTTCTGCAGGTTTTCGGGGGGCTTTACCTGCTATTCCTCGCCTTCAGGGCGGGACGGTCGGCGCTTACGTCGAACGAGAAGCTGGCGGTGCGCGCATCGACCGACCAAGTCGCTCTTTCGCGGGGTGAGCTCTATAGGAAGGGCCTCTTGATGCATTTGGCGAACCCAAAATCCGTGCTAGCATGGATCGCGCTCGTCACGCTGGGGATCGGCCCGAATTCATCGTGGCAGAGCATCGCGGCGATATTGGGTGGCTGCGCCATCCTAAGTGTCACGATATTCTGCGGCTACGCCATTGTCTTCTCCACACCACCTATGGTGGCTCTGTATCGCCGCTGCCGCCGCTGGATCGAAAGTCTGTTGGCGATGTTCTTCGCGTTCGCCGGGCTGCGTATGCTGCTTTCCCGTATGTAGTTTCGAAAGGAATGGATGATGACTTTGTTTCGCGGCCTGTCGGCGTTCCCCCTTACGCCAACCGATGCGGAAGGGCATGTCGACACCGAGGGTCTGGCTCGTTTTCTCGAGCGTATTCAACGCGCCGGAGCGGACTCCATCGGCCTTCTGGGGAGCACGGGCGGTTATGCTTACCTCACCAGGGAAGAACGCAAGCGTGCCGTTCAGGCTGCCGTGGAATGCATCGGCGGCAAAACGCCTCTTGTCGTGGGTGTGGGTGCATTGCGTACCGATGAAGCTCAGGCTCTGGCGCGCGATGCCAAATCCGCTGGCGCTGACGGCCTGCTCCTGGCACCGATGTCCTACGTTCCCCTGAACGAGGACGAAGTCTTCCAGCACTTCGTCGCGGTGGCCGAGGCGGGGGAATTGCCTTTGTGCATATATAACAATCCAAGCACCACGCGCTTCACATTCAGCGACGCATTGATCGCCCGGCTGTCAGAGGTGTCCAACATCGTCGCGGTGAAAATGCCTCTGGCGGCGAATGACGATTACGCGGGGGAACTGGCACGTTTGCGGTCGATGACGCCTGACACGTTCACAATCGGATACAGCGGCGATTGGGGCGCGGCGGATGCCCTGCTTGCCGGATGTGACACCTGGTACAGCGTTGCGGCAGGTCTGCTGGCGGTCCCGGCGCTTGCGCTGACGCGTGCAGCGCAGTCCGGCGACGCGGTGGAGTCCACTCGGTTGAACCGCGCTTTCGGGCCGCTCTGGACCTTGTTCAAACACTACGGCAGCTTCCGCGTTATGTTCGTCATCGCCGACTACCTCGGTCTGGCGCACGTCCAGCCACCGCGCCCTATTTTGCCGTTGCCGGAGGACGCCGGAGATGACATTAGGCAGGCATTGGAGAAGCTCGAATAGCCGAGCACAGGGGAGCCCAGTGCAACTGCTAGTTAGGCACCCGGCGCGCGGGCGTTCCGCGCACCGTTCGAGATGGAAGTTGGGCGGCGCAGAATTGGATCGGGTTGGTCGCGCTTTGGCTTTGCGGTCTCTTCGGTGGTGAAATGGTCGCAACGTTCTCGTGCTCCGGTAGCGCCGGGAAGATGGGCGGCCATCGCAAACGCGTTCTGCAGCCGCATCGAACTTTCATCCGCGACCAAACGACCGGAAGTAGAATTTCGAGCTGATCGTAGGCCGCTCGCTGCCTGAAGAGGGTGCTCCGCGCTACATCGGTTTCGTCTATGGCTATGATCGCGAGCCGCAACGGCGCATTCTCGACCATCTCAAGAAGCAGCCCGTCCACGCCAATCAGGATATCACCTTCATCACCGACGGTGGGGAAGAATCGCCGACTGGTTCCATATCACCGTGCGCATCAGGGTCCTTCGGCAGTTCGTGCAAGGGCTCGAAAACCAGGACGAGCAGACCGGACAGGACCTGCTCGAAACTCTGCGCAGGATCAAATGGCGTCTCTCTGGCATGTTGACGTCTATCGGGCCCGTCACGAAATCGCCGACCTGCAATTCGACGCGGAAGGTCTCGAAACAGGCTAGATAGCCGAACATGCGCAAGTTCCTGACCGCCATCGGCGAGTTCACCAGGCCTACATCGCCTCCAACAGTGCCAGCCTGATTAATTACGGCGAGCGTTAGCGATCCGGAGATCGCATCTCTTCGGCCCTCGTCAAGGCCACCGTCAACGCCGTTCCAAGCGGGTCGCCAACAAACGGCAGATGCAGTGGAGCAGGATCGGCGCACATCTTCTGCTGCAAACCCGCGCGCAGATCCTCGATGACCGTCCCGACGCGCTTGGCGTGCAGCACCTCACCTCGCCCGCGCCCCGCGGTGGTTCTTGCCAAGAGACGCTCGCTCGCATCTAACGAAAACCGCCGCTGCATTTAGCTGCATCCATTGTTCGGATGCGTGCGATCCAAACAATCAATTTGTTCAATCAGCTTCTTGAAAGCTAACCCTTGTTTGGTGGAACATGGGCTCTGGTCGTCGACGCTGGCTTAATGCAGGGGCTGCACGCAGGAGATACAATGCACAGAGATCGCAAGCGGGTTAGCGGCATAATGGCTGGCCGACCGGTGTCATCCCCAGGCTGCTGCAGCGTGCGGCTTGTCTGTCCCTCCATGATCTCTCGGAAGACAGTTCCGAATACTGCGACCGGTTGCCCGCCTTGTGTGTCGCCTCGATCTCATAACCGATGGTGAGCTGCTCAATGGGCTATCCTTCGCCGGATAAGAGATGAAGTGCGAACGCTCCTCGGGGATCATGCCGATCGTACGTACGTCCTGCTTACTCTGGTCAGGCATAGAGCGCAATTTGTTGGCCCAGCTATGAAACTCTTGCCGGAAGTTAGCTCTGCCGCGTGCGTGATGGCTTGAGCGGACTGACGCAACGAAGGCTCACGAGTATTCGGTTCCTGCCGTCATTATGATGAGACTCAACGGTACCTTCAACATCGGCGTGGTTCGACTCGCCGCGCGAAAACAGGCAAATCTCGATTGAATCCGTCACGCGGTGTCAGCCTGGCATTGGTGCCTTCCCTTCTCAACAACTATCAAATCAGCATTCACGGATAGCCCAGTTATCGTTCTCACGTGCCGTAACGCCGTGCCTTCAGTTTCCACGTTCGCGTCGAGCTCGCGAGTGGCCAGAGTTCGGAACAGAACGGTCGAAGTCTAATCGCCGCGAAATCCAACGGAGGGTCAGCGGGGCCAAGGGGGCAAAGTGCGACGGTGTCTAAGCCGTCTTTATGAGGGGAGAGGTACACATGGTTTTCCTGTTCCAGCAGCATCCGGCCGCACACCGAAGCAATGAGGAGCTAGAATTCAGATCGGACTTTCGCAAGGCGCGCACCGCGCATCAAACGCCGTTTCGTTGTGAAAAAAGGCTCAGTACCGACAACGTTTTTGTAATCGCCCTGGCGGCCTCGTTTGCGCTCTTGGTCGGGATACAGAGGCAGGACCCACAGGTCGACGAGGCGGTCCTAAGTGAACTGCGAACGATTCAGATCAACTACGCATTGCTCCAGCGCGATGTCGCCCGCGCTCGAACCGACATGGTATTGGACTTCCGCCCCGTTGATTCTACCCTCCAAGCATTGCAAAGGAACGTTACAAACTTGCAACGCCTTGCCGAGATTTCGCCCGATGAGAGCTCCGGAGCGCACTCCAGGTTGCTTGCACAGCTCAAAAAGTCCGTCGAGAACACAGAGGCTGCCATCTCGGCAGCGGCTGCGCAAAATGAGCTTCTGCAAAGCTCTCTCGTACGGTTTGCTCGCTCGGTTAATCGCCTTGAGGGGGCGCCGTCCAACAGGCTTGAACTCTCCAATTTGATCCTTCAGTTTTCGGCCAGACCGGGATTCAGCCTCGCATCACAGATCGATCAGTCTCTCAGCCGACTTCCTCCGAGCCAGGACCAAGCCACCCACGATGTTGTCCGCAACGGCCGCGCTATCCTGTCCGCGTTGTCGAGAGTGGACCGCGCAGCCGATCGGATCGCATCCTTTAACACGTTCGCCAAGGCCGCCGAACTGGAGCGCGAATATCTGAAAGACTACAGCTTGGCCAGCGCGCAAGCGCAGCGCACACGACTTTTCTTTGGCTCGGTGTCCATATGCCTCTGCTTGTTTGCGATCATTCGGGCCTTCAGGCTGCATGTGCGGACGAACCGGTTGGAAAGGCGGCTGGAGCTTGAAGAGGCAATGCGTGAGATCGAAGCTCGCTTCAACGAAAGTAAAGCAAAGAACGCGTCGCCGCGCTTTTCAACCGAAGCAGCGCTTAGACTTGTTCAACGCGCTTTCGACGCGGATCAATGCGCGCTTGCTCAGGTGGATCCGAGTCTCAGCAGGCATACCGAGTGCTTTGTGACGAACACGTGCATGCGTGTCTGGAACGTCGCGCTTCTTGATGAAGTCGTTTCACTTGTCCGCGCCGGACGGCCAGTGTTTCGCGTCGTTCCGGCGGCGGAAATGGTTCGCACCGCCCTAGACACTTCCGGTGTTTGTCAAATTGTTGCTTGCAGGGCCTCCGATCAGCAGGCTGTGGTTTGCATCCTTGTTTTTGAACGAGATCGCTCACTCCCCTCAGCAGGCGACCTGTGGGTTCTTGCCAGTGCCATTGTGCGTTTGAGCAACCATCTTGAAATGCAACGTGTAAATGCCGAACGCGACCTTCTGGTGAGTCGATGGGAGCAGGCGGAAAGGCTGAGGACCGTCGGCACGATCGCAAGCGGCGCCACACATGAGTTCAACAATATTTTAGGCGCAATAATCGGATATTCAGAAATTGCCCAAGGTCTGGTGCGTCGCCCCTCCAGAATACGGAACCACATCGACCAAATCATCTTAGCTGGACACCGCGCCAAGCTGATCGTTGACCAGATCTTGTCACTCAGCCGAAACCGCAAGCGCGTTGCAGTGCCTTTCAACGTCTCCGAAATTGTCATGGATCTTGCGCCATTGCTGCGGGTTACAGTTCGTGCGGGTGTTCAGTTGAACTTCAAGATCAACGAGTGGCAAACGGTGGTCGAGGGCAGCCCAACCGAGATGCAGCAGATCCTCATGAATCTGTGCAAGAACGCGTCGGAGGCTGTCTTGAACGAGGGCCGCGTCGAGGTTAGCGTTTCTCGCGCCCAGGTGTGCCAAACCAAGCCGCTGGCTCAGGGCACCTTGAGACCTGGAGATTACGTTCTCCTCTCCATCAGCGACGATGGCCCAGGAATCGCAAGTTCGATACTTCCGCATGTCTTTGAGCCCTTTTTTACCACGCGCTCTCTCGTCGGCGGGACCGGGCTGGGTCTTGCTGCGGTTGACAGGCACGTGAGCGCGCTCGCAGGATGCCTAGACGTCACCTCGGTTGTTGGCCGAGGTACGCGCTTTGATATCTACTTGCCAGCCTCCGAGGAGGAGCCAGTCAGCGCTGACGTCACTTTCGGCCCATACAACGGATCACCGGCCAACGGCGGAATCATTGCAGTCGTGGAGCCCGATCCAGCAGAGTTGGAGATTCACAAGGACAATATCGCCGCGCTGGGTCATGAGCCGATCGGCTTCGCGACCTTCGAAAGTCTTTGCGGCTGGATCGAGAGCGGGAAGGCAGCTGACCTGCTGATTTTGGCGAAGACGGCTTTCCTCGAGCGAGGACGGGCAGAGTCCGTATGCCCGGCCATCATGACGGTGCCTTTCATAGTCATCGGTGACATCGACCCCATGCCGGTCACATCTGACAATCAGGCCTTCGTCCTTCGGCTAGCGAGACCGGTCTCGTCCAGGACAATAGAGCATGCGATTCGTATAATGATGATGGCGTGATGCCGCCGACTCGCTCATTCTATGCAAGTAATGTGAGAAGGCCTGGCAAAAGACATCGAAGCAGAACAAAACGACGCGTCGCATCACAATGGACTTATCGATCCCGAGACGTTGTTCTAGCCTTAGTGCTTGTTAAGGAGGTCGGCTACTGTCTCTCCCCGTCGCCGGGCATCGGCGGCGAGCCATACCTCTCCCACCTCGTACAGGTCACCTTGGGTGTGGAACGGCACAATGACGTCAACGGCAGCCGACAGCATGTCAAGAAGCGTTCGATCTTCCACAGCGGCTCCTTGCGGGCTGCTCTTGACGAGGGAAAAGAGCTTTTTGAAGCCCTGGACCGGATCAGCCCCATGGATCGTTGATATTGATCCCGCATGGCCGGAGACGACTTCGCTAAGGTAGGCCCATGCAGCATCATCGCGCATCTCGCCGAGCAATATTCGGTCAGGGCGCATGCGCAAGCTCGCTTGCAGCAGTTGCTCGGCTGTCACCGCACCTACGCCGGCTCGGTCCTTCGGATAGAGTAACCGGACATGGTTCTCGTGCGGGATTACAAGCTCCAGCGTGTCCTCGATACTTATCAGTCTCTCTTGCGGGGGTATAGCGTTGATCAAAGTCTTGCTCATTGTCGTTTTGCCGCTTCCAGTAGGTCCGCAAAGCAGCATCGTGAGCCGTCCCGAAACACACGCTTGCAAAAACTTCTCCAAGTCACCATCGTCGTATTGCTGAAGAATAGTTTGGTCCTGCCGCTCTTGGCGCTGTTTTCGTGACCGCCATTGATTCCAGCGTGAGTATTCGTAGCGAGAAGAAACTTCCTTCAGTTCGGTCACACGACTTGAAGGACGCCGTATCGTCAGGCTTACTGTTCCTGAGGGAACAGCGGGCGGCAAACAGATCTGCAGCCGCTCTCCGTTCGGCAGCTCAGTCGCACAGAGGGGGCTTTGCGGTCCGACATCTTGCTTGCGCAGCGCTCCAGCGAGAATCGCGATGTCCTCCAGATCGTTATAACCTAGTGGTAGCGGATGTTTCGTGAAGACGCCGGCTTGTCGCACAAACGCTTCCCCAGGCCGGTTGATAGCGACCTCTTCGGTCCTCGGCTCCTCAAGCCATTTCAGAACGGGGTCGAGAAGCAAACGCAATTGAGGGTCAGCCTCCGATCGCATTGTTGTCTCTCCGGCGTTGGCGATGTTGGGGGGCTGGCGCCACGACGGTTGCCGTGAGACCGTATACATCCGAGAAATCGAGGTCGCGAGCCACAAAGATGGATACAGCATCTCCCTGGTTTTTCTTCAGGGTTGGCGGGATGTTGACCGTCGCTCTCAGTGTCGTCTCGACGGCTTGTCCGCCATTGCTCTGGAAGCTGTTGATGCCGCTTCCTCCGCCAGAGCTCGCCGCGTATTGACCGGCCGCCTGGAACGCGCCTTGAAGGACGCTCATCAGCATTGCTCCGCCAAAGCGTTCCCGGAAGTGATTATCCACCGTGCCAGGCACTCCGGAGCGGCCGAGCTCGTCAGCGCCCGGCGATGCTATCGAAACGAGGGCATGGTCAGGTGTTTCGATGCGCGTCCACAGCACGAAGACACGCGCATCCCCCTGTTCGAGACCATGCTGGATCTCGCCAATCACGGTCGTCCCACGATCCAAGAGCACGACATTGTTGGTGGCGCCGCGGACGTCTTTAGGTAAGACGCACTTCACATAACCGGGTAAATTTGTGTCGACTGCCGTTTGCAAAAGGCAAGGAATGATCGTTCCTTGAGTAATCACGAGATCAGGGTGCGGCAAAAGTGTGGCCCGGCTCGGCTCCTGTATGTCTGGCTTCAATCGGCCCGACAGATCGCCACCGATCGAAATCTCATCCGCGGTCGCGGGAGCATCCTTGTGGTCGTCTTCGCTCCGCTGAGCCACGTCGGGCTTTTGACTGCTGCTGCTGTAGGCGAAAATTGGTGATTCCTCGGGCGGCGGTTCAGCTGCCGCGGGTTGCGGCGTGGATGGCGCAGGATCTGCCGCCTGCGCCGCCTTTGCAGGTGCTGGAGGTTCGGGAGCAAGCTCAATAGGCACGGGGCGGAACGGCTCGGCGTTCGGGGAAATTGGCGGGTTTGGCTGAGATGGTTCGTCTTGTGTGCTGGGACGACCTCCGAGCCAGATGAGCGATAGAGATGAGATGAGAACAAGACCGGCGACGACCAATTTCTGTGATCCCGAAACATGCCGGCGGGCCGGCTCCGAGACCAACGATCCGGATGCATTTACATCATGTCCCGACTGTGGGCCGGTTTCATTCATCGGCCCGAGCCTTTCAAAACGCGCCACACGTCGGGTCTCACTGTACCGGTCCCCGGCGCTCGTCCAACAGGATCATATGCCCTGTTGAAAATCGACAATACCGTATTGCCATCTCTCAGACGCCATTCCCGGGCGACTGAGGATACTTCAACATAGTCCCCTTTGACTGTGTAGTTGGCAGCGGCTTCCTTGCCGTCGGGATTGATAATGTAGAGGGAGGGTATGCGGGAATTGCTTGCGAAGCCAAATACGGTGGTAAAGCCATCGTCGAAAACTTCCAGCGGCGCCAGCGATCGATCGCCCTTTGCGACGTAGTGAAAATTGCTTTCGTCGGGACTGGCAGTTGCAGCGGGCCGATTCAACAAATCCTGAACCCTCTGTTCCTGCAGCACTTTTGCCCGGGCCTGACCAAGAATCGAGCGCCTTTCTGCTTCCTGTCTCAGAGCAGCAGCCTTATCACCGGGATAGGTGAACTGCACACTGTAGTATAAGTCAGGTTGCTGCTCATCTAATTTTGGCATCGCTCTCGTTGAAATGCTGAAGACGTATCTCCGGGTACCGGACTCACTGTCGGCCAGAACGACGACCGGCTGCGGCGGGAGGATCCGGCTGGCCTTAAAGAACAAGTAGTTGGCGCGAGGGAGCGCAGCCAGGTCTTTGCTATTGGAAACGGCCACGGCTGCGACGGTCTCGTTGGCCGCGAATGTGACGACCAGCGTTGCCCCCACCGCGGTCGACAGGCGCACCACTTCGTCGGGACGGTAAGCCAAGTAGCGCATCCGCGCATCATGCTTGCCGGCAAGCGGGGTGTCTTCCGCGGAAGCCTCCAGCGTTAAAAGTAGTGAACAGGCCAGTGCGAGAAACGCTCTTTTTGTCATGGCTGCACGTAACCCAGGTTCGATACGCTATCTTCCGAGGTTTGATAGGAAGTGACGAGTAGACCTCCCGGATTGGTGAGCCTTGATTGGGCAGGCAGATCTGTCAGGCGCTCGTAGCGGATGGTTGCTGTCCAGGTGGTCACCAACGGCATCTGCCCATCGATGGAAAGGGTGCGTTTGTATCGGATCTGTTGAACGTCCGGACTGATGTCGTTTGAGGAAATATGCCCGACTTCGAGCTTGCCGAGCTTGCCGACTGTGACTTGCGGCGAGGTGGGATTCGGATAATTGAAGAAATCTTGATATTGCTGCCGCACAGCCGGTGCGCTGAAACTGGATACGATGTCATAGCCGTATTGGGCGGAATCGGCTGTGTAGCTCTCGCGCAGGCGTACATATTCCCACAGCGAAGCATTTATGACGGCTCGCTCTTGGGTTGCCGGCAGTCGAGAGACTGACACTTCGCTGTCAACTGTTCCATCCGGGCGTACCCAGAGGAACACAGGTACGAGCTTGGCCAACGGGACCATGGTAGCGATGGTAAATGCCTGCGCAACATTTCCTAGGACTGCCGCTGCCGCAAAGGCCACAAGGGCCTTTGACAGGCGCCGCGCAGACTTTGCTCGTGAAGTTTGAAACGCTTCCACCTTCTTGTAGTGGGCGGCTAGCGTTTCTTTCTCCACCAGAAGGGCATGTTCAGGAAATTTCACTTGGGCTCTTCCGCACATTCGACTTCAAGATCTTCAGGGGTGGTTTCCCATTGTCCCACGTTCAGTTGGAATGGCGAACCGGTGCAGGTCGCAAGCCTGTCGGTTGTCTTGCAGGCCGCCAAAGCAAGTATTGACAGAAGTAGACAGTATTTCATGTGTGGCACCGCGTTGTAGATTGATTAACCACCTGCCGTTTTGGCAATGCGGCGATTTAAGCTGCTAAGAGATTGGTTCGCACCGGCCCAAGAACCGCCGGCGATGCTGCTGGCGATCGTCGGAAGCGCGACGATCAGAGCGTCACCAGCTAGGAAAAGCATATCGAGCTCGTAAAGCCCGATGATCTTGGCTGCTGTCGTACCCGTGTATCTGATCACCGCAAGCATGACTCCCAGCGAGACTGCTTCGGCCGCGATAACTATCGTTGCAACGATGTTGAGGAGGAGAAGCAGCAGCCCGTACGAGAGCAGTTGGCCGATCCATCTGGTAGCCATGTCTCGAGTGTGATCAAAAAGATAGCCTACAAGAACGAGGGGGCCGATCGCCAGGAGCACCTTCGTCAGAATTCCAACGGCATCATAGATCTCGAACGCTGTCCAGAGCGCGCCGTACAAAATCCATTGCGCTCCCTGGAAGGCAAGTATGTCCTGCTGATTCATTGGCCCAATTTCGGAAGCAATCCGCTGAAAGGCAACCTGACTTGCAGCAAACATTACGTCGAGCTTCTGGGGGATACCGATGAAGGGCAAGTTGCTTCCGCTGATCTGGTGAGCAAGCTTTGGAATCGTGTCGTCGAAGACCGCTTCAATGTACTGCTGATAGTTGGCCTGCCCTAAGATGAGCGCGACGACAATCGATACCATGATTACGCGCGAGATACCTCCGCGCGCGTCGACTTGACCACGCATGACCAGAAAGCCTTGGATTATGATCCAAAGCGTGACACACGCAACCAGAGGCGCACTGACCGCCTCTTGGATCCTATCAATCACTTTGTGCAGCCCCAACGTAAAGGCCCCATGAAAGATCGCGTGTATGGCCGTGAATGGCGCAGGAATTTTGAAAACCATTGCGTGAGCCTTATTTGCCCCTGATCAGCGCAGTCGGATGAACTCAGCTCGCTACTCAAAAATTCTGGCGGTCTCCTGGCGTTCGCGGCGCTGCATCGCGGCTTCCTCTGCGGTGTGAAGGCTCGCTTGTGCAGTGGCCATCGTCAGCAGACTCGTGGCCTGGACATTTTGGATAATCGCATCATGAATCTGCTTGAGGACCAGACCGTTGGTGACGGTGGCCTGCACAATATTTCCCGAGCGGGAAAGCTGACCAAGCGTGTTGTCGTTGGCCTTAAGGCGCTTGTCCATTACGCCCAGAGTGTCGGCTGCAAGAGCTGCGGCATTGATGGCACCAGCGATTTGTCCCTGTAACAGTTTCGCTTCTGAATCCGTGCCGTCGACTTTCCGGTTTGGGTTGTCCGCAATTGCACGCGCTTTAATCGAAGTTGGCGCCTGACCCTCAAACATCTGCCTCTCAAGCTGATTGCCCGACGGGTAGTGATTTCCTTGGTTCAGTGAACTTAGCAGCCCCGTGACACCGAATGACGACCCTAGTATCTCCACCATTTCCATCGTGGAAGCGAGCGTCTGGGCTGACTTTATCAGGATCTGCGCAGTGGAAACCGCTGTTAAGCCCGCTTGTGTTACTACCGCCGGGTCGATGACGACAAATTGCGACCGGGCCTGTCCGCTAAGCAGAAAGGAAGCGGCAAGCGTCGTTGCTGCAAGCGTGGGAAATCTCATGAATATTCCTCCGTCAGTCTTGAATTTCGTGGTAACGAGCCATGAACTTGTCGAGCCACGCACTTGGGGCATCTCCGTGCTGGTCACGAAGCTGGTCGACAAAGCGCACGGTGTTGGCCCGCCCCGAGAGTACGGCTACATACTCGCGCATCTGGCCAAGATCGAATTCGCAAACAACACTCCCGCTCTCGCGCTTGAGCAAAAACTTGCGGCTGCCAATTGCCATTCCCTGGCGGATTGCCTCGAACTCCTGCGTGGTGCACTTCAAGCCATCGACATACGCGGCCCGGTCGGCCGTCGGTGATGGGTAGAAGATCTTGGTCATGCATTGTGCAACGAGACTGGCTCCGAGGGGCGATTCAAGCACGTGTTCAGGCTGCTGCGTTGCGAGTATCAACATGCCGTTGTTCTTGCGGACGGTGAGCAGGAACTTGTCGATAACAGCCGAGAACTGCGGGTTGAGCAGATAGAAGCGAAATTCGTCGCAGCTCATGACGAACCGACGGCCATCGACAACAGCGCCCACGCGGTGCAGAAGATATGCGGCGGCCGGCGCACAGACCTCCTCAAATTCCAGGAGCTGCGTCATGTCGAAGCCGGTAATGGAGGCATCCAGCCTGACTTCGTCCTCATCGCCGTCAAAGGCCCATCCAAGCGCATTCCCTCTACACCACCGCTGCAGCCGTGCTCCCGCGCCCTCCGAGGGGCTGTGCAGCAGGAATTCGCGCAGGCCCGCAAGTGAGCGCATGGCGGGTTCGAACGAAAGTTGACGAAGAATGCCACGTTCCAGTCGACGGCTTTCCTCCGGCGAGATCGGACCACGGCCGTCACTCTCGATGAGGGCCATCAGCCATTCGCGCAGAAAGTCCAACGAGGCGGAGGTGTTGTCCAGTCCGCGCAGAGGGGCCAAGCCGCTCGGAGCGCCTCTGCGCAACGCAAGGTATGTCCCTCCCGTGGCTCGCACCAGCAGTTCACCACCCCGGTCTTTATCGAAAAAGACGATGGCACCATTGCGATCGACCACGCTTTGCTCAAGCATCGCGAGGATAAAGGTCATCAGCGTCGTCTTGCCTTTGCCGACGGGTCCGAATATCGCCGTCATGCCGACGTCATTCTCATGGGGGATGTAGTCGAAAGACGTTCCACCGTTTGTGCGAAAGCGCGCAACAGCTTTGCCCCAGTGGCCGGAGCTGGAACCGCTGGGGAAGTTCTCAAATGAGACAAGCCCGGCAAAATTGTACGAGGTGATCGCGCCGGGGCGCGTGCGCCACCTGTTGTTCCCCGGGAGTTGGGACCAGTACGCGGCCTCCATGCCGATACCCTCTTGGACGATAACGGCGCCTGTGTCGGCCAGCCTTGCGCGCGCATTTGCTGCGCGATCTGCAAGGCTATTGAGGCTGTCGCCATAGACGCACAGGCTCAGATGATGCGAACCCATGACGAACTCGTTGCTTGCCAGTGCGTCCTCTGCCTCGGCAAGTTCATTGATCTGGGTGAGAGCCTTGTCGCCGGCGCTCGTCATCTGGCTGGATTTAAGGCTAAGCTTCGCATGAGCTTGTGGCCGAGTGAGGAAGGAAAAGCTCTGGCTCAGGACAAGCGGGAAGTTGGCGGACAGTAAGGGATTTAACATGCCTGGCCGCGTCGTCGCCGGATATTCACGGAACGAAAACAATGATCCCACGGAGCTATCCCCGGGTCTTCGAATCTCAAGCGCCCGCTTCCCGCAGATGACCCGATCAGTGTAGATCGAGGCGCCAAGCGAGCCGGTAACCATCGGAACCGGAAGAAACCGGCAAGTCATTATCAACCGAAGCGCCTCACCAATTTCCGTGAAGAGCACGTTGCCTTTCTCGCGAATACCCAACCGGCGCAGACCGTAACCGCCGAGTGAGCCAGCAATGATCTGCCAGAGGTCCTCCAGGCTTCGCATTTGTGTGGCCAGATCGTTGTCATTCCGTCTGGGGGATTTGGCAATGCGCCAGCCTATCTTGCCGATTGCGGTGCGGGGGGACACGACGATAGTGAGGAAGTGATCGTTGCGAAAGAGCTTGCCCGACAGCACATGGCGCTCATAGGCCTCGCTCAGACTGCCAGCAAATGCACTTTGAAACTGGCGCGATGCCGGCTCCGGCACATCGTTATTGCGCACAAGATGAGCGTATAGCGTGACATTGTCATCCGCGATGTTGCGCAAGAGAGTGTTGAACGCGCGGCAGCGCGAATTGCGCATCTCTGCGTCTTCCAAATCAAAGGGCAGGCCGTTCACGTGTGCCATGGCCATGATCGATCCGTCTTCCAGCAGGACAACCTGATCGCTGAGATGACCGACATACGGAAGATAGATCTCGCCAGATCTCTCGGTCCGGCCACTGGCGCCAAACATTACACCATTCCTCTTCCGCGTTTCGGCACTCTGATCGGATTGGCGCTGACGCTCGCGCCACCCCAGACCGGCCCGTCCACGCTTCTGCCGGCAGTCTGCAAATAGAGGAGCGCGACGCTTGCGGCGTTATAGTCACGCTCAACCACCAGCCGTGCCCCGAACCAGAGTGGCACGAGCACGATTTCATAAAGTGGGTTTTGAAGGACAATGATGACGAGACCAGCCAACATCATCAGCAATCCGGCCAGCGTCAGCGGCACCCCCAGAAACAGTGCGGGGCGTGTCGCCGCCACATAGAGGGTGCTCACTTCCAACCGGTCGCTCATCAGCCACCGCCTATGAGCGCCTTGCCCAGGAAGCTGGCGCCGAACATGATGACGATCCCTCCAACGACACCCGCAACCAAGCCAAGTGAAGCACGACCGAACATCCAAGAGATGCCGATGGCCACGAGTCCGAGCACGGCCAGTGATTGTCCGAAGGGGCCAAGTATGAAGGTGCAGATATTCTGGACCATCTTGGCGGGATCCGTCCCTCCGGTCACCTGAGCCGAGGCTGGCGCGATGGAGAAGACCGTCCACGCGGCGCCTGCAGCAGCGGCCGGTACATATTCAGCCGCCGTGCGCAGCATGGAAAAAGGCGAAGGAACACGCGTTTTAAGCGCACGAAGTATTTTGAGTGGCTTCATCATTGTATCTCCATGGTTCAATCGAATACGAGTTTGTTCGGGTTCGAGGGTTCCCGCTCTTCCGCAGCCTGGCTGCCTGTCGGACCGGAGGGATCGGCCCCGGAGCGGTTTGACTCATACGAGCCCCAGATGTCCCAAGAATTTTGGTTGGGCTGCTTTCCATTGGCCTGTTGGCTCTGTTGGAGCAGAGGCGGCACGGCTTTCCGACCGGATGCCTCAAGGCGTGGCGCATCTGGAGCGGTCGGCTCCAGCGTTCGCTCGAGATGACTCGCGATGTCCTTTGCGGCCGACTCGACCTTGCGTACATAACCGTTGGTGAAGCCACGCGTGACGTCGCCCGTGTTGTAGGCCGAGATGGCACGGCGAAGCGCCAGTTGCTGCGCCGGAGCAGTCGTGCCGCCGGCATACCGGCTTTCAAGCAAGTGGGCGGCGGCCGATAGCGAGGCGCAGGGCTCGAAAGCCTTTTCCGGCGTGAGATTGAGGAAGGAAAAGTTCTTGCTGTTTATCTGCATCAATCCGACATCGACAGAATGTTGTGCTTCGAGGCGGTTCTTGATGCCCCGCATCGCTTTCAGGTGGTCTGTCCAGCGAAGCTGCTCACCTGTGGTGTTGTCATGAGCCACCAGCGTTTCAAAGCCACTTTCAATTTTGGCAATCGCGGCGAGCGTGGACGGCGCAACCCAGGGAGCGCATTTGCGCGATAGGCGGTGGAATTCACGGGGCGAAAGTGGCGCGGGCTCGGCTGGGAATGACATGGATGTCAACAGGGCGATGGCCAGCGGCCAAGCTGCAATAAACATTCCTATCCCCTACCTTTCCAAGCGTCCGGACCGGTTCTGGCCCTGTCCGGCACGCGCTTATCGGGCAGGTTTGTTACTGCGTGATGTTCAAGTTCAGCTTTTCGGTTTCAACTGAAGCAAAGAGCTTGTTCATGTCCGGGTGCATGGGCACCTTGCGCATGCACGGGTTGCGCGGGCGCGATCAGCCGGCACATCTCGACCATCGTGGTGGACCATTCCTGCGCGGGATTGCCCGCCCCGGCCGTCCGTTGCTCCTGCAGCGTCAACCGCGACTTGGCATGGGCGGTGATGGAATCTTGTGTCAGCGCCTGGCCGAAGGACAAAATGGGGAGCTTGGCGGGTTCATCTCAGGCTGCGGAAGCTTGGGTCGATCGAACGCGAGAACCGACTAGGGCGCCGAGCTGCCCAATGTTGCGGCATGCTGCCGTTGTTGCAAGAGACAGCCATGCGCCCTGCATACTCAGGCATTGGTTGAAACCGCGAGTTCGTCCGCGAAGCTCGTCGGAGGCGCAAAATACGCGGGGACGAGGGTCAACTGGGAAGACGTGGCGGCGCAGCCGGCCTGGTGCGAGACCTGGTTCAGCTGTTCGGCCGCGCCGCGAACTGGTGGGTCACGCACAGTCCCATCGGCAGAAACCGCAGGCGGATTGACGCAGTCCGACAGCGCTCTCGACAAGTACAGTGACAGGCTCAAAAGGAAGGTATTGCATCAACTGAGAAATGTTAGCTCGCAAGGTAACCGTAACCGTAACCGGACCTGCCGATCGCCGGGAACAGGATTGGCGCCGCCGGCCACCTCCCAATGACCTGCCTTGGGCAGGAGACATACCGTTGGCACAAGGCCACTATAGCGAATCACGGCCGTTCTTCGGCCAACCGCCTCTGCGATCAGTCAACCGCCGCGGTGCTCCACCGCGTCGGAGCCGCACGCACGAGCGGGAGGATTTCGAGGTGATCCAGGTCCGCAAGCGCCAGAAACGCGAAGAAGATGCAAGGACATGGCAAGCGACCGGGCGTCCGTGCCGTCGTAATCAAGTGGTGTTGGCAGGCCTACACCAACGGCGGAGCTCGCGAATAAGCGAAGGACCACTCGGCAGGGTCATACCGGCGCTTGCAGCTGTGGTGGCCACCGGCTGCCTGGATGCGATCAATTCGCTGTGGATGAAAAGACCAGGCCGAGCAACGGCCTCACATTGGCCGCACGCACCGGCGAGTGGTAGCAAGGGGCAGCTGTCCTGCGCCGGTGCCCAAGGGTTGCTCGGCAACAGCTTTAGACAAGGGGATTCAAGATTGAAGGTGAGCCGTTGAAACATGTTCTTGTCATTGACGATGATGCCGCAATGCGACGCCTCATCTCCCAGTATCTCATGATGCATGCCTTGAAGGTGACCGCAGTCAACGATAGCAAGCAGTTTAACTACGTTCTATCGCATGAGCCAGTTGATCTCGTGGTTGTTGACCTCAACCTAGGCCGGGAGGATGGGCTTGCCATCGTCCGCAACCTGGCGACAAAATCGGATCTACCCATCATAGTGATCAGCGGCGACCGGCTTGATGAGGCGGAAAAAGTCGTTGCGCTGGAGCTCGGCGCAACCGATTTCATCCCCAAGCCTTTCGGGCTGCGCGAGTTCTTGGCCCGCATTCGAGTAGGGCTACGCCAGCGCATTTCCAGTCCGCGGACGAAAGATCATCGCTCATTTCGGTTCGGAGCCTGGAAGCTCAGCGTCAAGCAGCGGCGACTGATCTGTGCGGAGCGTGGCGAAGTCAAGCTTACCGCATGTGAGTTCAACCTGCTGATCGCGTTCCTGGAGAACCCCCGCAATGTCCTATCCAGAGAACGGCTTTTGCTCGCGAGCCGTGTGCGTGGAGAAGAGGTCTACGATCGAAGTATCGATGTCCTAATCTTGCGCTTGCGCCGAAAGCTGGAGGCTGATGCGGCCAATCCAAGGCTAGTCAAGACATGCCGTGGTGCAGGGTATTTCTTCAACGCTGACGTAGACGTTAGCTACGGAGGCACCTTGGCCGCGTGACAGGAGCTATTCTGGAGATTGGCTGACGAGGCTGATGAAGCGTGGCGGTGTTTTCTGGCGGCCCTTAGCTCGGCGCCTGGATGTCGGACCCGAGGCAGCATCTCGTCGATCTGGCTGGGATGGCTGTTGACGATCCTGGTGGTGAGGACGTCGGCGAGATAACCGAGTGACCCGACACCATCGAGCCTGCAGCTTTCGATCAGCGACGCAATGACTGCCCAGTGTTCGGCACCGTCGTTCGAGCCGGCGAAGAGCGCGTTCTTGCGGACGGATTGAGCGCTCGACGGTGTTGTTGTCGATCTCGGTGCGACCGTCGTCAACGAAGCGCGAGAGGCCTTCGCAGCGTGAGAGCGTGTAGCGGATTGCCTCGGCGACCTTGGTCTTCTGACCGATCAGGCCGAGCTTTCACGCAGCCAAGGTTCAAGATGGCGACAATAGCGCGGCTATTTTCCCGACGCGTCGCACGGCGTTCATCGGCCGATCGGCCGCGGATATCGTCCTCGATCTTATTGAGGTGGGCGATCGTCTCAGCGCCTCGCTGGCGATCGGCGAGTTCCAGGCCTACATCGCCTTCCAACAGTGCCAGCCTGATCAATTGCGGCGAGAGCTACCGGTCCGGAGATCGCATCAGCCTCTCCCTCGCCAAAAGAGCTGTTCTGATTAGCCATCGAGCTCAACGCCCAGAGTCGGAGCGCTCTCTGCTCCTGAAGGAAGCCATGAGGTCCGCTCGGGCTTGATCGGAGGCTTGGCCGATGGACGTTGTGTTTGCGTCGCTCGGCTGCCGCCCGATGGCGAGGCTTTGCGAATTGTCAGTCCTCTGCCTTTTCGCCGGTCTCAACGGCGCTGTGTAACGTTCAGTGTTGATGATGACGCCCCCGCTGTTCACGCGGTTGCTCCTGTCCAGTGTACTCGTCAGCTTGTCCTCGGCCTCGCGCGTCTTGCCCAAGTGCCGTTCAAACGGCGCTGGCGCGACCTGTCTGGCTTGCTGCTCTTGCAACGCGGCGTGTTGCACCTGCGACCCGGCTGCTGCAAAAGCTTCCGCGGGGCTTGCGGCAAGCTCGTGCGGCAAGCGGCCCTCTCTCAGTCGGTTTTGCAGCGCCTGCCGATCGGCGACGAGGTAGTTGAGGTGCAGCGGCAGCTGCTGGTCTGGCCGCTCTTCGTTCGCCAATCGACGAACCAGCTCGCGCGTGCCGTCCACCACGAAGACGCCGCAGTCAACAGCGTTTTTCTGCTGCGCCATGTCGGGTGTTACCAGGGTCGCGTCCAGTCTTGTAGCGAGCTTTCGTGCAGGCGCGTCGTTGTATCGCTGTTCATTTTGCTGGATGGAGTCGTAGTGATAGGCGACGGCTCTTTCCGGATCGCGGCGATCTACGAGGAGCAGCGACCAATGGGTGCCGCGGTCAATACCCACCCCATCGTTCACTGGCACGAACAGGAAGTCGGATGGGCCGGCGTTTCGATTATAAATCGACTGCAATGTGCCTCGCGCGTCTTGCTGCTCCATGTGGCGCAGCAGATGGGAGACCGACGGATCGACCAGCCGCGTCCGGGCGGCGAGCGCTGGATCGGCCTGCTGCAGCTGCTGCTCGAGGAATTCGTAATCCCTCTGGATATGTTCGTCGCCCAGCAGTTGGGTGGCCCCGAGCACCGCCCCCCGGGGGAGATTGGACGAGCCTGACGGAAGGGCTTCGATGTGTGCATCGGAGGAGGTGGTCAGATCGACCAACGGAACCCCGAGATGGGTGTCTGAGAGCCTGGCGGTCGCTGGCAAGGCGGGTCCCGGAGCCCTTGCCGGTACTGCTGCCGCTCCAGCTTCCCTTATCGCTCCGCGATGGAGGAGCCAAACGTCGTTGCCCTCCTCTGGCCTCCGGGCGGTGTAGCCGTGGCCTTTAATCTCGTAGTTCCATTCCGGCTTGTCCGCGTCCGGCAAGAGGCCATAATGGTACAAGGAAGAGAGCATCGCCTCTGGGACGCGTTGAGTCCCATGGGAGAAGTCTTTGGGGACGGCGAACGAAACATTTATGGAGTCCTCGATCGCAGCCGGGGGCGCCTCGGACCTTGCTGAGGGCGCGGCCCCCGCATGCAGCCTTCCGATGTGTTCGGACCCTGTCCCTTGAACCGGTACCCCTTGCAATGGCAATTCACCCAATTGCCGGATGGGGGGCTGCATCGGCACGCGGCCGCCTGAATTGCCGATTTCGCTCGGCTGCTGCTGAATGGCGGCGGCTTGCGGCGTATTCAGGGCCCTCTGCCTCTTCGCTGGCCGGAACAGCGCTGTGGAATGTTCGTTGTTGATGATGCCCCCCTGGGGTGGCAGGTGGTTGCCCTGGTCAAGCGCATCCGGCGAGGGCCGGATCTGCTGTTGGCTGGCAGCCAAGACTGGCGGGGCGGCGGCCTGAACTCCGGCGTGCCCAGAGCCGGCCGCGGCGAAAGCGTCCGACACGCTTCTATTGGGGTCCTCCGGTCCAGCACGCATCCCTGGGTTGCTGAGCGAAGACGAGGCGGCTTGATCATCCTGCCGCTGCTGAAGCACTTCGCGGAACCCCTGTTCCAGTCGCAGAAGCTCCTCTGCATTGGTTGGCGGCTGGTGAGCTCGATCATCGAACAGCGGCCGGAGCGCCTCGGGAACCTCCGCGCTGAAAGAAGGCGAGGTGGCTTGATCACCCTGCCGCTGCTCAAGCACTTCGCGGAGCCCCTGTTCCAGTCGCAGAAGCTCCTCTGGGTTGGTTGGCGGCTGGTGAGCTCGATCATCGAGCAGCGGTCGGAGCGCCTCGGGAACCTCCGCGCTGAAAGAAGACGAGGTGGCTTGATCATCCTGCCGCTGCTGAAGCACTTCGCGGAACCCCTGTTCCAGTCGCAGAAGCTCCTCTGGATTGGTTGGCGGCTTGTGAGCTCGATTATCGAACAGCGGCCGCAAGGCCTCGGGAACCTCCGCATTGTGAACCCGCTGCAGCGCCAAGCGGAGTTTCTTGTTGCCTGGAAACAACGCCTCGGCGAGTTCGGTCCGCGAATTGTGATCCAGCCCAGAGATCGTCTGGCCCCGACTCTCAAGCTCCTCAGAAAATCTGCGAAGAAGACGACCATAGACGACACGGGTGCTTAAGGCCAACCCGCTGTCACTGCTTAATTTTTCCAAGATACGCGCATCTGCCTTTGCCGGCACCGCCGCTGGCCACCAGCCAGTCGCTGCATAGCCCGGATCATGATACGCACGTAGGACGTTCAACGCCGTTTTAATGTTCTGGTCATTCGGAAAGAAAGTATCGAGGTGATCGACCAGGGATTGGTGATTTTTTAGATCAGTCGCTTGGCCACGAGCGCCGAGATCATTCGCCAATCGGCGAAGCGCATTCGAGTATATTCGCAGCGTCTCCGCGCTCTGGTTTTGCTGAGCCGCAGCGCGGTCGATCGCCTTATCAATAACGTCCCGGTGTTCGGCGGACAGATGGGGATAGCTGGCAGCAGGGCCGCCAGCAGTCGCTGAATAGCCCGGCTCATGATACGCACGAAGGGCCTTCAACGCGCTCTTCATATCCACGTCTTTCGGAAAGAAAGCACCGACGTGATCGACCAGGAATTTGTGATTTCTTAGATCGGTCGCTTGGCCACGAGCGCTGAGATCATTCGCCAACCGGCGAAGTGCAAACGTGTATTTTCGGGCCGTGGTCTCGCTATATTTTTCCTGGGAGTGGGCGATCGCTCTATCAATAAGGTCCCGGTGTTCGTCGGACAGATGGTGATAGCGGGAAGCACGGGCGCCACTCGCAACGGGGTCGGCTCGGCGCGGCTCGGCCACGTGCTGCTCAAAGCCCGCTTGCCGCGCTTGGCCAGCATCCGGCAAGGGGCCAGGGCGGTCCAAGAAAGGGAGCATCGCGTCTGGGACGCGTTGAGTCCCATGGGAGAAGTCTTTGGGGACGGCGAACGAAACATTTATGGAGTCCTCGATGGCAGCGGGGGGTGCCTCAGCCCTTGCGGAGGGCGCGGCCTCCGCATGCAGCCTTCCGATGTGTTCGGACCCTGTCCCTTGAACCGGTACCCCTTGCAATGGCAATTCACCCAATTGCCGCATGGGGGGCTGCATCGGCACGCGGCCGCCTGAATTGCCGATTTCGCTCGGCGGCTGCTGAATGGCGGCGGCTTGCGGCGTATTCAGGGCCCTCTGCCTCTCCGCTGGCCGCAACAGCGGTGTGGAATGTTCATTGTTGATGATGCCCCCCTGGGGTGGCAGGTGGTTGCCCTGGTCGAGCGCATCCGGCCAGGGCCGGATCTGCTGTTGGCTGGCAGCCAAGACTGGCGGGGCGGCGGCCTGAACTCCGGCGTGCCCAGATGTTGCGAAAGCCTCCGACACGCTTCTGTTAGGGTCCTCCGGTCCAGCACGCATCCCTGGGTTGCTGAGCGAAGACGAGGCGGCTTGATCATCCTGCCGCTGCTGAAGCACTTCGCGGAACCCCTGTTCCAGTCGCAGAAGCTCCTCTGCATTGGTTGGCGGCTGGTGAGCTCGATCATCGAACAGCGGCCGGAGCGCCTCGGGAACCTCAGCGCTGAAAGAAGGCGAGGCGGCTTGCTCATCCTGCCATTGCTGAAGCACTTCGCGGAGCCCCTGGTCCAGTCGCTGAAGCTCCTCTGGATTGGTTGGCGACTCGTCAGCTTGATCGAACAGCCTCCGGGCCTCGGCAAGGTGCTGCTCAACGCCCACTTGCCTGGCCTGGACCGCTTGATCCTCTTCCAAGCCGGCGTCCTGCACCTGCGGCAAAGCTGTTACACGGGATGGATTTTTTCGCGGGTCCACACTAGCCTCACATCAAACTGTATCGTCAAAAATCCTGCGCCAATTCACGCAGCGGGTCATCGAGTTGAGATTCTGCCGAGAGCCCCTCGTCCGCTATCGTCAAGGGTACCGGCTCCGGGAGGGCGCCTGTCTGGCTTTCAAAGGTGCGTTTCAGGATGCGGTCCGAAAAATATCGCACCTTCCTCAGTTGCAATGGCGGCAGACCTTTGATGAGAACAATCTCGTACTCGTCATTGAGCAGCCGAACCTGTTCGGGACGCAGCAGCGGCGCACCTTGAAACGAATTCTGAATGTTCCAATCGGACGTTCGCGCCTGGCTGGCAAGGCCGTGAACGGGATTCGAGGAGAAACCGTCACTTACCATGGCCGAGACCTCAACGGCCGGAGCGATCTCTGCTTCTGGAGGCAGCCATTAGATCCTCGCGGGCGTGATTATAGGGGTGACTTAGGGACTGCCCGATTTCACCACCCCGCCGCAGCTGTTGACGGGAGGTTTGCGGGCCTACTGTATCACGGACTGAAGCCGCAATACCTGCTATGTGGTCGTCCAAATTCGCATTCCGTTCCTCTACTGCATGCCGCGGCGGAGGCATGTGCGGCAAGATATCTTGCATGCCGGGAACTGCGTGAGCTTGGGCCTGTTGATTTGCGTCGAAC
>NZ_JBVVQD010000039.1:0-59363 GCF_055811755.1 Mesorhizobium sp. WSM4840
CCCCTCAGTTGGGACAAAGCGCTCCAACGCAGATCACTTTCAAGGTTGACGCGAAAATCGCTTTCTTCACGGACGACGACGCAGTTTCTGGCATGATGCGAGCCCCTCTCCTCCCTCGCCAATCCTGCTGGGAACGCCGTTCGACGCCGCCCCCGTGACCGATCCAAAACAGCACGATGTAACACGTCCGCAGACAACTAGAACGCTTTTCTCTCAGTCGGCCACGACCTGCCAGGTATCGTCCGGGTTGAAGCGGTCGATGTATTTGACGATCTGCTCGGTGGTTGGGCCGAGGTCGGTCTCGTAGACGACGCCGTGCTGGTTGACTGCGAAGGTTTTCACGCCGGTTTCGCCGTATTTGGCAGGCCAGGCAATGAGGCCGAAGCCGGCGATCATGTTGCCGTTGATGACGTAGTCGTAGGCGCCGCCGGCGATATGGTCGCCCTGGCCGGTCAGGATCTTGTACTTGTAGCCGAAATAGCCTTCGCCCTTGGCCGCGTCCTCGAGCTCGGCCTCACTAACAGCGTCACCGGCCGGGCTCTCGCCGTTGATGTCGTCGGTCGGCCAGTAGAGCCCGTCGGTCGCGCCTTCCGAGCTTATCAGTTTCTGCGCGAACTCCTCCACGCCATCCTCATCGCGGTCCTGCGATGCATAGTCCTCCTGCGCGTCGACATAGGCGCGCATCGTCTCGATCGCGGTGAGCTCGTTCTCGCCGACGCGGCGGTTCACGATCTCTTCGAGCCCGGCATAGGTGTCGAAAGCCCACTTGCCGTCCTCGCCCTTGACGATCGGAAAAGGCAGCGGCCACAGCTTGTCGCCGATCTGCAGCGTGCGGCGGTCGCCTTCGCCATCGAGGACAAGCTGCCTGGCCACACCTTCCTTGATCGCCGCCAGCGTCTCGTCCGAGTTCTCGTCTGCCTTCAGCTTTTCCGCATCGAGGCCGAGAAGGGCCGCAACCGCACCGTTGCCGGCGTCTTTCAGGGCCTGCTTAAATGCTTCGACCGCCGCCTCGGGCGTATCGAAGACAGGCGGCTCGGCGGCGGCCGCAAAGGCGGTGATCTCCGGCGCCTCCGGCGCATCCTGTGCGGCGGCTGGCTGCCAGACAGCGATGCCCACTGCAAGCGCCACGGCGCAGACAGAGCGGAGAAGGATCTTATGCAAAACTCCCGTGTGACGGGTGGTGCTGAACATCTGTGTCATAATCCTGTCCTCCCGTTCCGTTAACGCCCGCGTCCGCCGCCGCCGCGCTTGATCTGCTTGTGGCCGCCACCGCCGCGCTGGCCGCCGCCCATCGACTTGTGGCCACGGTTGGAGCTGACCTTGGTCGCCTTGCCGCGATCGACGTTGCCAAGCCCCGACGGTTTCTTCGGCCGGTTGTCGACCCTTGCCGCAGGTTTTGGCTTGCCAGCCGGACGGTTCACCTTGGCCGGCTTCGCCGCCGGGCGATTGGCGGTAGGCCTGGCCGCAGGTTTCTGGATGTTGGCGGGCTTGGCGGGGCGGGTGACGTTGGCGGGCTTGGCCTTCAGCCCGTCCAGCGTGCTCTTGCGGATGTCTCTCGTTGCAGCCGTCTTGCCCGGCACCCTGTTGGCGAGTTTGTCGTTCTTCTTGATGTCGCGGGCGCGGTCGCGGATGGCGTTGTCGCTATTCTTCTCGATCCGGTTCTTGATGTTGGTCTGGTCGAACTTGTTGAACTGGTTGCGGTCGATATTGATCTTGTCGCGATCGATGTTCTTCCAGTCGACGTCGTTGAAGTTGATCTTGCCGTTGAAGTCGCGGTTGTTGAAGCAGTTGTTGCAATCGATGTCGATGTCGTTGCCGTTCCAGCGGCCGCCCCACACCCCCCAATCATCCCAGTCGACGGCGGCGGCCCAAATGGCGCCCGTCACCGCCCCGGCGAAGAATGTCGCCCCCGGATACACATAATATGGGTAAGGATCGGGATAATAGCGGATCGGTTCCCACACGTAATCCGGCTCATAAAACATCTGCGGCGGATATTGCGGGACGTAGATCACCTCGGGGCTCGCCGACTTGATGACGAAATTGTCATTCTCCTTGACCACCTGGATCTTGTCGTCGGTCTTGATGACGCCCTTGGCGACCGCCTCGTCGCGCAGCTGCTGGATGGCAACCAGCACGTCCTTCTGCTGGTAGGCGATGGCGTCGCCGAGCGTCTGCGTCCATTCGAGGTCGTCGCTCATCATCTTGACGATGCCGGGGTAATTGAGCAGCGACACCACGGAGCCGTCCCAGCTGTCCTTGGGTTTCAGGCTCTTGTCTTTCTCGTACCGGTCGAGGAAGCGCGCCGCCTCGACGATCTCTAGCGGATAGAGTGCAGCCGCAGTGATCACCGCGATCAGCTCGTCCGGATAGAGCGCGATGCGCGCCACCAGCACCTCCATCTCGTCCGCGCTCAACGGCTCCGGCGAGGCCGCCGCATCGCCGGATGCGTCAGCCGCCGCGACCTGTTCTTGTGCAAAGACAGGATGCGCCGAGCCAAACCCGGCAAGCAGCAGCGCCAGCGCCGCAGCGCCGATCTTCAACATATCATTGCCCGTCATGCTTCTATCCTCCCTGCTTGTCGTTGTCCCGGCAGGCCTTTGTGCCGGGCGGCTATTTCGGAAACAGGAACGTCACCACGCCGCGGAATCCGAGGCCGTCAGGCCCGTTGTCGGGGCTCTCGGCCCAGTAGCGGACACCGGCGGTGAAGCTGACCGGTTGCTTGCCGAACTTGACGAGCTTTGCCACCGTGAAATTGATCGGAACCGACCACTCTTCCGTTTCCCAATTGTAGGTGCTTTCTGTGTTGACGCCGAAGGTCCAGGCGTCCTTGGTCGTGTAGGAAACGAAAGGTTGCAGGAAGGTGGAGCTGATGTCGGAGCGGTCACCGTCGCCGGCGAAGGACCAGATGTGGTTGGTCAGCGCGCCGACCGTCCACCCGCCCATCTGTTTCAGCACCACGGCGGTGGGACCGGCACCCCATTTGCCGCCGCCGAGCAGATCGTCGGTGGCGGTTGGGACGAGAAACGCCGGACCGACGCCCCAGACGATGCCCGACGGTCCCGGGTTCTTCGGCGAGAAGAACAGGCTCTGGGTGATGTCGCCGAGACCGGACTGCTCGCCCGAGGGGCCGGCGATGTCGTTCTGCCAGATCACCGGCAGGATGGTGCGGGAGATCATGTTCCAGTCGTCGCTCAGCGAGATCGGAACGACCGGCTGGATGTTGAGTACGGCCTTCTGCCCGTCATTCGGCCCGAACCCTTCGTCGTAGTTGAACTGCAAGGGTACGCTGATCAGCGACGCGATCGGATTCGAAAGCTTCTTGGCAAGGTCCTGGCTGTCGTCCTGGGCTGCGGCCGAACCGCAAAAGCCAAATGTGGCGGTCAGCACGATGCCCGCCTGAATAGTTTGAATTGCTTTCATATCAGCACCCCCCGAAGCGACATCAGTTATTTGGCAGACAATCCCGACAAGGCGTCATCGATAGCTAACAGCAAAAACCTGGCGGCGAAAGGCTTGTGAAGATAGGCCACGCAGCCCGCGTCACGCGCCTCCGCTTCAAGCGCGTCGTCGTCAACTGCGGTGATGAAGATAACCGGCAGGCTGGAGCCGAAATCGCGAAGCCAACGCCGCAGCTGGATTCCGGACATGTTGCCAAGATGAATGTCGAGCACCAGGCAACCGATCGTGCCGGCGAAATCGGATCCAAGAAACGTCTCTGCCGACGCGTATCCATGCGTTTGGTGACCGTGCGCGTTTAGCAACCGTTCAATGCTTCTCCGCACGCTCGGATCGTCTTCCACGACAGCCACTGTTCGTGGCGGGCTTTCCACATTTGGCTCCTCGAAGGGGCGACGCGTGCGAGTATCAACGGAGAGATTGTGAGCCGAGTTAACGTCACTGGATATTGGCCTTTGGGGAAGCACCGAATGTTGGATTTGAGCCTGTTTGCGCTGCCCGAACGGCCCCCAGCCTCTCCGCGATCGATACCATCTCGGCGAGGGACGTAACGCCCAACTTTTCCATGACGCTGTGCCGATGCGCCTTGACCGTGCGCTCGGAGGTGTTCAGGTCGTATGCAACCTGCTTGTTACGCCTGCCGCGAACGACCAGATCGAAAACCTGGATTTCGCGTGGCGTTAGGCTGAACACTTTGGTCTGGAGCGCCTGAATCTGATCGTGTCCGGCGCGCCGTTTTTCATTCTTGGCGAGCGCGCGCTCGATCGCCTCACGTAAGATTTGGGACGAAATGGGTTTCTCCAGAAAATCATCGGCACCTGCCTTCATTGCCTGAACACTCGCGGCAATCGTGCCTTGGCCCGTCAAGAAGACGATGGGTAGCAGCGGGACCGCCAGTACGAGCCTTTCCTGCAGCTCCGGACCGCTGAGCCCTGGCATGCGCAGATCAAGAAGGATGCAGCCGGCTTCCGATTCCGGCAGCTGCGCCAGGAAATCCTCGCCCGACTGGTAGCCGCTAACCCGAAAACCATAGGTTTCGACGAGACGTCCGAGCGCCGTTCGAAACGATGCGTCGTCATCGATAATGTGAATGAATGGTTCCATAGGCGTTCAAGTGGCCTCCGCGAGCGGCAGGACGAAGCGGAACACCGCGCCGCCGCCGACGCGATTGTCCGCCCAGATCTTTCCACCGTAAGTTTCCACGATCGCGCGAGCGATGGAGAGCCCCAGCCCGGTTCCGGTTGGCTTTGTCGTGTAGAATGCTGCGAAGATACTATCGAGATGGTCTTTTGGGATGCCCCTGCCGGTGTCTGAAATCGACATCTCGACCCTGGCATCGCCCTGTAACGCCGTCTGAAACACAAGCTTGCGGTTCGCTGTTACCGATTCGACCATCGCGTCCATTGCATTGGTCGCAAGATTCAGGATGACCTGCTGCAGATGAACCTTGTCGGCGCGAACCGGCAGTCTGCCCGTGGATTGCTCGGCGCTTACGGCCACTTGTTTCTTCGCGGCTTCAGCGCGCAAGATACAAATGGCGCCGTCGACGACCTCATTGAGGTCAAACTCCTGCCAGTCGATCGCACTCCTTTTCTTCAGCATACCCCGAAGGCGAAGAATAATATCGCCTGCTCGCTGGTCGTCGTCCCTGATGTCAGCCAAAATCTGCTGGATGAGATCCAGATCAGGCGTCTTTCCCTTGAGTATCATCTCCGCTGCCTCGGCATTGCTGAGAATGGCGCCCAGCGGCTGGTTGAGTTCGTGAGCGATCGATGCCGACAATGCGCCTGCGGTTGCAGACTGATTCATGTGGACCAGCTCAAGGAGACGCAGGCTGGATTCACCTTCGGCGGCGAAACGCCGGCGTCGCTCGAAGAGCAGCCCAGTGATGATCAGGGCCTGTAAGGCGACCAGGGCAATGGCTCCCGCGACCAAATCGCCATGCTGCTCCCAAAGCGTAGGTTCTCTGAAACTCAACGCGGTCTCTGCAGGAAGCGCGCTTTCCGACAGGCCCCATCGCTTTAGCTGCCTTGCGTCGGCAAAGAATGTTTGCGGCACTTCGATGTCTGTGATCGGCTTTCCCGCGAGTGCATCCAAAGCCAAGCCGGCGACCGCGTTTCCCAAGGAGTCGAAGGTTACCGAGTTTCCGCCTACGACACCTTGACCAACGTAGGTGTCATAGGGTCCATAAATCGGCGCACTGGCCTTCGCCGCCACTATTCCTAAAGCGTCTTTGGGCAGGAAGTTGCGGCCTGTACTATCGGCAAGAATGGTGAGGAACAGGACAATACTGTCCGGTGGGAAGTGGGAGGCACGCTCCACGAATTCATCGATCGAATAACCTTCCAAGTAGGTGGTTGCGTAATCTTTTGAAGCGACTGCGAGGTCGGTTCTAGCGCTGTCAAGCCAAGTGCGATCGAAAGCTGCCGAACCACCAATGATGAAAAGATTTTCGGCGTCGGGCTGGAGGGCGCGGGCCAATTCGAGCGTCTTGGCAATATCGAATTCGCTGAAAGCCCCGACGACATCTGCCGGCAAGTTGAGTTTCGAAGCACTGTCACGCCCGAAGCCGCAGAACACGATCTTTGCGTCGGGCGCGATCGCCTCACGGTTATTGACGATGAAACGGGTTGCCGATTCGCCGAGCGCGATCACAACGTCCGGGCGATGATCGACGTATTTCTCGGACATATACCGCGCCATGCGGTCGATATGGGCTTCCTCGGGAAACCTCGAGAGATCCAGGAACTCCGAGAAGAGATCGACATTGCCGGACGTCGCCTCGATAAGCCGATTTCTGGCGTTCTCCCCGGCAATCGAGCTTGCGGGCAGTCGCTCGTCATACGGATGGAGGATGAGCACACGCGGAGACCGGCCGACGACCTCAGCTGCTGCAGAGCCGCCGTCCAGAAAAATCGCAATCAAAATTGCAACAAGGAACCTGACCGCGTTCTTGGCGCGTCGGCGCGACCGAACAGGCGGATCGCACAGCATGATGGATACCCCCTCACAAGCCAAGCTTTTAGCTGGGAAAGTAGATCGGGCAGCGTTACCGCATCTGCACCTGAACAACTTCCCCAAAGGACAATATCACCATGTGTTAGCTAGGGCTACCGTAGCGTGAGCTTGAGCGCTCCGACTGGTGACGGGAGGTCGTTCAGGCTCGAAATCGTGCCGTGGGCGGTGGCGAGGCAACTATCCGTAAGCAACCAGAGGAGAGGGAAATGAGTCGTAGAATCCTTGACTGCAGCATTGGGATACTGACCGCTGCGACGGTCCTTTGGGGCGCGCATGCGCCGGCACAGGCCCAGGATGCGCAAAAGCCCAACATCCTGTTCATCATGGGCGATGATATCGGCTGGATGCAGCCCAGCATCTATCATCAGGGCCTGATGGTCGGCGAAACGCCCAACATCGATCGCATCGGCCAGGGAGGTGCGAAATTCATGACCTACTATGCCGAGCAGAGCTGCACTGCGGGGCGTACCGCCTTCATCACCGGCATGCAGCCGGTGCGCGTCGGCATGGTCCTGCCGGAGATTCCCGGAAGCCCGTCCTACCTGCGGGCCGGCACGCCCCACCTCGCCAGGTTCCTGAATGATCTCGGCTACTCGACAGGTGAGTTCGGCAAGAACCATCTCGGAGATACCACCGAATCCCTGCCGACCGCACACGGGTTCCAGGAATTTTGGGGCTACCTCTATCACCTCGACGCCATGCAGGGCGTGAGCTTCCCTGACATCAACAAGAGCCCAACCGAGCAGGGGATCGCGCCGCCCTGCATGAATACACCGATCCCCGGCCTGGCCGAGGTTCCGGGCGCTGTCGATCCGAAGACCACGACCTGCCTGACGCCACCGCGTCCAATGCTCGCGTGCACATCCTCCGACGGATCCCCGGCAAATCAGTCCTGCAAGGACGAGGGCCCGCTGACGCTGGAGCGGTCAAAGACCATCGACGAGGAAATCTCCGCCAAGGTCGTCGACTTCCTCGACCGAAACGACCCGAAGACGACCAACAAGCCGTTCTTCGTCTGGTACAACCCGGCCCGCATGCACATCACGACGGTGTTGCCGGACAAGTATCTCAATATGATCGGCGAGCCCGGCGGCAAGGACTGGGGCATGAACGAAGCCGGCATGAAGCAGATGGACGACAACATCGGCGTCGTCCTGAAGAAGCTGGAAGACATGGGCCAGCTCGACAACACCATCGTCGTCTTCACCACCGACAACGGAGCCGAGACGATCACCTTCCCGGATGGCGGCACCACCCCGTTCAAGGGTGGCAAGCTCAGCACCTGGGAAGGCGGCATGCGTGCTCCGCTGGTTGTGCGCTGGCCGGGGCATATCGAGCCCGGCACGGTCAAGAACGACCTCTTCTCCGCGCTCGACTGGCTGCCGACGTTGGTGAACATCGCCGGCGGCCCCAAGGGCGACGAGCTGAAGAAACAGATCGAGGCAGGCACGTATCCGAATGTCGTCAAGACCACACTCGACGGGATCGATCAGCGTGACTTCCTGGAAGGCAAGGCGCCGTCTGCGCGCGACTCTTTCTTGTACTATTCCGGCAAGGAGCCGTCGGCGGTCCGCTACAAGAACTGGAAGATGTACTTCGCGATGGTTTCGGATGACCCAGCCGGGTTCATAAACGGTGTAATGCCCTTTGCCTGGACCCAGGTCGTCAACATCAAGCGCGATCCGTTCGAGACCTCGGTCGGACAGCAGATCAAGACACTTTTCGGTATGGGCGGCTCCATCGCGTCACCGTCCACCGCCTACGTCTATGACTGGAACATCCTGCCCATCGGCCAGCAGTTGTGGCTGAAGCATCTCGAGACCTACATCGCCTTCCCGCCGCTCCAGGACCCTGCAAGCTACAATCTGGAGCAAGTGATGGCGCAAGTCCGGAGCATGAAGACAGGTCACGACTGACGCACCCGCCAATGCCGGACGCCCCAGGGCGTCCGGTCGTGCGTGAGCCCGGCTGCGCGCCACCCAACAGGCGCACGGTCCGATCGACTTCCCCAAAGGACAATATCATCAAGCGTTGCTCGGATTTACCGTCGCGTCAGCCTTGTGTGCTGACTGATCAAGCGAGGGGCGCACGGGCGCGGAATCGTTCCAATTCGGGCGGTTGGCGAGATTTCCAGCAGGAGGAGCTGAACATGAGACCTGGAATTCCGAGTTACGGCATCGCAACCTGGGTGACCGCAATTGCGCTTTGCGGCGGTATGGCATCGGTTGCCTATGCGCAGGACGCGCAAAAACCGAACATCGTCGTCATCATGGGCGACGACATCGGCATGTGGAACATCGGCGCCTATCACCGCGGCGTGATGGCGGGCCGCACGCCCAACCTCGACAAGATCGCCGCCGAGGGCATGCTCTTCACCGACTACTATGCCGAGGCGAGCTGCACGGCTGGCCGGGCGAACTTTATCACCGGCGAGCTTCCGATTCGCACCGGTATGACCACCGTCGGTCAGGCGGGCGCCACAACCGGCCTGCCGGCCGAAGCGATGACTCTCGCGACTGCCCTGAAGGACATGGGCTACACCACCGGCCAGTTCGGAAAGAACCACCTTGGCGATTTGAACGAGTTCCTGCCGACCGTCCACGGCTTCGACGAGTTCTTCGGTTACCTCTATCACCTCGACGCCATGGAAGACCCTGCACACCCGAACTATCCGCAGGACCTGCTTGACAAGGTGGGGCCGCGCAACATGCTCCACACTTGGGCGACGACGACCGACGACGCGACCGTCGACCCACGCTGGGGCAAGGTCGGCAAGCAGAAGATCGAAGACGCCGGCACTCTTTATCCCGAACGCATGGAAACAGTGGACGACGAGATCCGCGACAAAGCCTTGAAGTTCGTGGAGAAAGCCAAGGCCGACAACAAGCCTTTCTTCTTGTGGCTCAATCCCACGCGCATGCACGTTATCACCCATCTTTCGCCCAAGTATGAGGCATTGCGCAACTCGGAGAACGGCTGGTCGCTGCAGGAAGCCGGCATGGCTCAGCTCGACGATGACGTCGGCCTGGTGATGCAGAAGCTCAAGGACCTTGGCGTTGATGACAACACCATCGTCATGTTCACCACCGACAATGGCACCGAGACCTTCACATGGCCTGATGGCGGCAACACGCCGTACCGGGGGCAGAAGGGCACGATCTACGAAGGCGGCTTCCGTGTGCCGGCCTTCATTCGCTGGCCGGGCAAGATCGCAGCAGGCAAGGTGGAGAACGGCATCATGTCCGGGCTCGACTGGCTGCCGACCTTCGTGGCCGCCGCAGGCAACCCCAACATCAAGGCCGAACTGCTGGCGGGAAAGCAGATCGGCGACCGCACCTACAAGAACTATCTCGACGGCTACAACCAGATGGACCTGCTGACCGGCAAGGGCCCGTCGGCTCGCCACGAGATCTTCTACTTCGGTGAAAGCACGCTCGGCGCGGTGCGCATCGATGACTACAAATACCGCTTCATCGAGCAACCGAACGGTTGGCTCGGAGCCAAGGACCATGTCGACGCACCGTCGATCACGAACCTTCGCCTCGATCCCTTCGAACGCCTGGGCACTCCGGCAAACGGAACGCTGGACGGCGCACAAGGGTACTTCAACGAATGGTTTATGTACCAGTTCTGGCGCTTCGTGTTTGTTCAGCAGGAAGTGGGCAAGCTGGCCCAGACGGCCCTTGAGTTCCCGCCCATGCAGAAGGGCGCGAGCTTCAACCTCGACGCTGTCAAGGCGCAGATCGAGGCGGCAAGGGCAGCAATGACCAAGTAACGGGATGACTCGCGGCGGGCGGCTCGCAAGGGGCGCCCGCCGGTTCCACGGCCACGAGCCGGTCGTCGTAGACCCCGATACGAATCGAGATTTACAAGAAAGGAGCGCGATATGTTCGTGAAGCATGATCTTCTCAGACTGACCCGTCGTGCCATTCTCGCGGCCGCCGCTTTGCTCGTCGCTCCCGCGGCCGCCCTCGCCCAGTCCGATCCCTTGCCGTCCTGGAACGACACCGCGCCGAAGGCTGCGATCGTCGAGTTCGTCGAGAAGGTGAGCAAGGAGGGTTCGCCCGACTTCGTGCCGGAGCCCGAACGCATCGCGGTGTTCGACAATGACGGCACGCTGTGGGTCGAACATCCGATGTATGTGCAACTCGCCTTCGCGCTCGACCGTGTAAAAGCCGAGGCGCCAAGTCATCCCGAATGGGCGACCACCCAGCCGTTTCAGGCCGTGCTCGAAGGCGACATGAAGGCGCTCGCAGCAGCCGGTGAAAAGGGCCTGGTGGAACTCATCATGGCGACCCACGCCGGCATGACCGTCACGCAATTCCAGACAATCGTGACCGACTGGATCGCCAACGCGCGCGATCCACGCTTCAAGAAGCCTTATACCGAGTTGGTCTACCAGCCGATGCTCGAACTTCTCGCCTATCTGCGGGCCAACGGGTTCAAAACCTTCATCGTGTCTGGCGGCGGCATCGAGTTCATGCGCCCCTGGACGGAAAAGGTTTACGGCGTTCCGCCGGAACAGGTGGTCGGCTCTTCGATCAAGACGAAGTTCGCGATGAAGGACGGCGCGCCGACGCTGTTTCGATTGCCCGAGGTCAACTTCATCGACGACAAGGCCGGCAAGCCGGTCGGCATTCAGGAGCATATCGGCCGCAAGCCTATTGCCGCGTTCGGCAATTCGGACGGCGATCTTGAAATGCTGCAATGGACGACTCTCGCCGACGGTCTGCAGTTCGGCTTGATCGTTCATCACACCGACGCAGAGCGCGAATATGCCTACGACCGGAAAAGCGAGTTCGGCCATCTCGACCTGGCTCTCGACGCCGCCGCCATCAACAAATGGACGATCGTCGACATGAAGGCCGACTGGAAGCAGATCTTTCCGGGAAACTAGAGCCAGCGTGTGAACGCTTGGATTCCGCCACTTAAACGAGAGGATAATTCTATGAACGTCAATCGCATCATGACCACGATAGCCCTCGCAGGCGGCCTGGCTTTGGCGACTGCCGGCGCAATGGCACAGGATTCCGCAGAGAAGCCGCACGTGCCACTGCAAAAGACGATTGGCCAGGCTACGGCGACAGGACCGATTCCGTCGCTCGCCGTCATCAATGCGCAGGGCGCCACGCTCGACGGCGGCAAGCTCGTCCTGACCGGCGTTTCGAAAAACTCAATCGTCTTTGCCGATCGGCCGGTGCGGGCCGCCGGTCATGTTGCGACCGAGCAGTTCATTATGCAGTGGGATGAGGGCAAGGACAGCTTCGCCGTCGACCCGCCGAACGCAACGGTCTCAGTTCTTGGGGGAGACGGCTCGGAGGTGGATGATGCCGTGGTTACGCTCAAAGCGCCGAAACTTGAGGGGAACACGCTGACGTTCGACGTTGCCGTTCTGGAAGGCAGTCTCAACAATGCGAGCGGGCCTGCGGCACTTTTCATTGACGCCTTCGCGTTTCGCGGACCGGGCGGTGGCGGATTCGCCCATGTGGGCGGCTACGGCGGCGCGGTCTGGCATGGTGGCGGATACGGTTATCACGGTGGCGCATACTGGCATGCTCCTGTCTATCGTGGAGCTTGGTATGGTGCTGGCGCTGTGGCGGGGGCCGCAGTTGCCGGAGCCGCTCTTGGCGCTGCCGTCGGTGCCGCCGCCCCATACGCATATCCGCCGTACTGCGGATATTATCCTTACCCGCCGTGCTATTGAGACAATCTGCAACAAGGACGCTGAGCATGGTTTACAAGATGATTTTCAGCGGTCTGATCCTGATGGCCTCCTTTGCGCTCGCCGGCCCTGGGCGAGCGCAAACGATCAGCTATGGCGACGCCATCACGGTACTTGCCAAAGACTGCGGCGCAGACATCAAGAAATATTGCAGGGGCCTCAATCTCGGCAACAACGAGATCCGCAATTGCGGTGAACAGGCGTGTGCAGCTCATCAATTTGGGCGTGGCAAACTGAGTGCGAGCGTAACGTGAACCAACATGCTCGAATGCGCGTCCCGCTTGTCGTTGAGCATCCTCGGGAGGCGAGAACTATCAGGATTTTGACGGTGCTGGCAGTGTTGGGCGCAACATCCGACGCGATGGCAGAAAGCACGTCCCTGGGAATATCGGTGACGTCCGACCGGCAGGAACAGGACCTGAGCGTTCCGCAAAGCGCCAAGGTCGAGGTCAGCGCCTCACACGCATTCGACGTGGGAATCGTCCTGGGCGCCTCGGTCCAGTATTCCAATACGGCCTTCAGCGACTCGGCCACCGCCAACCTCGAAACCACTATAGGTTACCGCGTCCACTTGAACGATGCGCTCTCCGTGATCGGCAGCATGGGCATCGGCGAGCGATTGCAGGTATCAGGAACCGGCGACGATATCGCCTACTACGTGCTCCGCACGGGCGCCGATCTGAAGCTCAATGAAACGGTGACCTGGAATGCGGTAGCTTTTCGGTATCGCGATGCATTCGATAGCGCAGACGACTACCTGACACCACAGCTTGCGACCGGCTTCACTTTCAAACTGGACGAGCACAATTCAGTTTCGAGCAAGGTCCAGTATAACTGGAAGGATTGGAATCCGGATACCGTTGGCTTCGAACTAGGCTATGCCCATTCTTTTTAAACGCTCGTTCGAGTGCCTGCCCGTCACCGTCCTAGCTGGCGATTGGGATTACAGCGTGCTCATGCCAACCGCGAGCAAGCCCATCATGAGCCCATCATGAATGGCCGTAGCTTGCTTGGCCGAGTTGCCGCCAATCTGGCAATAGCAGCGCTGGGCTCGCTGCTCGCGTTGGCTACGCCCGAAGCTTGTCTGGCCGCAGAGACAGGCGGTCCCACATCCGACCCGCAGATCTCCATCCACGACGGGTTCGTCGACGAAAAAAGATGCGCCTCCTGTCACGCGGATCAGGCGGCCGCCTTCGCCAAATCGAACCATGCCAGGGCGATGGCCGTGGCAGACGACAGCACGGTGCGCGCGAATTTCGGCGGCGCCAGCTTCGAGCATGACGGCGTCCTGACGACGTTCCTCAAGCGGGGAGGGCAGTACTTCGTCCGGACCGAAGGGGCCGACGGCAGCCAGGCCGAATTCCCAGTCAAATACACCTTCGCCTACGAACCGCTGCAGCAATATCTCCTCGATATCGGCGGCGGCCGGCTGCAGGCGCTCGATATCGCCTGGGATACGAACAAACGGGAATGGTTCTGGCTCGGCACAGGCAAGCCCGCGAACCCCGGCACGACCTATCACTGGACTGGCCCCTTCTACCGCTGGAACCGGACCTGCATCGACTGCCACTCCACCGATCCGCAGGCGAATTTTCAGCCGGAGACCGGCGAGTACAAATCGACCTATGTCGCAACGAGCATCGGCTGCCAATCGTGCCACGGCGGCGGCGCGAAACATGTGGAATGGGCTGAGGCGGGCGGTTCCCAGTCGGTCGCCAATTCCGGTCTGATCCCGGTCGATCAGAATGTCTGCCTGGGTTGCCACACGCGGCGCACCAAACTTCTTAACGGCTATAGGCCGGGCAAGGTTTTTCTCGAGCATTTCTCGCCTGATCTGCTGCGCCCCGACCTCTACTTTCCCGATGGGCAAATCCTCGACGAGGTTTTCGAATACGGCTCGTTCCAGCAGAGCAAGATGGCGAGAGCCGGCGTCGTTTGCCTCGACTGCCACAGACAGCACGAAGCGACCCTGAAGGCGGAGGGCAACGCCATATGTACCCAGTGCCACACCGAGACCAAGCCGGAACGATTCGCAGGCTTCGACCCGAGCGGCAGTTTCGATAGGCTCGCACATACACGCCATCCGGCAGGTTCCGCCGGCGCCCTTTGCGCCAACTGCCACATGCCGGAGCGCACCTACATGAAGGTCGATCCGCGGCGCGACCATTCGTTCGTCATTCCACGGCCCGACCTCTCGACCGCCTACGGCACGCCCAACGCCTGCACGACATGCCATGCAGCCGAGACGAACGAGTGGGCGGCGAAAACGATGGACAAATGGTACGGCACGGGCTGGCGCGAACGCCCAACTATCGCCCATGCTTTCGCGGGTGCTGCCCAAAACGATTCGGCGGCAATCGAGGCTTTGCGTGCGCTCGTTGCCGACCGGGAACAGCCGGGCATCATCAAGGGCAGCGCGATCGCGGAGATGGGCCGCCTCGGCGGCGAGACCATCATCACCGACGTGAGAACCGCAGCAGCGAGCTCCGACCCGCTCGTCCGGCTGGGCGCTGCACAGGCTGCGGCCAATCTTCCGCCTGAACAACGGTTCAGCGCCGTTGGCAGGCTGCTCGCCGATGAGACGCGTGCAGTCCGGGTGGCCGCCGTGACGGCGCTCGGCAATGCGCCGACGACCGATCTGCTCGGCGATCAACGTCGCAACTTTGATGCTGCGGTGGAAGATCTTCGCGCGTTTGTGCAGGCCAATGCCGATATGGCAGAAGCACAGAACGCGTACGGGCTGTTCCTGATGGGCCAGCGTCAAGCGGATAACGCGGAGGCTGCGCTGCGTCGCGCGATCTCGCTCGACAGCAGCCTCGCCGGAGCGCACGCCAATCTGGCCGAACTTTACAGGGCGACCGGCCAGAACGAGAAGTCGGAAAGCACCTACGCTGAGGCCATTAGGGTTTCGCCCGAAGATCCGCTGCTCCGATACGGTCACGCCCTGTCGCTGGTTCGCGCGAAAAACATGACTGGCGCAATAAGCGAGTTGGAGGCTTCGGTGCGGCTTGCTCCAGCCAATGTTCAATACAGGACCACGCTAGCGATAGCTCTCGACTCGGTCGGTCGCACAGGCGATGCATTCCAAATGCTTGGCGAATCGGTCACCAACGGCTCCGCCGATCCGAACCTGCTCGGCACCGCCATTCAATTTGGGCTTAAGTTGCGGCGCTACCCCGAAACGCTGAGACTGGCTGAAGAACTTGCCCGGCAGCAACCGGACAACGCGCAACTTGCCGACTTGATCGTGCAATTGCGCGCTAGCCGATGAGTGGGAACGCTTGCAGATATTCAGCTAGCGGCAGCTATTGGCCTAACTTTGCTGTTCAATGAGCATAAGCTCCGCCTTTTCTGCCGTCAGCCGCCGCGACCTGTTCTTGTGCAAAGACAGGATGTGCCGAGCCAAACCCGGCAAGCAGCAGCGCCAGCGCCGACCTTCAACATATCATTGCCCGTCATGCTTCGATCCTCCCTGTCTGTCTCGGCAAGCCTTAGGCTGGGCCTTTTTTGCAGTATTTGTCACGCTCTGCGGTAACCGGTGTTCTGCCTCCACGTTGTCCCGTCTGCAGTGATCTGTGATCGACCTTCCATGGAATATCGAAGGGAGTTTGTCCATGGAGGCTACGTCGGAGGTTCTCACAACGTGGAGGGGCAGACGGGAGAGGCATCTCGATGGACGAATTGGGTCAAGGCACGGATCGTGCAGGAAAGTCCGGTCGTGACAGTGGAACAAGATTACCGAACGCTGCGGAAATGTGGTCCTTCCTGCGCCTGAGAATGCGGTTGAATTTGCGGTGATGGTTGTCGGGTCAGCCCTCGCCGAAGTGCTCGACCAAGCACTTCATGGACGAGACCCGCGCTCCGGTGCTCTCGATCCGGCTCCAAGAAAACGGACCGGGTGCTTGTGGGCGCTGGCACATGATGACCGCCCATCGGGGCGGCGCTGCGCAACTGGGCGTCGCCTTCGGCGCGGAAGCGTAAAATCTTGCCGCCACAAGTGAGAAACCGCTAACCAGCAAAAACTTTTAAGTCCCCTGCGTGTATCTATAAGTTCTTGATTTAGTTTAGATATTTTTTACACATGCCAGGAATGTGTAAGAAAATGTGAAAATCAGACCGAGTCATCGAAAAGCTAACCGAATCAACAAGTTGCTGTTATGAAAACTGCAAAACACCCATGGAATTGCTTAATACGTCTCGCTTTCGCGGCCTTGCTGTCCTAGGACGCGTACTCATAACTGGTGCTTGATCGATGCCCGCTATGCCCCGATACCGACCAAATTCCGCGGCGCAGCAAGACGACGCGATGGGCCAGCTCCGGACTCATGCACTGCAGCAAAAGCTGCGCGTGATCGACGCCTTCCCTGTCGGCCAATCAGATTCAAGACCTGACCACGGCGGACCTATTAGCTTGCGCACAGGTGCCGACGCTCACACCGGCGACGTCGACCTCGTCATTCGCGTTGCGCAGGGGGCTGCGCCTTGCCCGGTCCGGCTACACCTAATGCCGCTCAAGCGTTTGCCGATCCCACTTCCCGAGATTGGCGGCCGCTTCATAGGTTTCCTGAAGAAAACCCAGGAGGAACTCGTCCGGGTTGGGCGACCGACGAACCGCGTCGCAAGGCAGGATGAACTGCCCAAGGCCCTTGTCGTAGAGGGCCTCAGGCGTGCGCAACGGCGTGTCGCCAAAGCCCGCGGGCTCGCCTGGTTCCGATTCCTGCAAACGACTCTAGGACGGTCGATCTTTTGACACTGGAATCCTCAAACGAAAAAGTCCGATTCAGGGGGTCCGAAGGTGATGAATGTCGGCTCCGAAAGGTGGCCGCTGCCCGCAACGACGAACTCGCCGACGAATGCGCCGGTGGTGCCGTCATACTCCAGCACCGAGTGGCCCAGCTCGCTTGCGACCAAGAGGTTGCCGTTCGAGTTGAACGCCATGCCCTCGGCCTCATTGAGGCCGCCGCTGCCGGCGGTGATGAAGACACCTTCGAAGTCGCCGGTCGTGCCGTCGTAGCGCATGACCTCGCTCGTCGCGGCGCTGCTGAGAAACAAGTCGCCGTCGGGGCCGAAGACCATGCCGGTCGGATCCAAGATGTTGCTCTCCGAACTGGGGACGAACTTGTCGACGAACGAGTTCGTCGCTGGGTCGTAGCGAAGGACCTCGCCGGGTCCTGATTCCGGAGTGCTGGCAACATAGAGCAGGCCATCCGGTCCGAAGACCAGCGCTTCCGGGTCGTCGAGCCCGGCCGCGTTGGCAGGATCGACGACGGCCTCGAAGACGCCGGTGTCGCCGTCGAAGCGGAGGATCTGGTTGCCGAGGCCGTCGTCGGTGAGGCCCGCGGCGATGAAAAGGTCGTTGTCTGGTCCGCCAAATGCGATGCCGGCCGGGTCGACGAGGCCGTGGCCGCTGGCGAAGACATCAAGGAAGTTGCCTTTCTCCCCGTCGTAACGAAGCACTTCATCGCTGCGGCTGGCGACGTACAGGTTGCCGTCGGGACCGAAGGCGATGCCTTCGGGTTCGATGAGGCCGCCACCGTTGGCGAACTTTTTCAGAAAGGCGCCGGTCTCGCCGTCGTATGCCATGACGCTCTTCGTGTTGGTGCTGCTAACGAACAGAAAGGTATCGTTGTCCGTGTCCGCAGCGAGTTGCTCCTTCTTGGGCATAGTGGACCTCCGTTCACAATGGACGGTAACGGCCGTCTATCTGGTCCTGACAGTCGCCACTGGAAAGCGCTACAGCCAAAAGCGCGGTCTTACGTCCCGTTTACCCCCTTCGTGTCTCATAGAAGGATGGCTTTAAACGCCGTCCGCAATCGTCAGGGTACACTTGGAGCGAGATGAGAGCAACAAGCAGGTGCACGCGGATCTTGCTGGGTGCGCTCTCCGCATCGTGGCATTCTGTCCTGGATTTTCACCACGCTTGCCGTTGCTGCCAAAACCCTCATGTCATCGGTTCCTGACTATCTCATGATCGAGACGGCTTTCACGGCCGTTCAGTGGATCATTGTCGGTCCATTGTTCTGCGTGCAATGCAGCGGAAACCTAAATGGCACGTCGACGTATCGATCGGCTGCGCCATCCGCGCGGCCGGGCGGTAGCGCCGGCAATAGTTGGGCGCGCAAAGATGCGATCCGCCTTTCATCACCTTGCGCGGGATTCTGATCTGCGGCTGCCGTGGATCGAGGCTGTCCTCCCGGTTGGCACCGCGGGGGTTGTCAACCGTGCAGCACGGGCTGTCGATCTTGCCGTGTTCCTGGTACCAGTCCGTGGTCCACTGCCAGACATTGCCAGCCATGTCGTAGAGGCCGTAGCCGTTGGCGGCAAAGGAGGCGACGGGTGACGTCCCCTCGTAGCCGTCCTCGCAGAGATTCTGCCATGGGAACTCGCCTTGCCAGGTATTGGCCATGTGTCGGCCATCGGGCGCCATTTCATCGCCCCAGACAAATTCGGCCGCGTCGAGCCCGCCACGCGCCGCGAATTCCCACTCGGCCTCGGTGGGCAATTCCTTGCCCGCCCACGATGCGTAGGCTTCGGCATCGTCAAAGTTCACATGCACGACCGGATGGTCGGCCAGCCGCTTGATCGAACTCGCCGGCCCGAGCGGATGGCGCCAGTTGGCGCCGCGCACATAGACCCACCAATTGTAGTGATCGCGAAGATCGACACGCTGTTTGGCCTTGCTGAAGACAACTGAGGATGGAGCGAGCATGTCCGGCAGCGCTCCAGGATAATCGTCGGGGTTCGCCGGGCGCTCAGCCGCCGTGACGTAGCCGGTCGCATCGACGAATCGGGCAAACTCGCGATTGGTGACCGCGCAGGCATCCATCCAGAAGCCATCGACCGTCACCCTGTGGGTTGGCGCCTCCTCTGGGTAATGCTTGTCGGAACCCATCAGAAACGTACCGCCCGGAATCCACACCATGTTGGCGTGGGGTGCATCGGCGGACGCAGAGCCCCCCTGTGTTGGTCCGGTTTCGGCTAGGCTTGTCATGGTTCGTTGCGAGATTTCTCAGCCGCATGGCCGCACCCATCGACACAACGGGTGCGGCTTGTTTCCTACATATTTTTCTCGGACGCTACAACTCTAGTTGGCGCTGCCCGCCGATAGCGCCGCCAGGGCATCATCAATACCGAAGCTGCCCCCCTTCTGGCTTGGTGGGAACTCCTTGAACGTGGCGAGGAAATTCCCGACATATTGCTGCGCCGGCACGAGCAGAAAGGTGCGGTCGATCCTCCAGCGTTCGTAGTCCATGCCCTCGTGGTCGGCGATCTCGAACGGATCGGAACGAAGATTGAAGATCTTGGGAAGGCGCAGCGGCACGAATGGCTCCTGCCAGACATCGAAGCTGTGCGCCTTCTGTTCGGCGAAGACGATTTTCCAGTTGTCGTAGCGCAGCCCGACGAGCGAGCCGTCGTCATTGAAGTAGAAGAACTCGTGGCGTGGACTAGGTGACTTGCCGGCGAGCGCGTCGGTGATGTTGTAGCCGTCCAGATGCACCTTGAAGGTCTTGTCGCCGACCTTCATGCCTTTTAGCAACTGCTCCTTGACGTCGGGAACCCCGGCGGCGGCCAGCAGCGTGGGCAGCATGTCCTCGTGGGCGAAGACGTCGTTGAGTACGGTGCCCGGCTTGATGACGCCGGGCCAGCGGATGGCGCAAGGCACCCGGTAGCCGCCTTCCCAGTTAGTGTTCTTCTCACCGCGGAAGGGCGACGTGCCGCCGTCTGGCCACGTAAACTTCTCGGCGCCGTTATCGGTCGAGTACATGACGATGGTATTTTCGTCGAGGCCGAGCTCCTTGAGCTTGGCGAGCACCTGGCCAACCTGGCCGTCGTGTTCCACCATCCCGTCGGCATAGATGCCGAGCCCGGTCTTGCCTTCGCTCTCCGGCTTGAGATGCGTGAATATATGCATGCGGGTGGAATTCCACCAGAGGAAGAACGGCTTGTCCGCATCCTTGGCCCGTTGCATGAAGTCGAGCGCCTTGTCCGTGACTTCCGCGTCTATGGTCTCCATCCGCTTCTTGCCCAGCGGCCCGGTGCTCTCGATCCTCTGCGTGCCGTCCGGATTCGCAAACGTGTGGAGAACGCCACGCGTGCCGAATTTCTTCTGTATCTCCGGGTCCTTGAAGTAGTCGGGGTTCTCGAACTCCTCCTCGGCGTTGAGGTGGTAGAGTGAGCCAAAGAACTCGTCGAAGCCGTGCGCGGTGGGCAGGTGCTCATCGAGGTCGCCGAGATGGTTCTTGCCGAACTGGCCGGTCATGTAACCTTGCGGCTTGAGCAATTCGGCGATCGTCACGTCCCGCGCCTGCAAGCCTTCCTTCGCACCCGGCAGGCCGACCTTGAGCAGCCCGGTGCGGAAGCCGACCTGGCCGGTGATGAAGCATGAGCGTCCGGCGGTGCAGCTCTGCTGGCCATACCAGTCGGTGAACAGCGCGCCTTCCCTGGCGATGCTGTCGATGTTCGGGGTCTTGTAGCCCATCATGCCCTGATTGTAGGCGCTGACGTTCCAGAAGCCGACATCGTCGCCCCAGATGATCAGGATGTTGGGCTTCTTGGCGGCTTGGGCATTTGCACTCGTGCTTATCGCGGTACTGACGGCCGAAATGGCGAGTACAGAACCTCCTGCCAACAAAATGTCGCGCCGGTTCGGTTGTCGGACTGGATTCGCTTGCTTGTCACTCATCTCACGTTCTCCTTTGGTTGTACCGCTTTTCCAAGATGAGCCGAGTTTTCGGTTCCCTGGCGAGAAAAACATGCTCCGCGTTCTATCGACGCGACGAAACTCGTGGCAGGACGCTTCAGCCATGCCTTCTTCAAAATCGTCCTTCCTGAGGTTTGCCGATTGCCACTCGGGGCGGAAGGTAATTAACGGTAACCTACGGGCAGAATCCGCGCGGCCGGCGTAAAAGTCGGTCCTTGAGGGTGAGTCCGGCTTTCCTCAATGAGCCAAGGAAGAACGCCACGTTCTGCGAACGGGCAAACCGCAACGAGACCGCTTGCTGCGTGTTCTTCACCAAATCCGGCTCGTTTTTTTCGAGCCAGGCGCGTTCACACTGAGCGGTCCGTGCGTGAACATCTTGGTCCGCCAGAGTCGCACATTTACAAGAGTCAACAGATCAACCGACGTCGTTGCTTCAACCATTGCTTCTCGACGTCGACTCGATGATCGCCGCTTTCTATTCACCCTGTACAGTCTGGGCTGCTTTCTGCTGGGCAAGCGATATCACATTAGCCGCAGCCATGGCCGCCTGCTTCTCATCGGTTCCCACCTGGACCGTGGGCTGGGCAAAATGGATGCCGTTCTCTGCGAACGCCTGCTGGATCATGGTGTAGGCCTTGCGCCTGACGCCGAATTGGTGACCGGGCTTGGTCATGAAGGCGAAGCTCAGCTCAATGCCGAAGTCGCCGAACTGCTCGACGCCCTTCATCTTCACCGTCTCGATGATCTCCGGCGCCAGTTCAGGATCAGCAAGCAATTCCGCGCCGATACCCTTCAAGAGCTTCTTCACCTTCCTGATGTCGGTGTCGAACGACACCCGGATCCTGAACTTGTCGATCACCCAGTCGCGGCTCATGTTCTGCACCGCGCCAAGGTCGCCGAACGGAACCGTGAACACCGGGCCGCGATGATGGCGCAGCTTCACCGAGCGTAGGCTGAAGGATTCGACGGTTCCCTTGTAGCTGCCGCTCTCGATGTACTCACCGACCCGGAAGGCATCGTCGAGCATGTAGAAGACGCCGCTGAGCACATCCTTGACCAGGGTCTGCGAGCCGAAGCCGATGGCAACCCCGAAGATTCCCGCGCCGGCGATCAACGGAGCGATCTGCACGCCGAGCCCCGAAAGCACCATGAGAACGGCCACAGTAGCAAGCAGCACAGCCAGGATGTTGCGGAAGATCGGCAGCAAGGTCCTGAGCCGGCTCCGGCGTGCCGCCTCAGCCGGCGTGATTGTGTCGTCGACCGCGGCCAGTTCCAGCGTCCGGCCGATATAGGCTTTCGCCAGTTGCCAGATGAGATCGGCAACCAGCAAGATCAGGACACCGTGGAACAGGCCGCGCACGATGCGGTTTATCGCGGTATTACCTTCTGCCATTACACCTGGGTCCAGGCGCCAGACCAGGCTCAGCCACAGCACCGCGAGCAGGATCACCAGCGCGCGAACGCCGCGGTTGATCAGCACTGTGCGAACGGAATTCGCCGAGGTGGCATTGTCCGGCCGGACCACCAGCGCCTCTGCCACATGGCCGGCGATGGTCAACGCCTTTGACAATAGCAAGGCATAGATGCCGAGCCATAGCGCGCCGTTGAGCTCGGCGACCCAGAGCCCCCAGAGGAGAACCAGGTAGATGGTAAGGAGCCATTCCCTCGTGCTTATGCGCTGTGTGGTCGCTGGGCCGCCTGGACGCCGCCAGACCATCTCGACGGCGAGGACCAGAAGCCCGATGCCCAGCAGATAGGCGATCAAACGCGTTGCATCCGGCGAAAAGCCCAGGTGCGGAAGCAGGCTGACGGTCGCCCATCCGGCCATCAGATAGCCGGTGAAAACGGCCAGCCGGCGATACCAGAAATGGGCGTCGGCATCGCTCGCCGGAACAAGCCGGAGCGGTTTCTCCTGTCCCGCCGGAATGGCGCTGCCATTCGGTGCAAGCAGGATCCTGCCGATGGCCATCACCACCCGCGCGACGATGAATGCGACCAGATAGGTCAGGATGACAACGCGCAGCAAGGCGGGCCAATCGAAGGCCAGGAAAACCCCAGCGCTGACGAGGGAAAACACGACGAGCGGCGCCAGTTCCGCGAGTAATCGGGCGGCACGATTGGCCTCGCGTGCGGCGCTTGCACCGGCTGCCTGGCCCGAGCCAGGCTGCTTCACTCCGCCCACCGCACGCTTGAATAGCCACTCCGCTCCGAAGCCAAGCGCCAGCAAGGCTGCGAAGAGAACAAGTATGGTGGCGAATCCACGGTTGTTGATTTCTGACCTCACAATTCGGACGGCGTTTGCGGCCTCGCCCGGGATGCGCGGAACCGCGTTACGCAACGCAACGAGATGGCTGCGAATGAGGCTGTCCAAGACCGCCATCTGCGAGGCGGCTGGCGCACCTGGTTTGTCCGCAGGGGGCACTGCCATGGCGTCCAGCCGCGCGCGGATGTCGGGATCATCAAGCATCTTGATGAACGCCTGAAATTTTTCATCCGCCACCGGCACGGTCGAAGTTTGCTGCGCCTGCGCCATCGAGGCGCTGCCCATTGCCGCCAACCACACCAATGCCAGCGCGGCCATGACGCACACCGCCAAAAATGGCGACTTTTGCCGGGATATCTCGATCGCTCTCATGCTGCCCTCCCGCGAAAATCCGATCTCGACTGATCTACCCAGTCACCGAGCAGGCTCCCAAATAACAACCAATCCTTCGAACCACATTATCACCAAAGCTCCACTTTCCTTCATGCTTTGAGGCATGCTTGGCGAGCTGGATCTCGCGATTTCGTCCCTCGAGTAGCCCGCTGACCTCCCCGTCAGTCAGCTCGGCCGCCCAGCATGCCGGTCGAGTTCATCCGCCGAGCGGATGGAAGGGTCTATGTCACGGGCCTTGGCGGCGTTCTCCTTTGCCCGATCATAGTCGCCTTTTGCGTAGTAAGCGATGGCGATGACCGCATAGGCCTGAGCGTTGGCGGGTTCATGGCTGAGCAGCTTTGCCGTGACTTCAATTGCCAGGTCATAGTCTCCGAGCCGCAACGCCGAAACTCAAGCCCGGCGAGCGCGTTACGCTGGGAACCGTCAGCGTCAAGTATCCTCCGATATCATTCAATGGCGCCTGCATCGTCTCCGCGCGCCGCCGCTTGGCCGGCAATCTCGGTCATCAGGTTGATGCTTCCCCTTCCCGGCATGGTCATTCAGGCAAAGTTTACGGCGAAACCGGGCAAGCAATCCGCGATCCACCGGGCGGCACTGAAGGCGGTCCACAACGCATTCCGAGAGAACGGAATTCGGGCCGTGCCAAAACCGATATCCGACCAAAGGGCAATGGCTATCGCTTGATAGTCGTTCGCCGGCTATCTCTCAGGAACGGCCGCAACGGGGTCAAACCGGACATCATGCCGTCGTTGCGGACGTTCTGACGAACATAGTCGGATGGCAAGAGATTAAGCGGCGTTCTATGTGTGCCAACCGCCATTTGTCGATGGCGTCGAGGACCGAACGGTCCGCAGGCGCTGGCCAGTATTAGCCCGTAGGTTACAGTTATTTACGTTCCCTCACGTCAGCCGATCGGCCAAGGTCACTCACAGCGCGTAATATCGCCTCGCCCCGCAAGAGGACAGCAGCCTCTGAGCAATCGAAATGGGGCGCCTTTAGCCAGAAACAATCCTGCACACAAGGGGAATATCAATGCGAAAATTCACGACACTCATCGCGGCAATGTCAGTAACACTTTCGTCTGCGATGGCAGCCTACGCACAAGATCAAAGCCCCCTTCCCAAGGCCAGCGACGTGCTTGTCCGATACGGGCACGACGTCGAGGGCTGGACCGTCTATGCCAATCAAACCCGCGGAGATTGCTTGATCGTGCACTCAAATGGCCCAAATTCGGTGCAAATGGGCGTTACCGCAAATCAGGAGGTCGGGTATCTTGGCGTGTTCACGAAGCAGGATATCGGCCTTCAGAACGGGACCAAGTCGGAAATCTTCGTCTCCATCGGTGGCCGTCTCTACGAGGGTGTGGCTACCAGCATGAGCGGCGACCTCAAGGGCGGATATTCTGGCGGCTACATCTTGACCGACGACCCGAATTTCAAGCGCGACGTGGCGAAGCAATATGAAATGATCGTGTTTCCGGAAACCAAGGGGGCCTTTGTCGTCGATCTGAAGGGGACTTACAAGGCAATGGCAATGGGCCGCAAGTGCCTCACGCAGTGACCCCGTTCTGACCAGTCATTTTCCTTTCATGGGTCCCGGAACGCGAAGTTGGCGTTTGAAACAGAATTGGCAATTCTGTTTCACCCGACGCCTAATTGGGCACCGGGCGCGGGTGTATTTCTTGGGTGGCGCGGAGCACCGTGGCCCGCCGGGCGCGGTCGCGGCAAGCGCCCTACTTGACTTAGTCGCGGACTTTTCAGCAATGTGGAGATGGAATACCATGCATCGCAGCGAGATCACGCGATATGCCACAAGCAACGTGACGTTGCCCTTTTTCAAGGACCCCCTCAGTTGTCACCGATTTGTCGGCGGAGTTCGCTCGGAACGCCACGTAGAAGCAGACAACTCCAGACGGCAAGAAGCGCGTGAAATCCAGCCGCGGACCAAAGCATGACGCCGGTCATCTTTAGGACTGCACCCGCGTAGACGGGGAGAATTGATACCGCCGTGTTGTAAATCAGAATGCCAACAAGCGCTCCATCCATGAGGACGCGCGACCAGAGAGGCTCGGGAGTGTCCAGTATAGGCGCTTTAGCGGAAGTTTTGGGGGTCGATCTGAAAGCGTCGTTTAATTAGCCGCAATGTCACCCGAATGAACGCCCCCGCCAGTAATCTCATGAGCGCTGAGGGAAAAGATCCGGTCATGGAAAAATGGCAGGCAACGCTGCCCGCCATCTCCGACTTCCGGCTGCGTTTACTGGTGGCCAACCATCGTGCAGAAGGCGCCATGCCCCTGGTCATCACTGGCTATGCCGCCGCATTCCTGCGTTATCTTGGCGCGATCCTCGTCTTTCAACCCCGTCCAAGCGTCCTTGAAGTCGGCTTCCGATTTTAAGGTCTTCATGTCGGCAGCGGTGTAGAAGGGCGCCATTGTCGTCGGCTCATCGAGGGCGCCGCCGTGCTCGGCAAGTGCGGCGCCGGTCATCATCGAAAGCGCCATCGCGCCCGTGCAAAGCATCTTGAGGTTCATGATCATTTCTCCTGGTTGCTTTTAATTTCGTCCAAGCAGCGATCCATGCAGGAACGCGTCACCTTGGCCGATTGCTTTGCTTTAGGGAACGTAACTAACTGTATCCTACAGGTGGAATTGCAGGCGGGACCAAGACAGTCAGCCTTTGATGGCAGTCAGCGCAATGTCCGTGAGATCTTCGAGGCCAATCTGCAAGGCGTGTACGATCTTGTAGGGACTACGATCCGGTCAAGCACCGATCCATGCAGGAGCGCGCCGCTAGGGGCGGGTTTACTTAGCTTCGGTCACTTGAGCTGCTTGATCTGGAATCAGAACCACCCGGTAGGTCACGCCCTCGCACTTGAGCAGGTAGACAGTGTGATTGGGGGCGGACTCCGCTTCGATACGCTCAGCCGAGCTTGGATTGTCGCAAGGAAAGGCCTGGCTTCGCACCTGGTCGCCAACGATCCTTACGTCAGCGCTCTGGTCTTGGGCTGTGGCGGTCGCAATAGGACCTCCGAGACCAACCGATAAGAGAACGCGTGTGGCGAGGGATCGAATCCACAACGATCTTGGACGGCTATTCATTGCGCTCTCCTTGGCACGCGGCACGCAGTTTCCGAAGCGCCGCTGCTCCATCAGGCGGTTCGTCTTCCATCCTCATGGCGCAATTCGTGTTTTCCCGGGACCGCAGCAGCATAATCGTATGGAGGCGGTAGCGGAATGTAAGTTACGTGGGGTGACGGGGTATTTGCTGAACATCCCGCAGCGAGCGCGGTCGGCATGAACGCCCATAAAAGGCGCACAAGGCAGGGTACACGGCGTTCGGCAAGGCAATCCACGAAATGGACGGCAGTAACCGCGACCACGACAGAGCCAGCCGGACTGAGGAAATGGCGCGGCTGGCTGTATGCGCTATCCTGCGGTCAGGGAAGGTGATCGCCGGGCCAAGGCCCGATATCTTCTGAAGATCGGAGGCGCGCGGTGAGCACGATCTGGCAGAGCATATGCAGGCTCTTCTCCGTTCGCCTGGCGTCGCCGCAATGGTAAAAACCGCATGGCACAAGTGATCTTATAGGAAACGTATCGCCGGCCCTTTCCAGAAGCATCATGAGGCCCCATTGGTCTTCACCTGTGAAGGGCAGCGCCAATTTTCAACACTATGCACCCGTTGCCGACCTTTACATGGTCAGGTTGCATCCTCCTGAGAGGACGATTGCTGCCGTTCGGACTACAGTTGCCCACGTAAGTTACACACCCGCTACTTGCCCTATGGAGTATGGGCTGCCCTACTCTACGCCAGCAACGGTTGGCTAGCACTCAGGGCGGCGGAGCCCCGGTCCAGCAGTTGAATTTAATATCTGCGCAGCATGGCAAGCACCGGGCGTTCGGTGACACCCGACATTATTTCCCACCGATATGGAGGGGCAATGGATATTCGATCTGCCACTCGGGTTCTGCAAGTTACTGCCTTGTTCTTTCCGGCGTTGTTGTTCAGCGGCGCGGCGTCTGCCCAGGACGACACGCGGGAACTCGCCAAGAAGCTGTCGAACCCGATCGCCTCGCTGATCAGCGTGCCGTTTCAGTTCAACTATGACAGCGGCTACGGCCCGAACGACGGCGAGAAAGCCTATGTCAACATCCAGCCGGTCATCCCAGTCTCGTTGAATGCCGACTGGAACATGATCTCGCGCACGATCGTGCCGGTGATCTGGCAAAACGACATAGCCGGCCCGTCGGGCGAGCAATCCGGCCTCGGCGACATCACGCAGAGCCTGTTCTTCTCGCCGTCAAAACCGACCGAATCCGGCATCGTCTGGGGCGTCGGCCCGGTCTTTCTGGTTCCTACCGCGACCGACGACCTGCTCGGCGGCGGCAAATGGGGCGCAGGCCCGACCGCCGTTGTGCTGAAGCAGAGCCACGGATGGACGGTCGGCGCATTGGCGAACCACGTCTGGTCGTTCGCGGGCGACAGCGATCGCGGCGACATCAGTTCGACGTTCCTGCAGCCCTTCGTCTCCTACACGACCAAGGACGCCTGGACGTTCACGCTGAACACGGAGAGCACCTAAAACTGGGAGGCGGAGGAATGGTCCGTTCCCGTCAACTCCCAGGTCGCGAAGCTTGTCGTCGTCGACAAGCAGCCCATCAGCCTCTTCGCCGGCGTCCGCTACTGGGCTGAAAGCCCCGAAAGCGGCCCGGAGGGGTGGGGCTTTCGCACTGGAATTACACGTCTGTTCCCGAAGAAATGACCCATGGCAGGCCTGCTCGATACTTCAGAATAGCCTGTAGTTTACCGTTACTTACGTTTCCGCCCAAATGAAAACGCGCCAACCATGCCGTTGAGTAAGGTAAATTCACACACGTGGACCGGACAAGGAGTACGACATGCTCACGACAAGACGGAACCTTCTTCTGGCCGCCTCGGCTTTCGCCGCGACGGCTGCCTCGCTGAAGGCTCGGGGCGCACAAGCGGCCGAAGACATGGCCGACTTTCTGTTCGTCCAGACCGCCGATGCGATGACCTACGACAAGACGACGAACAAACTGACGCTGGTGGATGTCGGCAGCTCTACGCTGTTTTTCTCGGACCGCCCGGAGCGCGTTGCCGGAAACATGAAAACATCGGCCTTCATACCGTTCTGGAGCAAGGGCAAGGACAGCTTCCTATCCGATCCACCCAACGCCGACCTATCGATCCTCGAAGGGGAGGAGCTCAAGCAGGTCGTGGTCGTCCTCAAGGACCCGGCGCTGGAGGGCAACAACCTCACCTATACGGTCCAGCTCGTCGACGGGGAGATGCCCGACAAGGGTTCCGAGGTCTCCGTCTTCATCGACGTCATCGGTATGCCTTTGACTCCCGTTTCCTATGCGGGCGTGGCGCGCCGCACCTATCGACGTGCTGTCCTGTACTAGGGGACTAACCGCGGGCAACGGAGCCGAGAGCCCGCTGTTCGCCGACGCAGCGGAAATAGCCAAGACACAATCGCGGAAGATCCAATCACATCAAGTGAAAGGCAGGAGGCTTGTCATGAAATCTCGCACGTTGTTGCTAACGTCATTTCTGATCTCAAGTGGGTTCTACATTGCGCCAATCCACGCGCAGACCATCACCGGTACGCCGGGCTCGCCCAGCGCCACGACGACTGTCGACGGGAGGTACCTTCCCAATCCGCCGGACGCGTTCGGCGGTGAGATCAATCTCAGCGCCAAGGACTCGAAGCCCTATTGGCCGCCGCAAATCGTGCCGCCCAAGGGCGCGCCGAACGTCCTTCTGATCATGACCGACGATGCCGGGTATGGAGTCTCAGGCACTTTCGGCGGCGTCGTCCCGACACCGGCGCTCGACCGGATCGCGCAGTCGGGACTCCGCTACACGCAGTTCAACTCCACGGCGCTCTGCTCGCCGACACGGGCAGCGCTGATTACCGGACGCAATCATCATTCGAGCGGCTTCGGTGTCATTTCCGAGCAGGCCACCGGCTATCCGGGCTACGACTCCATCCTTGGTGTGGAGAACGCCACGATCGGCACGATCCTGAAGCAGAACGGCTATGCGACGTCCTGGTTCGGCAAGAACCACAATACGCCGTCTTTCCAGTACAGCAGCTCCGGGCCTTTCGACCAATGGCCGTCCGGCATGGGTTTCGACTATTTTTATGGCTTCATGGGTGGCGACACCAACCAGTGGCAGCCCTATCTCTTCCAGGACCACACGCAGATTTTCCCTTGGGTTGACAAGCCCGGCTACAACCTGATCACCGACGAGGCCGACAACGCGATCAACCACATCAAGCAGTTGAACGCGACAGCGCCCGACAAGCCGTTCTTTGTCTACTATGTTCCCGGCGCCACGCACGCACCGCATCATCCGACGCCCGAATGGATTGAGAAGTTCAAGGGCAAGTTTGACAACGGCTGGAACGCCATGCGTGACGAGATATTCGCCAACCAGAAGCGTCTCGGCGTCATCCCGCAGAATACGCTGCTGACCGCCTGGCCGGACGACCTGCCGAAATGGGATACGCTCGACCCCGAGAGCAAGAAGCTCTTCGCCCGGCAAGCCGAGGTATTCGCCGCCTACGTGGCCTACTCCGACAACGAGATCGGTCGGGTAATCCAGGCGGTGGAGGACGTCGGCAAACTCGACAACACCCTCATCATCTACATCGAGGGCGACAATGGCACGAGCGCGGAAGGGAGCACGCTCGGCACGCCGAGTGAACTGATCACCATCGAGGGCCTGACAGTCCCGGTTGCCGAGCAGATGAAGTTCTATGACGCGTGGGGTTCCGACCAGACCTACCCGCATATGTCGGTGGCCTGGTCATGGGCTTTCGACACGCCGTTTAAATGGACCAAGCAGGTCGCCTCGCATTTCGGCGGCACGCGGCAGGGCATGGCGATGGCGTGGCCGGCCCGCATCAAGGATGCCGGCGGCGTCCGCAACCAGTTCCACCATGTCATCGACATCGTGCCGACGATCCTCGAAGCCGCGGGCATTCCGGCGCCGGTGATGGTCAATGGTGTTGCCCAGAAGCCGATCGAAGGGGTCAGCATGGCCTATACCTGGGACAAGGCTAACGCCGAAGCTCCTTCCGCTCGACAGACGCAGTACTTCGAAATGTTCGGCAACCGAGGCATCTACCACGAGGGCTGGTATGCATGCACAACCCCACCAGCCGCACCCTGGCTGATGGGGAAGGCCGCGATGCCGGAAGTCGTCAACGGCTATAAATGGGAACTCTACAATCTCACCGACGACTTCTCCCAGGCAAACGACCTCGCGGCGACCAATCCCGACAAGCTGAGCGAAATGCAGCAACTGTTCCTGCTCGAAGCCGCGAAATACGACGTGTTCCCGCTCGACAACTCGATCCTCGAGCGCCTCGAGACACCCCGGCCAAGCGCGACCGCCGGACGGAAGGTGTTCACCTATGCTGGCGTGATCTCGGGCCTGCCCGGCGGAGACGCGCCCAACGTCGTGAACAAGTCCTACACCATCACCGCGGATATCGAGGTTCCCGCAAACGGCGCCGACGGCATGCTCGTCACGACGGGCGGCAAATTTGCCGGCTACGGCCTCTATCTGCTCAAGGGCAAGCCGGTGTTTCTCTACAATTTCATGGACCTGCAGCGATTCCGCTGGGAGGGCCCTGACGCGCTGACGCCGGGCAAGCACACCATCGTCTTCGACTTCACGTCAGACAGTCACAACATGGCCAGCGGCGGCAGCGGCGTCCTGAAGGTGGACGGCAAGGAGGTCGCCAGCCAGAAAATCCCCCATACGGTGCCTGCCCTGATGCCGTGGGACGAGACATTCGATGTCGGCGTCGATACCCGCACCGGCGTCGAGGACAAGGACTATCGCGTGCCGTTCGAGTTCACCGGAACGATCGACAAGTTGACGGTGCAATTGAACTGAGGCGGACATCGGCGGCCCTGAGCGTGATCGGGGCCGCCGAACTTTGCCGCCGCTATCGGCCGGCCGCGCGTATGGCGCGGCCCGTGGACACATCGACCTCGCATCTCGGTTTCAGCTGATCATCCGGCCGGACGGACAAAGGAAGATCGTGTCGCAATCGCCAAAGGGACTTCCGAAATGAACGTCTCACTGTTTCGGCACTCACGTCGACTTTTCACTCGATCGTCGCAACTGCCCTTCGCGCTGTCGCTGAAGGCGCGACCGACCCCTTGGGTTGAAACAAACTTGATCGGCGCGATAGTGGTTGCCGCCGCCCTCGTGCTGCTGACATCCCCAACAATCACGCACGCACAGACCGTCGAGACCGGTATCGTCAAGCTCGCCGACTCCAGCATCGAGTACGTCAGCCGAGGCGAAGGCGAGGCGATCGTCTTGCTACCGGGCGCAACCCTTACCGTCGGCTATCTGGATGGTCTGGCGGAGGCCCTTGCCAAGGCTGGCTACCGTGTCATCGGTATCGACTTCCGAGGCTCAGGCAACAGTACTGGTTCAAGCACCGGCATCACGCTCCAGACGCTTGCGGACGATGTCGCGGGGGTTATTCAGGCCCTGAAGCTGGGGCCGGTCAATGTGGCAGGCAACGACTTCGGCAACCGTGTTGCCCGCATGTTGGCCGCATCTCATCCTGAGCTGACGCGAAGTGTCATCCTGCTGGCGGCGGGCGGGAAGGTACAACCCAAGCCGGCCGCCGGCCACGCGTTGGCCATTTTGCTCAACCCGGCGTCCAGCGATTCCGAAGTGCTGGCGATCATGCCGTATTTTGTTTCCAACCCGGACGATTCCGAGCGAATCTGGGCGCTGTTCAAGCCGTCTCGTGCTCCCGAAGCGGGGCCGATCGAAAAGCAGGCTGCCGAATCCACGCCGCTTGAGGCCTGGTGGGCGCCTCCGGGGCAGACCAAGTATTTGATCCTACAGGGTGCGGAGGATCAGATCGCGCCTCCTGAAAACGGCGAGGCGCTCCAGAAGGAGCTGGGTGATCGCGCGACGCTGATCAACGTGCCTGCGGCGGCCCATCTCATGCCTCTGGAACAGCCTGAGATAGCTGCGTCCCACATGATCGATTTCATCCGCCAGCTTGGCAAGCCGTAACCCGCTCTGTCGGCTTGGAGCGAGCGTAACCAAAAACCTGTGAACTGGAGAAAGGGACTAAGCAATGAAACCGATACACAGCAGGCGCCCCGGATTGATGGTGCTCCTCGCCGCATCCACCTTCCTCGCTGGTAGCATTCAGGCCAACAGCCAGGCGGCCGAAATCCCGCCGTCACTCGTCACGCCGGACAGAGTCGAGACCAATATCGGCAACTTCGAGTTCAAGGACGGCGTGCCGAGCAAGGCAACCGCAGAGAGGCTCTACGACAACCTCGACTTCACCTACGCCTACCGGGCGTTCATGGACAACATGCGGGGCGTCAGCATTCAGGGCTTCCGCAAGGGTCTGCAAAGCGTTGGCGTCAAGGACAACGAGGTCATTGTTTTCGAACAGTTGATGGATGCCAAGTCGCTGTTCCTGACCGCGAATGCCGACACGATCTACGTGATGGGCACCCTCGATCTCAGCAAGGGACCTGTTGTGCTGGAGACTCCGCCCAAGTTTCTTGGCGCTGTGCAGGATGCCTGGTTCCGCTGGGTGATCGACGTGGGCGCGCCCGGACCCGACCGCGGCGAGGGCGGCAAGTATCTGATCGTGGGGCCGGACTACACGGGACCGCTGCCGCAAGGCGGGTTCTTCGTCGCGCACGCGCGCACCAATTCCATCGTGTGGTTCGGCCGGTCGTTCCTGGAAAATAACGATCCCGAGCCGGCGGTCGAAGTGATCAAGAAGTTCACCAAGGTCTATCCTTTCGAAGTCGGCGGTGTCGGCACTCCAGTCGCCGACTTCCTGGCCGGGAAAGTCAAGCTCGGGAAAGTCGCTCCGCCTCCGCCAACCGTCTTTCACAACGGAAGCGGCAAGGTGATGAACACGCTTCCGCCCAACGACTGGAGCTTTTACGAAATGCTCAACGAGGTCGTGCAGAACGAACCGGCCACCTCGCTCGACCCGGAGCTGATGGGTCCGATCGCGGCGATCGGCATCGTCAAGGGCAAGCCCTTCGCGCCCGACGAGCGCATGAAGAAGATCATGACCGAAGGGCTCGCGGTCGCCAACGCAACCTCGCGCACCTTGTTCATGAATACACGCGATCCGAGCTGGTTCTACTATCCCGATTCATCCTGGATGAATTATTTGTTCCAGACCGGCTACGAGTTCGAGACACCGATCCCTGAAATAACGCCCGAAGGCGTCAAGCCCTATCCAGCCACCGGCTACCGCACCATGGATGCGCGCACCAATTTCTTCTACGGCGTCACCGGCATCACGCCTGGCATGGCTATGCGTCTGACCGGTATCGGGTCGCAATATCTGTTTGCCATGACGGATGCCGACAAGAACTTCTTTGACGGCGCCAAGACCTACAAGGTGACGCTGCCGAAGGGCATTCCGGAAGCGAACTTCTGGTCGTTCACGCTCTACGACAACATGACCCGCTCAATGCTCGACACACCGCAGGGTTACCCGCGCGCCGGCAGCCAAAGCTATCCATCGCCTGCAGCCGAGGCAGCGGCAGACGGCTCCACGACCATCTACTTCGGCCCGACCCAGCCCGACGGCGTGCCGCGCGGAAACTGGATACAGACCGACCCGAAGAAAGGCTGGTTTACGCTCCTGCGCCTCTACAGCCCGCTGGAGCCGTTCTTCACGAAGGAGTGGCGCCCGAGCGAGATCGAACTGGTGAAATGATGAATGGAGCATGCGGCGGCGCAAGCCGCCGCATGCTCCTTTTCGGGAGGGAATCGATGACCGACCGTCTTGCCGCTGCACTGGCCGCGTTTGCGTGCTTGATCGCCTACACAGGAGTCGTTCGCTCAAGACGCCGACGAACTGGCGAAGCAGCTCTCCAATCCTATCGCGAGCCTTATCAGCGTTCCGTTTCAGATGAACTTCGATGTCGGCGCCGGCGCCGACGATGACGGCTTTACGACGAACGTTCAGCCAGTCATTCCGATTTCCATCAGCGAAGACTGGAACATGATTTCGCGCACCATCCTGCCGATCGCCTATCGGGATTATCTGCCGCCGCCTGACGGCGACACATTCGGACTCGGTGATACCACTCAGAGCCTGTTCATTTCGTGCGCCCGCCTCGCCCTCGAGGAACGACTGCAATTCTGCCCGTAGCATACAGTTAGTTACGTTCCGTCCGGTCAAGTAATGGGCCAACGTTCATTGGGAATGCGCCAACCGACGCCGTGAGCTGATGTCTGCGGTTAGGCGAAATTTTTGAACGACAGCAACCAGAGATGGGAGTGACGCATGGCCAAGAGACTGAGCGTTCTTAGCGGAACGGTCCTGATTGCCGTTCTTGTCCAAACCGGGGTCGGGCGGACGCAAACCATCAGCTATGCCGACGCCGCAACATTGCTTGCCAAGGAGTGCGGCGCCGACGTCAAGAAATTCTGCAAAGGCCTCAATCTCGGCAATGGGCGAATCCAGAACTGCCTTGCGCAGCATCAGGCGAAGGTCTCACCGGCCTGCACCTCGACCATGGCCGACGTGATCGCCTCGATCCAGCTACGACTGGCGGCGCAGGCAAGCGTCGACAAGATCTGTGCGCGTGATGCGGCCCGGGCGTGCAGAGGCGTGGTCCCGGGCAAGGCGCACATTCTTGGATGTCTCCTGAAGGCGACGCGTATCGTCGGCGCGAAATGCAGTCAGGCCATCACCGATGCTGGATGGCGGTGACCCATGTTGAGACCGGGAGAAAAGAAAATGTCTATTCGTCGATTTCGCAATACCTTGGCGCTGACCGTTCTACTGGCCGCTGCCGGCGACGCCGGGGCTCAGCAGTTGAGTGAACATCAACTCGTCAACACCTTAGGACAGGTCGCCGAAGCCGCATCAGCCGTCGACGTGGCGATGCTTGCGCAAGAATTGGCTGCCAATCCGGGCAAGGGGATTGCCAGTCTGCCCCACTGGAGCCAACTGGCGACCCTCCCGCAGTTCTTTGTCGAGATCAACTTCGAGAACAACTCCGTCGCAATCGAACCCGGGTCTTATAGGACGCTTGGCTTGATCGCCGACGCGCTCCATCATCCGCTGCTGCTCCGCTACAAATTTCTCGTCGTTGGGCACACCAATGCCACCGGCGATGCCAAGCGCAACCTTGACCTCAGCGCACGGCGCGCTGAAGCCATTGCGGAAGCGCTGGGGACGACCTTTTCGGTGGCACCGAATCGCTTGTTCTCAATCGGAGTGGGATCAGAGATGCCGGTCGACCCCGCCAATCCGAAGGCAGCGGACAACCGTCGGGTTCAATTGCTCAATATTGGGTTGGTCAAGTAGCTGCGCTCGGGATCGGGAGGTGCTGTGCAGCTACTCTCGTTCATACTGGGCGTTGGCGTCCAGTGTAGTGACATCAGGTCCGCCGAATGCGGCTAACATCTGAGGAGATTTGCCATGACATTCAATCACGCCGCACGTCTGATGCTCTTTGTCGGAGGCCTGGGGTTGGCAACCACCGGAGCCGTCGCCCAGGATACAACCAAGAAGCCGCATGTCCCGCTGGAGAAGACCATCGGCCAGGCTACGGCGACAGGACCGATTCCGTCGCTCGCCGTCATCAATGCGCAGGGCGCCACGCTCGACGGCGGCAAGCTCGTCCTGACCGGCGTTTCGAAAAACTCAATCGTCTTTGCCGATCGGCCGGTGCGGGCCGCCGGTCATGTTGCGACCGAGCAGTTCATTATGCAGTGGGATGAGGGCAAGGACAGCTTCGCCGTCGACCCGCCGAACGCAACGGTCTCAGTTCTTGGGGGAGACGGCTCGGAGGTGGATGATGCCGTGGTTACGCTCAAAGCGCCGAAACTTGAGGGGAACACGCTGACGTTCGACGTTGCCGTTCTGGAAGGCAGTCTCAACAATGCGAGCGGGCCTGCGGCACTTTTCATTGACGCCTTCGCGTTTCGCGGACCGGGCGGTGGCGGATTCGCCCATGTGGGCGGCTACGGCGGCGCGGTCTGGCATGGTGGCGGATACGGTTATCACGGTGGCGCATACTGGCATGCTCCTGTCTATCGTGGAGCTTGGTATGGTGCTGGCGCTTTGGCGGGGGCCGCAGTTGCCGGAGCCGCTCTTGGCGCTGCCGTCGGGGCCGCCGCCCCATACGCATATCCGCCCTACTGTGGTTATTACCCTTACCCGCCGTGCTATTGAGGGCGAGCGCGGCCGTCTCGCAATCCGATGCAGCCGAACCGGTCGCGCGACACCCCCGACATGGCATCCGTCTGGTTCGTCTCGCGGGTTGCCGGATTCATCGAATTACGGAGAATGCAAGTTTCTGGTTCGACACACGTAAAGGTCCGGGTGATGGCGCCTTCTAAGTCAGGCCGACGACATGCAACCGAACCGCAGACAGGAGGTGGAGCCTGATGCAGCCGGCTCGCACTCCCGATTGTGCTGGCCGCACTGGCAACTACGGCCAAATCCCCACGAGAGTGCTTCCTTCAAACAATCGAACTCGCATTCATTAGGCTAGAAAGACAACTCGATGGACGAAGGGGCATCTCCCAGGCCGGTTTTGGAAATTGTTTTCGGCACGTTGATAATGATTGTCATTATTTTCGTCCACGGCGCGGGAATTCGGACAATCCATCAGCGCTTCAGCGAGTCTTGGGTTCAGGTGAATGAAACCACGGCATATTGGCGCCTCAACCTGTTGCTCGCCATCACGATAGGGTCTCTGGCAGCATTGCATTTCGCCGAAACGCTCCTCTGGGCCATCCCTATATTTTTGGCCGGATCAATTCCGTCAATGCGTGACAGCTACTACTACGTCCTGGAGAGCTATACGACGCTCGGCGAGGGCAGCATTAGTTTGCCTGATCGATGGCGTTTGGTCGGACCGATCATAGCGATGTCGGGGTTGTTCACATTCGGTTGGACGGGGAGCGCCCTGGTAAGCATCATGACCGATTTTGGCAAACTCGACAAAGTGCGGGCCAAGGATTTGAGGGATCGCGGGCCTCCTGAAGGGACTGAGCCAGAACCATGACTACAGGTCAGTGGGCGCAGCGCCGCCCTCTCCGTGACCGGCAGCGTAGGAATTGGCGAGGTGCTGCCGCACCACCGCAGCCCGGAGCAAAATAGAGGATAGAATGCCCATGTGGCGTCGAACCAATATACGGACTGCCACCACCGTTGTACTTGGTGTAGCGATCGTCTATTTGCTCATCGCCTATTTCGTCGTGCCGGAAATCTGGGTGTTTCGAGATGCCTCACGCGTATCGGACTTCGGCAGCATGCTCACGCATACCGAGCAGGATATCCCGGGCGATCCGATCAACGTCGGGCTCGTCGGAACAAAGGAAGAGGTCATTCGTGCATTCGTGGCAGCTGACTGGGACCCTGCCGACCCCATCACGCTCCGTTCTTCCATCGATATCGGTCTCAGCGTCGTGCTCCACCGACCCGATCTGGATGCTCCTGTCAGCGCCTTGCTTTTTGAGGGAAGGAAGCAAGACCTGGCTTTCGAAAAACCGGTCGGAGACAGCGCGGACCAGCGCAATCATGTCCGTTTCTGGCTGACCAAGAAGTTGGGCAGCGATGGCCGTCCGCTTTGGCTGGGTTCGGCCAGTTTCGATCGCGGCGTCGGATTTAGCCATGACACCGGCCAAATCACCCACCACATAGGCCCCGATGTCGACGCGGAACGCGATCTGGTCATCAGCGACCTGACGGCAGCCGGACAGCTTTCCTCCAGTTACGAGATTTCCGGAATTGGCGCCACCAAAGACGGCCGCAACGGCGGCGGGGATCCGTATTATACTGACGGGAAGGCTCTCGTTGGTATGCTGAAAGGACGTTCGCCTATTTAGATTCGATCGGATTGAGGTCCGGCGAGTAGGGCGGAAGATAGCGTAGGCATGCGCCGGCCGCCTCGATGATCTCGCGAACGCCGGCCACCTTGTGAGCTTGCGCACTTAGGGCGGAGACGGTACGCCAACACGGATCAATCTCGAAAAATCCGGCGACAGGCCTGACTTTCGTGCGCGCTCGTCTATGTGGGCTAACGCTCTTAAGTCTGACAATGGCAAGCGGGTGTCGAGTGCACCCTGTGCATACGCATATTCGGGAAGGTAGCCGTTAACGATGAGGCGCCAGTCAAGGGGGACCACGTCACCGACGGCTCGCATCATCTTGACGATCGTGGTCGTGCAGTTCGTCGTGATGGAATTATAGAATTCTGGAGTCGTGGAAAGTGCATTTGCGTCCAAGACGTATTCCAGCAAGAGCGCCCGGGCCGCTTCCGGTGACACTTTTAGCCGATAGATTTGGACATCCTCTCCCCGAATGTTTGACCTGACGCCGACGACGTCTCGCTCGTCAGCCGCAATAATGACCAGCGGATTGCTCTTGAACAGGTCTGCCATGGGAGAAAACTTGCCGCCTCCCTGGCGTCGCACCTCAATCGACCAGGCAAGATAGTCACCTCCTGCAAAGCCGAAGCTTATGATGACATGGGCGATTTTGGTCCCGGACCAATAAGACATGAAGAGGTCGACCGTCTGAAGGTTGGAGAGGTCGTATGTCCGCATTGTCCAGCGTTCGGTGAAATCAGTAGCGCTACGCCATTCGAAGTCGCGCACATCCGTCAGCGTCAACAGGTTCCCGTCGCGGGTGCCGGTCACCTGACGGGCGACGTCGGGCGCCCAGTCCGCGTGATCGAAAGGCCTGATGGTGCTCCACCAAACCAGAACCACAGCAAACGCAGCTGCAAACAGGACAAGCGCCCTGATACGAAACCGGCTGAAGAGCGCGATGATAGTGGCGAGGCCGAACAAGATGAAAAGAACGCCGGCCAGAGCCCGTCCAAGCTCAGCCGCAGGCAGGCGATACCACATGGCAAGCCCGGCCCAGGCAGTCAGGATTGCGACGGCTAGCGAAAGGATGATGGCAAGCGAGATCCGAGCGATGCGGTGCAATCATTCCCCCTTTTCAGCCAGACGGGACCGCGGCAACGTTCCTGCGGATGCGGTTGACTCGTCATCGGCTTCAGTGCTGCCGCTTTGGCTTCGACGAATGATTATTTCTTGCAGTCTTTCCTAGTCGGAGAGGAGACAGCGCAATCCTTACTGCTAGGGTTCGCTTTCTGGCTAGTCTGGGAACCCGTCAAGGCGCCGATGTGATTGCCTAAATTTTCCCTGCTGTTTTGATCGACCGCTGCAACAGGTGCCGCAATCACCAGTCCTGCCGCGCTGCCGGCCGCTGCCGCCGCACCGGTCGTTGCGTGAATGATCGTGTCGCCGAGACCTATCCTGTTGTCGGTCAACGTCTGGCCGCCGGCCATTCGCGCCCCGATCAGTTGCACGATCTGCGGTGACTCCGCGAACTTGCCGTGATGCAAAGGATCTCCGGATTTGACTTTGGTCAGATCGATGACGGTTATGTTGTTGGTGGCGAGTTCTTCCTTGTATGGAGCTTGTTCCGGATCAATCGATCCGAGCCGGGGGATATCGCCCCAGACCCGTCGCGAAACTTTCAGCGCGCGATCGTCCTGCGAGACAAAGAGGGTGAACTGCGGATGCTGTTTGCCCATGTCGGCAATCTGAGTGCGAAACACGTCGACATCGACGTCAGGCGCGGCCAGCATGACGTTTTTGAACTTCGCCGGAAGGCCGCCATTGCGGATGGCCATCTGGCGCAAGCCTTCCAACGCAAGCCAGTTGCCCATCGAATGGGCGAGGATCGAAACTTCCTTTATTTCAGAATCGCGTGCAAGATATTGGAACAGCAGCTCAAGCGCATTTCGCGTGTAGTTGGTGCTTTCACGATCGTAGCCATAGGCCAGCGCACTGCCTCGGGAGGGCCATGTGACCAGGATCGGAACGCTCTGGGTGCCGGTGTCCTTTGTGATCTGCGCAAAACGATAGACCGAGTCTTCAAAGCGATTGTTGAATCCGTGAATGAAGACGAGGACGCTGTGATCCGGGCTCTTCCTGACGGAGGCGCTAAGCCACCCCTTCGCTGTCTGGAGCGTCAATTCCTGGGCCTGCACGACTGCGAAATCAGTCGCCGGGTTTGATGGCAGCTTCTTGGGCCATGCGACCTCTCCAACCTTGCGGACCGATGCCGGAGGGATCGACACCGTAATCTCCGCGAACGAGGGGGCCAGTCCGCGCTCGCCCGTATACATTTGTGCCGGATTGGAGGAACGACTGCGTGTCGTTGTGACCAGCATCTCCACCTTGCTTGAGGAAGGAGAGGTATCGGCCACGGGCAGCAGCACATTCGTCGGACGGGACGCGCACCCCCACAGCAGGCCAACCAACGCCGACGCCAACAAAACGTTGCTGATACGTCTGACTGTGGACAGACCCACGAAACAGTTTCCCAAACTCTTCTCCCGTTCGAAGTCGTCCCAAAGCGACCTCGGGTCGCGAAAGCCGCCCCCGCAACCCGGAGTGAAAACGATCAGCACTGCACTGCTAGCGCGAACCTCAGACACGCGACCGTGATCTATTTAAAAATCGCCGGCGCAGATCCGATCAGAACCGAAATCTGGCGCCGATGATTGGTCCCTGCATTGCTATGTCAAACACAAATCCGTCGTCCTCGTAGTCTACGGCAAGGTAGCGATAGCCCGCTTCCAGCGTGACCGAATTACTGTACCGGTATTGAAGCGTGCCCTGCACTTGCCAATCGATGTCGGCGCCAAGGCCGAAGCCACCGACATCCGCCTCGCCATGGAGTCCGAAACCGTTACCGAGAGCAACATCGCCGGCCACACCAATCACGGGGTCGACCCAGGTCTTGCTGCCGCTGGCCTCCCTCGTGGCGAGAGGGCCAGTAACGGTCAAATCCGCATCTAGGTACCAGAGCCGTCCTCCGGCCAGAACGTCCAAGGTCGCCGTGCCATTGTCGACGACCCGATAGGAGCCGCCGAAGGTCCACACCACCGTGTTCAAGTTCGCTTCGGCTGAAAAAAGAGCCAACGGGCCGGGCGACGTGCCATCGGCCTCGAGTCCCAGATAGATGAAGTCGGTGAAAAGAGCGTAGCGGCCATTGCGCGCCTCACCGGCAAGCATGACCGGCGGGGGAGACCAATCGATGTGGTCGAAAATCTGGCCGAAATCGACGTCGATATCTACCGGCGACAAGCCCCTGACGCCGACCCTGCCCTTTATGCCTGCCATCCAGAAATAGGGCTCTGCGGTGAAGGTCCAGGCCGGTGCGGCTTCAGCAGGCACGGGTGCGGCTTCAGGAAGTTGCGTCGCAGCGTCCGCAGCGATCGCCGGCACCGCAAACAGCGCTGCCGCTGTTCCCGCCGAAGCCAACACCAGAGCTCGGATGATTCCCATATCGAAGTCCCCTCTAATTCCGTCTTTTACTTCATGTCCGATTCGATCGTCTCGCGCAGATCGCAGTGACAACATATATGCATTCGCGCTGCTCAGCTAATGGATATCGGATTCCAATCGTCTTTCATATCGACAACGGTACATTTGGTTCGTGGCTGTCACGGACGGACAGTTCTGGGCCTACTCCGGGAACAACAGGGACATTCCCGTGCGGAATCCGAAGCCGTCGGTCCGCTGTCGGGGCGCCGTGGGTTGGGAACGCGAGAAGAACAGGCTTTGGGTTACGCTTGCCAGACAGAAATTCCAAGCCGGCCTCCGCTTAGTTCTGGCGTGGCGGCCAAGGAATGACATGCGGTTTCCGGGCCGCATCCGTGTGCAGCACGGCTCCGACTTCCCCAACCAACCGATCCACCAGTTCCTGCCATTCGGCTCGTCTGGACTCGCGCAATGCCGGCGGGACCTTGTCGATCCTCGACAGTGCGAGCTCCGCTTCTGCAAGTTCCTCGCACATATCGTGAAAGCCTTCACTTCGGTCCATCAGCCGATGGATCGCCAATTCAAATTGCGGGAATCGACGCACTGCCGCCGAGACCGCTCTTCGTCTATCAGCCGGTTCGTCGTCCATCCTCATGGCGCAACTCGTATCCCGAGACCACCCTAGCCTATCGCATGGAGGCGGCTGCGGAATGTAAGTTACGTGGGTGACAGGGTAATTTCTGAACATCCATAGCGCGAGCTCGGTCGGAACCAAGCTTATAAAATCGCAAATCAAATTGCGCTTGCCGGTCAGGCCGCCTACCTGTTGATCCGTTGTCATCCGCCGGCGCATTCCGCGAACCGTCGCCGTCATCCCACCGTTATCCGTTCAGAATACTGGGAGTATTGCAAGAACAGGCTCGCGGATGTAAATTACGCAGCGAGGGTAACCGGCGAAAAATGAAATATAACTGGGAGTAGTCACCCCAGAACGTCAGGTGAGGGAACCAAGGTGATCCAGGCGGACACAGCCGCGGGGGGCGGGCATCAGCTCACCCCAGAGTTCGTGCCCACCTTGCCCTGATCTTCACCAGTACGGGGTTGCCTGGGTTACTGTCCGCATGACGCAGACGGCTGCTAATATTGGCTGGGGTGGGCTGGCAGAGGAGCGTTTCCGCATGGTGCGCACGATGCTGGCTCTATCCTGCTTGGCCTTGCCGTCGCACGCCCGCTCCTTGCTTCCTCTCGTGATCGCGTTCTTTGCCTCACAAACCTGCAACCCGCCGGGGATCCTCAGGCTGACCGTACGAGCAATCCGCTGCTTAGGTCGACTTGCGTCGGCGGTCTCCAAAACGGCCCTTATCAGAAGTTACAACGGACGATCGACCCGAAACGTCCTGTCAGCGGCCGCCATTCTTGCGTTTCAAGCGAGCCTGACCATTGCGACTGCGAGCGCCGACCCGGCCGTCCACCGTATTTTGATCCTGCACCAGGATAGCAGCACGATGACATCTGCCATCGAGATCGCCGACGGACTGGCAAAGGGCCTCGGAAAGCTGGCGACGACGAAGCTGGAGATCTATACGGAATTCCTGGATAGCGGCCGTTTTTCTACACCGGACCATCTGCGACGTTTGGCTGATGGTTTGCACGCAAAATTCGAAAGCATTCCTCTTCACGTGGTTGTCGCGGTCGGCCCTGAAGCTTTGCGCTTCATATTGGATCATCGTAGCCCCATTGCCCCGACCGCCGCCATCATCTTTGGAGACCTGAGCGAGAGGTCGCTGAAGCGACTTTCTCCCCGGCCGGACATGAAAGGGGTGGTCAGCGCTTACGACATCGCGAAGACGACCGATCTCGCAATCGGCCTGCAGCCCGACGCTCGACGGATCGTGGTGGTGTCTGGATCGGCTGAATTCGGTCGATCCTGGCAGGACAATGCCCGGCAGATCCTAGGCGACAGATATCACGATCTGCCCGTTGAGTATCTCTCCGGCCTCACGCTCGAATCGATGATGGCCGAAACAGAGTTGACGGCACAGACCATCCTGCTCATCCTTACGATTTTCGAGGATGCCAGCGGCACGAAGTATCGCCCCCGCGATGCCGCCGCGAAAATCGCGGCGGTTTCCGGTGCGCCGAGCTACGGTCTGCTGAGTTCGTATGTCGGCCTGGGAATAGTGGGCGGCAACATGGGGACGTATCGGTCCATCGGCGAAGACATTGCGGCCAAGGTCATTGAACGTATTTCCGGTGACGAATCCGCTCCGCAGATTGTCTATGCGACCAACTTTCCGGTCCTCGACTGGCGTCAACTAGAACGCTGGGGTTTGGACAAGGCCAGCCTCCGGGACGACGCCAATATCCTTCACTATACGCCGACGCTTTGGGAGACGTATCGATGGCAGATCACCCTCGTCGGCTTGGCCTTGCTGGCGCAGAGCCTGGCGATCCTCGGACTGTTCTACGAGCGTCGCCGCCGGCATGCAGCTGAAATCCAGTCGAGTCATCGCCTGCTCGAGGTCGTCCATCTCAACCAGTCCGCAACGGCGGGCGCCCTGTCCGCGTCGATCGCGCATGAACTCAACCAGCCGCTCGGCGCGATACGCAGCAACGCGGAAGCGGCCGAGATACTGCTTCAGAGCGATCAGCCCGACCTCAAGCTCATCCAACAGATCATCGCCGACATAAAGGACGATGACCAGCGCGCGGGAGACATCATTCAGCGCCTGCGCAAAATGCTCAAGAAGCGGGGCGAGATCGATTGGCAGGATTTCGACCTCAACGAGGTTCTCGACAGTTCAATCAACATCCTGCACGCCGAAGCCGAACGCCAGAAAGTATCCGTCCGTTCGGTTCGGGGGGCCAGGCACCTGCCCGTGCGCGCCGACAGGGTTCACATCCAGCAGGTCATCATCAATCTCGCGATGAATGCGATGGATGCGATGGATGAGAAGGCTTCGCCAGAGCGGAGACTCGAATTCCAGACCGCTATTACCAACAACTCCACGGTCGAGCTCTCGATTTCGGATACGGGCGTCGGCATCCCCAATGAGCGGCTTGCCGCAGTCTTCGATCCCTTCTACACCACCAAGCCGGCAGGCACCGGACTGGGCCTGTCCATCACGCGGACGATCATCGAGACGTATGGCGGCAGGATCTGGGCAGCCAACCGCCCGGAGGGCGGCACCGTCTTTCGCTTCGACCTGCCGCTGGCGCAGAGCATCCAATGACACCGGTCATCCACATTGTCGACGACGACGCGTCGTTTCGAACGGCTCTCGGCCGGCTGGTCGAGGCATCCGGGTTTCGAGTAGCTTCCTACGGTTCGGGTGAAGAGATCCTTTCGCGCCTGCCGACAGCGGAACCAGGCTGCATACTGCTCGACCTGCAGATGCCCGGCCTGAGCGGCGCGGATCTGCAGGACCGCCTTTCACAAGAGGCGCCGCTTTTGCCGACCGTCTTCCTCACCGGGCACGGCGATATCGCCACGACTGTTCGCGCCATCAAGGCGGGTGCCGAGGATTTTCTGGAGAAGCCCGTCTCGGCCAAGGACCTGCTGGAGGCCATCAATCGTGCGCTGCTGCAGAACGAGAAACGCTGCGCCGAGCATCATAGAATCGACAAGCTTCATGCACTCGCAGCCGGCCTGACGCCGCGCGAGTTTCAGGTCTTCGACATGGTCGTGCGCGGTAAGCGCAACAAGCAGGTGGCTTTCGAACTTGGCACGTCCGAAAGGACGGTGAAGGCCCACAGGCACGCGATCATGGAGAAGCTTAAAGTGAATTCGCTGGCCGAGATGGTGTCGATCGCCGAGCGACTGGGACTCCTGAACGCCCCAAAAAGAGGCGGTTCTGCCCCTTAGGCCAGTATCATACGCGCCCGGTTATGCCTACCGTCCGGATGTGGTTACCCAGATGCCAAGACGGGAAAGGGGCGCGCCTTGGAAAGCCTGCCAGGCAGGATAGCCGTCGTAGAGGACGATCCCAGCATGCGGAGGAGTGTCGAGCGCCTGCTCAACGCCCATGGATTTCCGACTGAGGGTTATGGATCGGCTGAAACCTTTCTCGGTCGCGACCCGGCAAGCTCGATCTTGTGCGTCGTGCTCGATATCCAGCTCGGTGGGATTTCCGGACTGGAGCTCAGGCGGCGCTTGCAGAGCTCCGATCCTTGGCTGCCTGTCATTTTCATTTCCGCCGTCGATGACGGTGCCATCGAGGTGGAAGCCGTTCGCTTGGGCTGCGGCGCCTATCTCCAAAAACCCTTCCCTGCCGCCTTGCTGATCGGTGCGATCCAGGCGGCGCTCGCGTCGTCCTCAGGCAACTTAAACTAAAACTAGTTTCCCGGCCTTTCGGGCGATCTCATTTTGGGCTGCAATAGGTTTCTGCCTCCTTCCCAAAGGTCCATTAGCGCGGCCAGTCTTCCTGGATGGCCTTCCCGATCGTGAGGCGAACCAAGGGACATCCAATGGATCCGCAGGGCGGGAGTCGATCCGGCAAGGCGGCACCGCGCTGATAGTGTCCCGAAGGTTCTGCAAAAAGCTTTGGAGAGAGAACGGCCCTTGCTCTGAGGCGAGGGGCGGCCATGGCACGCTGGTGACGTTGCGACCACCGATTCCCGTGGAAGGGGAGTGCCATGACCAAGCGAGACGTTAGACTGAGCAGAGGCGAGTTGAAAGCGTTGCTGTTGTCGGATGAGGACGGCTTTCGCAGAGTTTTGCAGACTGTCGTGCAGGAGGCTTTGGAAGCCGAGATGACGGAGGCGATGGGGCCGAGAGAGGCGAGCGGACGACGGAGCGGGTTGGTTACCGGTCCGGCTATTACGAACGCAAGCTTGTGACGCGGGTTGGCGTGCTGGAGCTTCGGGTTCCGCAAGATCGGGCCGGCCGGTTCTCGACGGAGTTGTTCGAGCGCTACCAGCGCTCGGAGAAGGCACTGGTATCGGCGCTGGTCGAGATGTACGTGCAAGGCGTGTCGACGCGCAAGGTCAAGGCGATCACCGAGGAGCTGTGCGGCCATTCCTTCTCGGCCTCGACGGTGAGCCAGGCGACGGCGCGGCTGGATGAAGCGCTGAAGGCGTTCTTTGAGCAGCGGCTTGCCGAACCTTACCCGTACCTCATTCTGGATGCGCGCTATGAGCGGGCGCGCGAGGCCGGCGTGATCGCCAGCCAGGCGGTCTTGGTGGCGATCGGCGTCGACTGGGAGGGCCGGCGCCAGGTGCTCGGCGTCGAGTTGGCCAACCGGGAAAGCCATTCGAGCTGGCGCGCGTTCGTGGCAGGGCTCAAGCAGCGCGGGCTCGCCGGCGTCGAGTTCGTCGTCTCCGACGACCATCCGGGGCTCAGGGCAGCGATCCGCGAAGTCCTGCCCGAGGCAGTCTGGCAGCGCTGTTACGTGCACTTCCTCAGAAACGCGCTCGACTATGTGCCGCGCAAGGTCGATGACGACTGCCTGATGGAGCTCAGATGGTTCTATGACCGGCGCGACCTGGCCGAGGTCAAGCGCGACCTGGCGCAGTGGATCGCCAAATGGCAGGCCAAATACCCGAAGCTGGTGGATTGGGTGGAGACCAACATCGAGGAGACGCTGAGCTTCTACCGGCTGCCGCTGGCGCATCACAAGCACATGAAGTCGACGAACATGCTGGAGCGGCTGAACCAGGAGATCAAGCGGCGCACCCTGGTCGTTCGCATCTTCCCCAACCCGCAGAGCTGTTTGCGGCTGGTTCGGGCATTGGCGGTGGAGATCCACGAGAACTGGCTCGAGGCGACCCGCTACCTCAACATGGATCATCTGCGCGAGCACAAGAAGGAGAACCTGAGGGCATTGGCCGCCTGAGACGCGGCCCGCCATGTCCGCCGCTCCGCTAAACACGGGGGCTGCGCGGCGGACACGCGTCACCGCTGAATGCCACGCCATTTTTGCAGAACTTGACGCACACAACTCACCGCGCTACCTCGGCCTGGCGCTGATCGCAGCGGGCGTTCCAGTGCCTTGCCCTCGGACAGATGCACCCGCTAGGGCTGCGGTTCCCCAAAGGCCAATAGCGGTATCTGCTCAACTCGCTAGACTTTAGTCATACCTCGATCGGGAAGCGTTCTTTTTACAGGGAGGCTCGCGTGGCCGTAATAAGAGCGACTTGCGGCACGGGAACTCGGCCGCTGCGGCTGGGCATTGGGTTTTGCGTCGGGCTGGCGCTTGCGGACTCGGCCGCCTGGGGACAAACCGTCATCGAGCCGGAAGCCGATTCCCATCTTGTGGGCCGTCGCCGACCACAGCGGCTCCGGCAAGGTCATGTGAGGGGACCAAGATGATCCGGGCGGAAATAGCTGCAGGGAATGGGCATAGGCTCGCCCCAGAGGCTTGTCGTGCCCAGCTTGCCCGGATCCTCAACAGCGCGGACTTCGATGCAACCGGTCGCGAGCGCCGCTTCCTCAGCCATGTGGTGGAGGAGACGCTGGCGGGTCGCGGTGATCGTATCAAGGCCTATTCGATCGCAGTCGAAGTGTTCGGCCGCGATATGTCCTTCGACCCGCAGACGGATCCGATTGTCCGTATCGAGGCTGGCCACCTCCGGCGCGGGCTCGAGCGTTACTACCTGACTGCCGGACACGACGATCCAATTCTCATCACGATCCCGAAGGGCGGTTACGTTCCAACGTTCTTGGTGCGATCGCCCCCTGAGACAATTGAGCCGGCCTTGCCGATCAGCCGGGCAGAGAAGGTCCCGAGCCCTGCTCGATGGACGAGGGCATCATGGCTGACGGTCGTTCTTGCGGCTACCGTCCCAGCATTGGCTGTTCTGGCATTGGGATTGGCGAGGAGCGGCGTCCGCCCAACCTCGCCTGAGATTCCGCGAGTGCTGGTCGAGGCGGTTGACGACCTTTCAGGAACGGAAGCCTCCAGGGCGATTGCGGGCGGATTGACACAGGAAATTGTCGGGCAACTCTCTAAGTTCAGGGACATCATCGTCGTCCAGTCCTCCGAAAATTCGGTCGCGCCGTCGCGCTTTGTTCTTGCGGGAAGCGTCCACCTGTCGACCGATGCCTTCCGGCTTCGGGTCAGGTTCATCAACCGCGCCGACGGCTCCGTCCTGTGGGCGGACAGTTATGATGGAGAGATGAAAGTTGCCGCGCTTATCGAGACCGAGGCCAATATCGCACAGAAAGTGGCGACGAGCCTGGCCCAGACATACGGCGTGATCTTTCAGGCCGACGCCTCGCTCAATGTCTCGAATCCTCCCGACGATTGGGCTGCCTATTCCTGCACGCTTTCTTTCTACGCATACCGGGCAAAGCTCGAACAAACGGCACTTCCAGCGGTGCGTGCGTGCCTGGAGAAGGCCGTTGACCGCTTCCCGGGCTACGCCACGGCCTGGGGTCTGCTGTCGCAGGCCTATATCGACGAGATTCGATTTCTTTATCCTTCCGACGAAGCCGCGACTTCGGCCTCGATCGCGCGCGCTCTTGCCGCGGCCAGGCGGGCCGTGGAACTGGACCCGCTCAACATCCGCGGCCTGCAGGCGGAAATGTTCGCGCTCTATTTCAGCAAAGAGATCGAGGCGGCGTTGATCGTGGGCAAACGTGCCTTGGACATCAACCCCAACGATACCGAACTGATGGGCGAGTACGGATATCGGTTGGCGCTTTCAGGAGGCTGGGACGACGGCTGCCCGCTGATCGAGGAAGCTCGCACGCGTAATCCGGGTCCCTTAGCCTATTACGAGACCGCGCTTGCCCTTTGCGCCTATTTTCGCGGCGATTATCCGCAGGCGGCCATGTGGATCAGGAAAGCCACGGTTCCCGGCAATGCCAACTATCACACCATCGCGGCCGCGATTTTCGGTGAGGGCGGATATGAAGCGGACGCCCGGCGCGAGCGTGTCTGGCTTGAACAAAACGCGCCAGGCTTGATCAAGAACCTCCGGCAGGAGGTCGCAATGCGGATCATTAGACCAGAGGACGTCGATTTCTTCCTCGGTTCGCTCAAAAAGGCCGGGCTCGCATTCAAGGACTTAGGCGGGCAGACGTAAAACTCTGCCCGTAAGACACGGCAACGCGCCGCCTGATGCCGCAACGCAAGCCCACCCGTAGCGCCAGTGGAGGGCATCATGAACATTTCGCGGCGCAACCGTATCGATCGGCACTGAAGCTTGGTGCCGCGCTATTGCATTACGATCATAATTTCTATAATTGAGTGCAATGCAATAGTAGGCCGCTGGTGGAAGCTCCAGCGTTTTGGAGACAGCGGTGAACTTAATTCCAAAAAACCGCTCTCGTAACGGGAGCCTCCTCCGGCATTGGTCACGCGAGTGCCGAGGCCTTAGTACGGGCCGGCTTCACAGTCTTCGGCACTAGCCGCAAGGCGAGTGGCAAGAGCCCGAGCCAGGTCACGATGCTGGCTTGTGACCTGACTGATGAAGCCTCTGTGGCTTCGCTCGTTTCGACGGTACTCTCAAGCACCGGGCGTATCGACGTTCTCGTCAACAATGCCGGCTTGGGCCTGTTTGGGGGTGCCGAAGAGTCCTCGGTCGCTCAGGTTCAGAGCCTGTTCGATGTCAACCTGTTCGGTGTCATGCGGATGACCAACGCCGTGTTGCCTTCGATGCGGCGTCGTGGAGAAGGCCGCATTGTCAACATCAGTTCGGCGCTGGGATTCGTGCCGGCACCGTACTCGGCGCATTACGTGGCGAGCAAGCACGCACTCGAAGGCTATTCGGAGTCGCTCGACCACGAAATCCGCGCCTTCAACGTCCGCGTCTCGCTGATCGAGCCGGGCAACGTCCAAAGCACCTTCGACCAAAACTCGCTGGAACCGGATTCCATGATGAAGGAGTACGACGCAGGGCGCGCTTGGGTGCATGCCTTTATCAAGAACGCTATGCTAACGGCCGATACTCCCGAGAAGGTGGCGGACGCAGTGCTTCTGGCGGCCACGGCCGCGCACCAGCGGCAACGCTACACCGTCGGCAAGGTCGCGCGGCAGATCAGCCTGCTGCGGCGTTTCATGCCTGCGAGGATGTTCGACAAGGCCTTGCGCCAGCAGTTCCGCCTGCCGGCCTGATCACAGCCTCGATCCGGCCAGTCGGCAAGCATAGCAATTATGTGACCGACACTTGGTTGATCCCGGCATCAATCCAGGAACGTGTCTGTTCCAGCACCTCATCCGAGAGCATGGTTGTCGCGCGTGAGCGCGCGGACGAACCCGTTTCCAACATCATTATTCTGTCTCGCTGCTATTGGGAGCCAGTCCATATGCATCAGGAAATTAGCTGATGACTTTTCGCCCATCGCGTGATCGCATCTCGGGATGTAGGGGCGGGTCCAAAGAAGTGTTCTTGCTTCGAAATATGCGAAACATAGACGCCCTTTTTGAAGAACAGGAACATCTGAATCAGATCATACCCAAGCTCGGAAAACAGCTTTACCGGGCGTGCGAGCAAGTGGAAAACCAGCCACGGCACAACCCGGACCTTAAGGCGTTTCTTTATAACCTCGGAGACGAGATCGGCGACCTCTTGCTGGCTCTTGGGCCCATCGCGCCAGCCGACATCGATCGTTTGGTTGTTGATTTCACTACCAGGAAACGTCGCGGCTTTTGCAAGATATGAGGCCAGATCATCTGTCAAAACATAGGACCATTTTGTAGTCTTATCGCCCATCGCCAGGAACCGGCCAGCTTTCACACCCTTCGCAATGATGTCTGAGCTTTGATCGAGAAATGTGGGCGCGCGGACAAATACATATGGCACACCGGAGGCCTTGATCAGATCCTCGGCCACTTTCTTGGCGTGGAAATGCGGCACTGCTGACGCAGCCTCGCAGCTGACGATGCTGAGAAAGACAAATCGGCCAACATTGGCTCTTGCTGCGGTCTCAATAAGATTCTTGTTGCCCTCAAAGTCCGTGTCGAGGCTTCCCTGCATGTAACTGTTAGCCGAGCTGACGACGACGTCCACGCCCTGCAACGCACGATCCAATGACGCTGGATCCATCATGTCGCCGCGCACCCATTCGACGTCGGCGCTCTCATTTGAGGGCGCGCCCTTACGCGACATCGCAACGACGGTCGCATTCGCAGCATGCGCCAGGTTGCGGAGAATCTTGGCTCCGAGGAACCCTGTGGCGCCAACGAGCAGGACCTTTTTCTTCCCCGTCGCGCTTGAATTTGCGGTCTCGGCAAGTGCCTTCTTATCCGAGGCAGTCGAAGGACGCGGTGATTGATCCAACCTAATTTCCTCTCATTAACTGATATCGGTCCGTAGCTCCCCCAGCCCTGATCGATCATCCGTTCAGGGCTTCGATTTTGGCACCGGCTTCCGCCGCCTGATCTGATAGTCAATCTTGCGCCCAGGTCTCGATGATGGGCGGCGCTGCCTCAACGAGAGACATGGCATCGACGAGCCAATGCTGAGCGGCGACGGACACTGGAGCTCGACAACGGGTATGGCCGCGTACCCTAGGCGCTCAGGGCGGGGTAATCGATGTAGCCTCGCGCGTTGCCGCCGAAGAAGGTGTTTTGGTCTGCCTCGTTCATCGCCGCATTGGCCTTCAGCCGCACGACGAAGTCCGGATTGGCAAGGACCATCTGGCCATAGGCTTCGAGATCGGCCAGCCCCGAAGCTACGTCGGCTCCGATCTGGTCGCGCGGACGACCCGGCCGGCTGAGGATCAGCGATTGGTGCCAGAGCTTGCGAATATCGGCCAGCAACGGCTCGTTGCCCTGGTGCATGATATGCACATAGGCGAGCCCGAGCTTGTCGAGCTCGGCGACAAGATGGCGGTAGAGGTCCGACCCTTCGGCGCCTTCGTCGATCCCCCACATGGTCGTCCCCGGGGACAGGCGGATCGCGGTGCGGTCCGCGCCGATCTCCTCGGCGATCGCCGTTGCGACCTCGATGGCGAAGCGGGCGCGGTTCTCGAGGGAGCCGCCATATTCGTCCGTGCGGGCGTTGGCGCTCGGCGCGAAGAACTGCTGGACGAGGTAGGCGTTTGCGCCGTGAATCTCGGTGCCGTCGGCGCCGGCCTCGATCGCTGAGCGGGCCGCATGGCGGAAATCGGCGACGGTCCGGCGCACTTCTTCGGTCGTCAGCGCGCGCGGCGTGGGAATGTCCTGCAGCCCGGTCGCGGTGAACATGCCCGTCCCCGGCGCGATTGCGGACGGCGCGACGCCCTGGCGGTGATGTGGCGTGTTGTCGGGATGCGACATGCGCCCGGCGTGCATGAGCTGGATGAAGATGTGGCCGCCTTTGGCGTGCACGGCGGAAATGATCTTCCGCCAGCCGGCGACATGGGCGGGCGTGTAGATGCCCGGGGTGGTGAGATAGCCCTGGCCGTCATCCGAGGGCTGAGTGCCTTCGGTGACGATCAGGCCGATGTCGGCGCGCTGGGCATAATATTCGGCAGCCAGCTCTCCCGGCGTACCGTCGAAGGCTGCGCGGCTGCGGGTCATGGGCGCCATGACCAGCCGGTTGGGAAGCGTATAGCGGCCAATGCGGGCCGGGGTGAACAGTGGATTCATCGGGTTCTCCATTCGTTGGAGTCCTTGTCCACCATTCCGATCTCGGGATAAATCCGGCAGGATTGAAATCATCTTTCCATCTATGGAGCAATCGGTTGAACCATTTGAACGACATGGCGCTGTTCGTGGAGGTGGCCAGAGCCAAGAGCTTTCGGAAGGCTGCGGAGGCTCTCGGCATGCCGAACTCCACCCTGTCGCGACGTATCAGCGAGTTGGAGAAGGCGATCGGCTTGAGGCTCCTTCATCGCACAACGCGCAAGATCGAGCTCACCGAGGCCGGTCAGCTTTATTTTGAACGGAGCAAGCGAATCGTCGACGAGGCACGGCTCGCGCACGAACAGCTCGGCGCGATGCTTGAGCAGCCCAGCGGCGTCCTGCGGGTTTCGCTCCCGGTCGACCTCGCTACTTTTTACCTCACGCCGATCATCGGCGATTTCGCGCGGCACTATCCCGGCATCACGTTCGAATTCGACCTGACCCCACGCCGCGTCGATTTGGTGGCCGAGCCGTTCGATGTGGCGATCCGCATCGGCAGACTGGAAGATTCCAGTCTGATCACTCGCCTGATCGGGCGGCATTCGCGCTACCTCTATGCGTCTCCTGGCTATATCGAAGCGTCGGGCGAGCCCGCCACACCGGCGGACCTGGCGGAGCATGAATGCATCTGCATGCCGCGGAGCCCGACCTGGACTTTGCACCAGGAGATGAACAAGGTCGATGTCGGCGTTCGCGGCCGCTTCACGCTCAACAGCGTCGGGATGATCCGCGCCCTGGCGGTCAACCACCAGGGCATCGCCCTGCTTGCCGAGAAGATCGTCGCCGAAGACTTGGCCTCTGGCCGGCTCCGACGCATCCTGCCCGAATGGCAGGGGTCGTCGGTTAGCATTTACGCCGTCACCGAAACTCGCCTTATTCCAGCCAAGACCCAGCGCTTCATCGAATTCCTGTCTTCCAGGTTGATGGAGGCTTGAACATGCTATTGCCGCCGTTTGCCCGCTACTCCCACTCGATTGTGCCCGGCGGCTTGCACGTCAGCGGTTGATGCCGCGCACCTCGTTGATGATGGTGGCGGCGGCGCTCAGGAACGCCATGCCGTAGCGGTAGAAATCCGCCGTCATGAGCGGCAGACTGTAGTGCTGGCGAAACATCTCCACCACGCCTGATGCCTCTTCCCTGCGCATCAGCCCGTGGTCGGCGGCGGAGAATCTCATCTTGCTCCAGTTGCAATGGCAAATGAGCGACCGACAGTGACTAATTCGCGGGAACAGCATGCTCACCATTTGGACATACGACCGGGTGCCCGGCGGCGAAAATGGCCCAGAGGCTTTGTGCGCGATCTCCGGCTGAGATGAGCCTGCGAGGAAGCGGCACTCGACTACGCGGTGAAGAGTACTGCGCGATTGAAGCGATCATGCGCTCAGCCACGGCTCGTCATGCAATCTTCCCCCGCAAGCTGTCCGCGAGTGCAGAAAGCGTATCGGCAAGTTGTCTCGCGGCTTCCGGTGGCGGCAGCGGCATTTTGAGGCTTTGCGCGCCGGTGGCGAGATCGCGCTCAATCCATGGATGCGCCGGTGCGCTGGGATCGTTGGCGGACGCCAGCGCGGCGACAAACTGGGCGCCGACCTGCAGCAAGGCGCGCCAGGGATCGGCACCCGTAACGCTCGGCGGTGCTCCGGCCGCATCAGTTCGCGCAATCGCCGTCTCGCCCGCTCCGGCGTCTACATCCGCATTTACATCTTCCGCGGAACCGGCCGCATCTGCAGCGGCGATGTTCCTCACTTCCTCGGCCGGTGTTACGGCCTCGCCCTCACCCATGCTCCCGGTGACATTTTCCACGTCCTTCATGAAGCGGTTGAGACGCGAACCGCCGAGCGAAATCTCGCCGCTGGCCCCATCGAGAATTCCCGCAGACAAAGAGCGTTTGAACGCCAGCACCGAAAGCATGCCTTCCTCGATGGTGCCCTTGGCCACGAAATTGATGACCCGCACCGGCCGTTTCTGACCCATGCGATGAATGCGCGCGATGCGCTGTTCGAGGATCGCCGGGTTCCACGGCAAGTCCATGTTCACCAGGGTCGAAGCATGCTGCAGATTGAGCCCCGTGCTGCCGGCATCGGTGGACAGAAACACGCGGCAGGCGGGGTCGTCGCGAAACCGCTCGACCAATGCCGGCCGCTTCTCGGACGGCACGCCGCCGTGGAAGCTGACGTAGCCCAGCTTACGCGCTTCGAGGCGGCGGATGACGATGTCGTGGGTCCGCGTCCATTGCGAAAACACCACCGCCTTGGCGTCGGGCTCGGCGAACAAATCCTCGAACAGCGCCGCCAGTTCGTCGGCCTTGACGCCATGATCGGTTTCCTGGTCCAGCAGATAGGTGCTGTTGCACGACATGCGCATGTTCTGTAGCGCACAGGTCAGCCGACGCTGATCCTTGTCCGACAGAAACCTGGTCTTGCGCCAGCGCTGGACGATTTTCGCCACCACGTCAGCGCTTTCCTGATGATAGAGCATTTGCATCTCGGTCATCGGCATCAGCAGATTCTGGTCGGTCCGGCTGGGCAGTTGCCGCAGCACCTCGGATTTGCGCCGGCGGATCATGACCGGCGCCAGCGTTTGGCTGACCTTCTCCAGCCCGGTGTAGCCGGTAACACGCCCGGTATCGTCCTTGACCTGATGTTCGTGCAGCAGCTTCCAGGTCGGCCCCAACCGGTGCTGATCGACAAACTGGACGATGGACACCAGTTCCTCCAGCTTGTTTTCCAACGGTGTCCCGGTAAGCACGATCGCATAGGAGCTATCGATGCGCTTCAATGCGCGCGCGGCAATTGTGTTCCAGTTCTTGACCCGTTGCGCTTCATCGACGATGACCAGTTCGGGTCCCCATGCGGCGATCAGGTCGAGATCGGGCTTGAGTTTCTCATAATTTGTGATCTTGCAGAAATCGTCAAAGGCGTAGTCCATCTGCCGCTGCGCCCGACCGCCGTTGATCACGCGTGCCGCATTTTCACCTTCCCGCCCCGAGAAACGCATAATCTCGCTTTGCCACTGGTATTTGAGCGAGGTCGGGCAGACCACCAGCACTTTCGAGACGCCAAAGTGTCGCGCCAGTATTTCAGCTGCGGCAATTGCCTGTATGGTCTTGCCCAATCCCATATCGTCGGCGATCAATGCCCGGCCGGTTCGCACCGCAAACAGCGCACCTTCGGCCTGATAGGGATAGAGCGGCACCTTCAGAAGTCCCAGCAGCTTGGGATCGGCGGCACCGCGCTGGAACAATTGTTCGAGCTTTGCTGTGCGCCGGTCCGCATCGCGCCTTCCCGCGATAAAATCGAGCGCATCGTCATAGGCCCGCAACTCATGGCCGCACTTCGACACCACGGTCATGAAGCGCTCCAACTCGCCAAACCGCTCGTCCGGCAGCATCCCGTTGTGTTCGGCATCGAACAACCCGTCGGCGGCCTCGGCCACCGCCGGCGGGCAGTCCGTTCCGGCGCGAAAATACACGCAGCGCTTGCCTTCATTGCGTAGATACAACTCAGAAAATGCCGGCTGGTAACCGCGCGCAAACGCTGTCCTGGCGCCGCGCTTTTTCTTCAACTGGGCAAGTGTGAATTCGAGGTGCTTGCAGGTTCCCAATTCGCTGGTGGCATAATCGGGGCATGAACAGAAATTGCCACCCGGCCCCAAACCTCGGATCGCCACGCGGTAGCTGGACTTCGAAACAGGATTGCTGACCCGAAATTCGGAGAAAAACGGCTCGCTGGTCAGATTCTCAAGTCCGAAGTCCTGCTCGCGTCCGAACTGGCGGCGCAAGCCGCGTTGCCAGTCGACCGGCGAAAGGTCGGCAGGCGCGTGGGTGCGCGAGAGCTTAGGCTCCCTGTTCGGCTTGATCGCGGAATTCAGGCGTTGGCGCTTGGATTTCATCGAAGCATAATCCGTTCAGAAAAATTTCTCACCAGATGTTAATCGTGAATGCGGGCGACTCCCCCCTACTCCCAGTCAATTATTCACAGCTTTCGTAACATGCTGACTTTTCAGCGCAAATTTTTCTGCGCGCAGCCAAGAACCGTCTCAGCGATGCGTCAGAAATTTCGCGCTCTTGAATTCAAAGACGAATTTCGGCGATCCGCGACTTGCTCAGTTTCAACCACTATCGGCATCGATCGATCGATTTTCGACCTTCTTTAGACGCGCCTTCAACGATCAGCATCGTCGCAAAAAGACCGTCGCGGCCAGTCGTTGGATAGACTCTGCTGGTTCGGTTGCCCGGTCGTGGCCTAGCCTACTGCGCGCCACTCTCCCCTCACTCCCATTCGATGATTAATTGTAACTGTAAGCCGCTGCTTTTCCTGAATTTTTTCCGTCAATCAAATCCACAATACCGTCAAAAATACCGTCAGAATCGTACGCTGTTGAAAAGACTGAAACAATGTGGTCGCCGTCGCGGTATGCACACTTTTGACTGCATTATTTACGAGCTGCCATTCGGCGAGGTCAACGTCGGAGTTCACAGACCATAAGGCAAGGACGGTCTTTGCTCATGCTCGACAGCCCTAGGTCGAGTGCCGCATCACCCGTCGATCCTCGGTCGACCAAAGCTTCGCATTCTCATCTGCTGCTCGTGCCGATGTCTCCCAATCGGCCATGCGCTATAGGAACACGCGAATTTCGATTCTGTCCTTAACTCTTCGACTCACTCTGAGTAACAACGTCACGCCGGTCCTACACTTCTGACGCCATTTTGCGGCAATGCGGCCAGGAAGAGCTGCGCCCGTTCGCGATTTCCGAGCCGCCGCCTCGTTTGCTCGACTTCGCGCTCCAGGCGCTCGAAGGTGGACGCGTAGGCGTCGCCATGCCGGACGACCAGATAGGCCGCGACAGCCAGACAGCGTTCGAGCTTGGCTATTGACGGATTGGTGTCAGTTGGAACGATCTCGTTCAACGTTCGGCAATCTGCAAGGTCCATTTTTCCGCTCCCGTCGAGGCCCGATTGGCGGCAGGATCGCCTATGTGCGGGTGCGCCGGACGAGCTGCTGCTATAGCAACTCGTGAAGATCGGCAAGCCGACGCTAGCCTTCCGCCTTTCAACTGCGAGCCCGTCGAGATCGAGGCCTTCGACGAACGACCGCGCGGTGGACGATATCGTCCACCGCGAGCTCGCTCGAGAGTCCGATCAGCAGGTCGAGCGATTGCGCCTGGCAATCCTCAAGCAAGGCGCTCGCATTTGCTTGTTTGATAGGCGGCCCAAACCGAGGGAAACATCGTCCTCAGAAAGACATTCCGATGTGCTCTGCAAGTGCCTGCCGAAGCGATGAGCGCTCGTTGCGACCCCAAGTTTATGGATGCGGCCGACTGCTCGGCCGTTAATTTCACATAATTTCACATTCCAAATAAGACACAAAAGTCGGCCCAGGGCTGACGGCCGAAACGCGCTTAGGCAGTGGGATGCGCCCGTAATGGAGGTTAGGCTTCCGTGTCGATTCCAAATCTTTTGCTCTTCGGCTGTCCGCTCATCCGTCTTGACCAGGACGAACCTACAGCCTATCTCACCGACACGGTAGCACTCCCCGCTGGCGAGTGCTAACCGGGCTCCGGCAACGGAGAACCTTTCAACCTCCGCACCAGGGATATCCAAAATGGCAAAGTCGAATTTCCGGCCGCTGCATGACCGCGTGGTCGTTCGTCGGGTCGAATCCGAATCCAAGACCGCGGGCGGGATCATCATCCCCGATACGGCTAAGGAAAAGCCGCAGGAAGGCGAGATCACCGCCGTCGGTTCCGGCGCCCGCGACGAAGCCGGCAAGCTCGTCCCGCTGGACGTCAAGGCCGGCGACCGCATCCTGTTCGGAAAGTGGTCGGGCACCGAAGTCAAGCTCAATGGCGAAGACCTTCTGATCATGAAGGAATCCGACATCATGGGCATCAT
>NZ_JBVVQD010000040.1:0-52661 GCF_055811755.1 Mesorhizobium sp. WSM4840
TTTCCGGCAAAACGAAACCCAAATTCAGGCGAAAATCTTAAATTAAATCAAAGCGTTCCGCGTTCTTCACGGACGACGAGTTACGGCTTCAGGCGCGGACTTCGATCTCGGAGGCGCCTACCGCGGGCAGAGCTGGGTCATCGACGGCAGCGGCAATGACGCTATCGAGCAGCCCCGGAAAGCGGGCATCGAGATCGTCGCGGCGCAGCGTGATCAGCCGGCTGGTGCCGACCACCTCGGTGCGGGTGACACCGGCCTCGCGCAATTTGGCCAGATGGTAGCTGAGGTTGGTCTTCGAACCGAGATCGAGGAACTGGCTGCAATTCAGCGGCACGCCTTCCTTGCTGGCGAGATAGCGCACAATGGCCAGCCGGGTGGGATCGCCGAGCACGGCAAGAACGTTCGACAGGCTGATTTGGTCGGCGGCGGGGTGGGGCAGTGTCATGCCGGAGAACTAAGCGCAATCAGGACCGATTTCAACGCATCTCCTCCTTGGCGGATGCACGCAGTTTCTACCTCCTGCCACCTTGTCCTGACATAGAGCTGTCAGGAGAGTTCCGCTATTCTCGGGTGGCTTCATTGACACCATGCCCCATTATGTACAATTGTTCAATAACTTTTGAACTAAGGATTTGCCGCTATGGACAAGCGCCTCATCTGGCTTGCGCTCGGGTCTTTCACGATCGCGACCGAAGGTTTCGTCATTTCAAGCCTGTTGCCCGACATCGCGGCCGATGCCGCCATCTCCGTTCCACTCGCCGGCGCGCTGATCACCGCCTTTGCGCTCGCCTATGCGCTCGGCACGCCGATCCTGGCGACGCTGACCGGCGAATGGGACCGGCGGCGCGTCATCTTATGGACACTGGTGTTTTTCGTGCTGGGCAATCTGGCGGCGGCGCTGAGTTCCTCTTTCGAATTGCTGCTGATCGCGCGCATCGTCATGGCGCTGTCGTCCGGCCTGTTTGCGGCGACGGCGCAGGGGACGGCCGTGGCGCTTGTCGATGATCATCACCGCGCCCGCGCCATTGCCGTCGTTGTCGGCGGCACTACGGTGGCGGTGGCGGTCGGCGCACCGCTCGGCGCGCTTGTCGCGACCGTTGCCGGCTGGCGCGGCACGTTCTTTGCCATCGCCGGGCTCGGCGCACTGGCCGGCGCAATCCTGTGGTACCGGCTGCCGCGCGGCATTGTCGGCACCAAGCTGCCGCTCAGGCAGCGGCTGGCCGCAATCCTTCGCCCCGGCGTGCCATCGATCCTGCTGACCACGCTGCTGGCGCTCACCGGCGCCTTCACGGTCTTTGCCTTTGTCGCGCCGCTAGCCATCGAAGGCGGCGGCTTGAGCCCGATCGCGCTGCCCGGCATGCTGCTTGCCTTCGGCGTCGGCGCCGTTATCGGCAACATCGCCGGCGGGCAGGCTGCCGATCGCTTCGGCGCGACGCGCACCGTCAGCTGGTCGCTGGCGCTGAGTGCGGTCATGCTGGTCATGCTTTCGGTCATCCCGGCCTTCCTGCCGCACAGCATCGCCGGGCCGGCGCTGATGGCCATGATGGTGCCGTGGGGCATCGTCGGCTGGGCCTTCCCTCCGGCGCAGGCCAGCCGCATCATCAGGCTGGCGCCCGACGCCGCGCCCATCGTGCTGTCGCTCAACGGGTCGGCGCTCTATCTCGGCGTGGCGCTGGGCGCCGTCGTCGGTGGCGCGGTGCTGCGCTATGGCGCGCCAGCCGATCTCGGCCTGGTCGCAGCAGTGTTCCCGATCCTGGGTCTTGGCGTCATGCTGGCCAGCCACCGGGCGGCGCGGGCGATTGCCATGCCGGCGGAGTAAGTGTGGCTACCGCCGGCCGTCCGAGACCTCAGGGGCGCTGCCGGCGGTATACCAAAATCCAGCGCGGCGATGTCATCCAGCGCCGCGCGCAGGCTTGCCGCCTGCTCCTTGTCGACTATGTCTTCGAAACGCTGCTGGGCTACGCCGCCTGAACATCAGCATCTATGCTGGCTGCCACATCGGAATGATCGAGGCGGCCAGCAGCAGCCCAAGCACGGCGTTGAGCACGCGCCACTGCCGCTCGGTTCTGAGCAACCGCGCGAGCAGCGTGCCCGCCACGCACCACGCCGACAGTGACAGCGCGGCTGCCAGGCCGAAGACCGTGCCGAGCAGAAAGGCGAGCTGCAGCGGTCCGTTGGCGAGGGCGGTAAAGGATGCCGCCGCTCCCAGACCCATGGCCCAACCCTTGGGGTTCATCCATTGCAGGCCCGCGCCACCGAAAAAGCTGTTCGGCTTGGACATGGACACGTCCAGATTGGGTGGACCGCTGCGGCCGATCTTCCATGCGAGCCAGATCAGATAGAGTGATCCGGCTATCTTCATCGCCAGCTGCAGGGACGGAGCGGCTGCCAACAGGCCGGCGAGCCCGGCCGCACCTGCCGCAGCCACCGTGGCTAGGCCGGCCGCACTGCCGGCCATCAGCGGAACCGAGCGGCGAAAGCCGAACTGTGCCCCGGACGCTGTCGACAAGGTCGTGGCCATGCCGGGCGTGGAGGTCGAGACCAGCGCAAACAGGACGAGCGGAAGGATGGCCTCAAGCATGCTGTTTCCTCTGTTGGGAACCAGCATGCTAAGCATGAGCGTGCATCAGTAAATGCAATGTTTGTCATGGTTGGCATTAGAGAATATAATGCAACTATGATCCGCAATCTCGACACGGCCCTGATCCGGACCTTCGTCACCGTCGCCGACACGGCCAGCATGACGGCGGCGGCGAACGCGCTGCACCTGACGCAGGGCGCCGTCAGCCAGCAGATCAAGCGGCTGGAGGAGGTTCTCGGCTGCAGCCTCTTCGAGCGCGACCGGCGCGGCCTGAGACTGACCCGTTCCGGGGAGCGACTGTTCGGTAAGGGCAAGCGCCTGCTCTCCCTGAATGACGAGATCTGGGCCGAGATGGCGATCAGCGCGGTCGCGGGTGAGGTGCGGCTCGGCGTGCCGTATGATCTGGTTGGCACCATGCTTGCGCCGGTGCTGAAGACCTATGCTGAGACCTTTCCGCAGGTCGAGATTTCGCTGGTCTGCGCCTCGTCGCCGGAGCTTGCGGCGGCATTGGCAGCTGGCACGATAGACCTTGCCGTAATCGAGGAACCGGTCGGTCCGTCCGCCGGCGAATGTCTCGCCATCGACCGGCTGGTCTGGGTCGGCGCCAAAGGCGGCATAGCCCGCCGCAAGCGGCCCTTGCCGGTTTCGATGGTGGCCGACACCTGTGCCTTCCGCCCTGCGGTGCTGGCGGCGCTCAACGAGCACGGGCTGGAATGGCGGACCGTGTTCGAGAACGGCAACCTCGACGCGACGACGGCGACTGTGCGTTCGGATCTGGCCGTCACGACCTGGCTGGCCTCCACGGTGCCGGCCGACCTTGATATTCTGGCCGCCGATCCGGAGCTGCCGGCCTTGCCAAATTTCTCGATCAATTTGCATCTGCCGAAGCATGGGGTCGGGCCGGCGGCGCGGGAATTTGCCGCGTGTATCCGCGACGGACTGGCCCGGCGGCAACAGGCGGCGTGATCGGCAAAATAGCAAGGGGACAGCCGGTGCTCGGCCATCCCTGTTGTTAACGCGGTGCGCGCTTGTGCGGTCGTCTATTTCCAGGTTCGGCGTCTCTCGATCTCGGCTTCGGACGGCTGTTCCTGGGCGAAGGATCCAGTCTTGATCTCACCGGCGCGTTGGTAGGTCGCCATAATGACGCCGGTGGTCGATGCCTGTGAGCGGTTCAGCTTGAAAGCCGCCGGGATTGCGCCGCTGCCAAACAGCCGCTTGCCCTTGCCCAGCACCAGCGGGAAGGTCAGCAGGCTGATCTCATCGATAAGGTCGTTGGCGAGCAAGGTCTGGATCAGCTCGCTCGAACCCTGGACGAGCAGGTCGGGGCCGTCCTCCTGCTTGAGCTGGCGCAGTGCGGCCACGACGTCGTCGCCCAGCGACTGGCTGTTTTGCCACGACAGCCTATCGGGCCGGTGGGTGGCCACATATTTGGTGGCGGCGTTGAAGCTGTCGGCGATCGGACCGCTCTTCTGGTACGGCCAATGCGCGGCGAAGATGTCGTAGGTCTTGCGGCCGAGGAGCAGCGCGAAGGGTTTTGCGAAGATCTCACCGATAAAGGCGCCCCCGACGTCGTCCCAGTAATGGAACGTCCAGCCACCGAATTCGAAGCAACCGACCGGGTCTTCTTCCGGCCCGCCAGGCGCCTGCATGACGCCGTCGAGGCTGACGAATGTCGCAGTGATGATCTTCCTCATTGGATTCTCCCTTTTCATTATCCGTGCCGTCGGTGCCGGATTTCGGCCAAAGGACGTGCGAGCGGACGTCTGTCCGACAGGGCCGGAAAAAACTTCCAGCGCTCCAGCCGGCGACGGGCAAGCATCGGATGCCTCGCCTCGGCGACGTCATTGCGACCGCCTGCCGCCAACATCTTGCGACGAGAACCAGACGTCGCCGATGACGGCAATGGCGGTGCGGTCCGGTGCCTTGTCGGCCGTCAGCCAGATCGAGCGGCTGCGTGCCGCCTTGTCGCGATTGGGGAATTTCGTTGCGGGTGTTGCTGCCGAGGCACCGATGCAAGGGATGAACCATGACCGCATGAACGGGTCGCAGGCAAAACCCTGTTGGGTGCGGGTCACCATCACCGCAAGGCCAACGCGCTCGGCCGGGCGCCACGGAAAGACCATGCGGGCGCCCGGCTTCAGCGCCTTCAGCCACTCGGCCGGGGGTGCTGCGACGCCGGCATTGACATAGATGATGTCGGACGGTGGCAGGCTGCCGATGACCGCATCGCCATGGATGACGGTCACATTGCCATAGGCTTCGAGATTCTTTCTCGCGCGGTCGGCGAGACTGGATTCCAGTTCGAAGGCGGCGACTTCGCCCGGCGAAACCAGCTGTGCCAGCAGAGCTGTGTAGTAGCCGGTGCCGGCGCCGACATGGGTAACCGTCTCGCCGGGTTTTGGCGCCACTTTGCCGATCCACATGGCGTGCAGGAACGGCTCGCCATTGTTGATGCCCTTGTCGGCGTCGAGCGACACCAGCACGTTCTGATAGACGTGAACAGGATCGGCACTCGGCGTTTCAACCTTGCCGTTGCCGGCGACGACCGTCCACGGCCCAGGCCCGAGAAAGGCTTCGCGCGACACCGCGGCGAAAGCTGCTTCGAGACGTGGATCGGCCCAACCTGCATTGGCAGCCATCAGTCGCGCATAAAAGCGGCGCACATCGGCGAGATCGGTCATGGCATCAAGATAGCGCAGACTGCCGATTTGTCGCGTCGATGCCGAGGGCATCGAGCACCATGTCGGCGCCGAGACGCTAGAAGCGTTTCGCAACGCAATGATGGCGACACGCTAAGTCTACCGCCATTGCCGACAGTCCTGCCGGAACCGCCGCGTTGCCGCTGCGTTTGAGATCGTGCCACGCGATTGGAGCGAGACCGAGGAGGATACCATGGGCGTTGAACAGGCACCGACAGCGAAGGGCAAGCAAGCGGCCAAGGGATTGAAGCAGGCTGCGGCGAAGGACGAACGCAAGACCGAAGCGGATACTGGACGCCCGCTCAAGAAGGGTGAGGCCCGCTTCGAGGAGCGCTCGAAGAGCTCGGACGGCAAGAGCGCGGGTACCAAGCAGAAGATCTGAGCGTAACGCCAAGTACGGACCAAAAAAGGCGCCGGCAGGCTTCTCAGCCGCGGGTGTCGTGCATCGATCCACCCCAGAGCCGGCGGCCCTTCATGCGAAAAATACTGTGACTTGGCGCAACCATTGAGATAATTGTTTGTTGGGTCGGATCGGGCCATGAGATCGGCAGGTTACCGATACGCGCGTCGCGGAGAGTTGCCATGCTCTGGAAGGGTCGTCGTCAAAGTGACAATGTCGAGGACCGACGCGGCCAGGGCGGCGGGTTCAACCTGCCGGGCGGCGGCCCCGGTCGGTTCCGCATCCCGGTCGGCGGCCGCTCCGGCGGTGGGATGTCGCTGTCGACCATCATCATTCTCGTGATCCTCTATTTCGGGCTGAAGGCCATTGGCATCGACCCTCTGCAGATCCTGGCCGGCGGCGGTGGCGGCTTGCTGCCGGGCGGCGATCAGATCACCGACAACAGCGGAGAACAGGGCGGTGGCACCGGCGCGCCGGCCTCCGACGAGATGAAGCAGTTCGTCTCGACGGTGCTGGCCGAGACCGAGGAGACCTGGACCGGCCTTTTCAAGGCCGAGGGCCTCACCTACGAAGACCCCAAACTGGTTCTGTTCAGCGGGCAAATCCGTTCGGCTTGCGGCTTCGCCTCTTCCGCGGCCGGCCCGTTTTACTGCCCCGGCGACCGCAAGGTCTATCTCGACACCACTTTCTTCCAGCAACTCGACCAGCAATTCGGCGCCTCGGGCGATTTCGCCCAGGCCTATGTGATCGCGCATGAGGTCGGTCACCATGTGCAGAACATCACCGGTATCCTGCCCAAGTTCAATCAGATGCGGCAGCAAATGGGCGAGGCCGAGGCCAACCACATGTCGGTGCAGGTCGAGCTTCAGGCCGATTGCTTCGCCGGCGTCTGGGCGCATTTCACCGGGCAGAAGGGAATCCTGGAGCAGGGCGACATGGACGAGGCGCTGAACGCCGCCCAGCAGATCGGCGACGACACGATGCAGAAGAAGATGCAGGGCTATGTCGTGCCGGAAAGCTTCAATCATGGCACCTCGCAGCAGCGGCAGACCTGGCTGGCGCGCGGCTACAGGAGCGGCAAGCTTTCGGACTGCGACACGTTCAAAACTCCGATCTGAGGTGCTCGGACCTTCCTGTCGAATGACCGTTGAAGCGCCGGCGGTTATGCAGGGTTGTGGCCGCATTCATGTCGACAGTTGATGTCAGGATAAAAATTCCTGGCGTGTTCCCTTATTGTTCTGAGCGGCTGACTCGCCTATAACGAGCCCTTTCGCCTTCGCTCCGAGGCGGCTCCGGGAGTCGATACCGTCATGATCGAAGCCAAAACCGCCAGGCGGGGTCTTGCGCTTGTTTTCACCACGCTGCTGCTCGACATCACCGGCATCGGCATCATCATGCCGGTGCTGCCGGCCTATCTGCAGGAGCTGACTGGCGTCGGCGTCAGCGAAGCGGCAATCGAAGGCGGCTGGCTGTTCTTCGTCTACGCGGCCATGCAGTTCCTGTTCGCGCCGCTGGTCGGCAATCTCAGCGACCGCTTTGGCCGGCGCCCGATCCTGCTGGCCTCGGTGCTGACCTTCGCCATCGACAATCTGATCTGCGCGGTGGCCTGGTCGTATTCGGTCCTGTTCATCGGCCGGGTGCTGGCCGGCATCAGCGGCGCCAGCTATTCGACTGCCTCCGCCTTCATCGCTGATGTCAGCACCGACAAGAACAGGGCGAAGAATTTCGGCCTGCTTGGCATCGCCTTCGGTGTCGGTTTCATCATCGGCCCGGTGCTGGGCGGGTTGCTTGGCGAGTTCGGGCCGCGGGTGCCGTTCTGGGGCGCGGCGGTGCTTGCTCTCATCAACTTCATCGTTGGCTGGTTCTTCCTGCCGGAAACCCTGGAGCAGCACCACCGTCGGCGATTCGAGTGGCGCCGCGCCAATCCTCTCGGCGCCCTGAAGCAGATGCGCAACTATCATGGCATCGGCTGGATCGGGCTGGTGTTCTTCCTGATGACGCTCGGCCACATGATGTACCCTGCCGTGTGGTCGTTCGTCGGCAGCTATCGCTACGGCTGGAGCGAACAGCAGATCGGCTTCTCGCTCGGCGTCTTCGGCCTCGGCGGCGCACTGGTGATGGGTTTTGTCCTGCCGCGCGTCATTCCACGGCTCGGCGAATGGCGGACCGCTGCCATCGGCCTTGCTTTTACCGCGCTCGCCGCCTTCGGCTATGCCGCGGCATGGAAGGGCTGGATGATCTATGCGGTGATCGTGGCGACCTGCCTCGAGGCGCTGGCCGACCCGCCGCTGCGGAGCCTGGCGGCGGCCAAGGTGCCGCCCTCCGCGCAAGGCGAATTGCAGGGTGCGATGACGAGCGTGTTTTCGATCACCAGCATCATCACGCCGTTGCTTTATACGGGAATCTTCGCCTGGTTCACCGGGCCAAGCGCGCCGGTGGCGTTCGGCGGCGCGCCCTTCGTGCTCGGCGGTATCTTTCTCACTCTGTCGCTGATCGCATTCGTGCTCAGGGTCGAAAGGCCAGTCGCGGTGAAAGACGTCACGACGGCGACGGTGGCCTAAGGGCCATGCTCACTAGGATTCAATCCATTCGCCCGGAATATCCAGTGCCTTCGCCAGCATCGCGCTGGTCTGCGCCGATGGCTTACGGCGATTGGATTCAAGATCCGACAGAAAACCCTGGCTGACACCGACCGTGGTCGCCAATTCGGCCTGCGTCAGGCGCCGCCAGTTGCGCAGCGCCTTGAGCCGGCTGGAGCCCCGCAGAATTTCCATGGTCACATCCGCAGGCAGGGGTTTTTCCGTTTTGAGACTAGCCTTTCGCTCGTCGTAAATCGCCACATCCGCAGCGTCTTCAAGAGCCTCTTCGGCCGCATGCAACAGAGCCTCGTAGTCCGCCTTTGGGATAACGACCAGCTCTTCTCCGGTTGGCGTCTTTATGATTTGCGGGGCGTTCATGGTGTCCTGTCCTGCTATGACCGACGGTAGGTTGTCGTTTTGCGTTTGCCGATATAGATCGCGAGGATCGTCGTGCGGTCTTCATCGAATATGACGCGGTAGCGACCGATCCGCAGTCTGTAGCCGTCCCTGCCAGCAAGGCGCTTGATATCTCCCCGCCCGCTGACGGCATAGGAGATCAGGCCTTCGGCGATCTGCTCGCGGACATCGGCCGGCAGGTTGTCGAGATCGCGAGCCGCCGACACCGAGAGGATGATCGTCTTCACGGTGATGATATCGCAGATTTATCGCGGAAAGTTAAGCGATATTATTGCCAAGGCTTCTCGCGTACAGATAGTCAGCGCTCTGCCAGCACCGGCTCGCCGCGCTTTTCGCGGATGAGGTTGACGAAGCGGCGGAACAGATAGTGCGAATCCTGCGGGCCGGGCGAGGCTTCGGGATGATGCTGGACCGAGAACACCGGCCTTCCTGTCAGCGTGATGCCGCAGTTCGAGCCGTCGAACAGCGAGACATGGGTTTCTTCGACGCCCGTGGGCAACGAGTCGGCATCGACGGCAAAGCCGTGGTTCATCGAGACGATCTCGACCTTGCCGGTGGTGTGATCCTTGACCGGATGGTTGGCGCCGTGATGGCCCTGATGCATTTTGGCGGTCTTGCCGCCCAGCGCCAGCGCCAGCATCTGATGGCCGAGGCAGATGCCGAAGACCGGAATGTCGGTCTTCAGCAGGTCCTGGATGACCGGAACGGCATAGTCGCCGGTGGCTTCCGGGTCGCCGGGACCGTTGGAAAGAAAGATGCCGTCGGGCCGCATGGCGAGGATCTCCACGGCGCCGGTGTTGGCCGGCACTACGGTGACCTTGGCGCCGAGACCGGCAAGCAGGCGCAATATGTTGCGCTTGACGCCGTAGTCGATGGCGACGACGTGCATGGACGGATCGATCTGTTCGCCAAAGCCCTCGTCCCAGACCCAGGGCGTCTCGCGCCAGACCGAGGACTGGCCGGAAGTGACGTCCTTGGCCAGGTCAAGCCCGATCAAGCCGGACCAGGCGGCGGCGCGGCGCTTCAGATCATCGATGTCGAACATGCGGTCGGGCGCATGCGCGATGACGGCGTTGGGCATGCCCTTTTCACGGATCAGCGCGGTCAGCGCACGGGTGTCGATGCCCGAAAGCGCGACGATGCCGCGTTTCTTCAGCCATTGGTCGAGACCAGCTGCGGCGCGATAGCTGGACGGGTTGGTGACATCGGCCTTGAACACGGCGCCGACGGCGCCGGCGCGGGCAACCGGATTGAGATCCTCGATGTCCTCGTCATTGGTGCCGATATTGCCGATATGCGGAAAGGTGAAGGTGACGATCTGGCCGGCGTAGGACGGGTCGGTGAGGATTTCCTGATAGCCTGTCAGCGCGGTGTTGAAGCAAACCTCGGCGACGGCGGAGCCGGTGGCGCCAAGGCCGCGGCCCTCGATGACGGTGCCGTCGGCCAGCACCAGCAAGGCGGTCGGCTTCTCGGTGGCCCAAGGGGGGGTCGACGCGGCGGTCATCGTTGCCATGGCGGCACTCCTAAAAGGCTGCGCCCTTCAATCGGTCCGGCGAACCATTGTGCGCAGCAAACCGCGCGCAGCGGCGATTTCGCAGCCAGCGCGCGCAACAAAAATTCAGTTCATGCAAGGCCCAGTACATAGGGGAAGGCGCCAGAGCGGTCAATGACGCTACGCCCGCAGGCGCGATTTATTTCGTCGAACAATATCAGCAGTTTGCCGGGCGGCGTCGAATTGCCTTGGGGTTTCGGCACGGCTATTGTTCGTCGCATTCGAAGGAGAAAGCATCATGCGCGGCAAAATCGCCGAATCCCTGAAGAGCGCGATGAAGGCGCAGGACAAGCGCCGGCTGCCGACATTGCGGCTGATCCAGGCGGCCATTCACGATCGCGACATCGCCAATCGCGGCGCCGGCAAAGAACCGGCCAGCGATGACGAGATCCTGCAGATCCTGGCCAAGATGGTAAAGCAGCGCGAGGAGTCGGCCAAGGCTTTCGACGACGGCAAGCGGCCGGAGCTTGCCGCGCAGGAGCGCGACGAGATGGCCATCATCCGCGATTTCCTGCCGACGCAACTGGGTCAGGCAGAAACCGAAACGGCGATCCGCGCCGCCATCGCCGAGACCGGTGCCAGCGGCGTCAAGGACATGGGCAAGGTGATGGCTGCACTCAAGGAGAAATACGCGGGCCAGATGGATTTCTCCAAGGCGAGCGGCATCGTCAAGGGACTGCTGCAGTAGGGATTTTCCCGGCTGCAGCGATGCTCAAGGCCGTGAAGGAGGCGGCCGCAAGGAGCAGCGCTGGCCGGTTGTTGATGATCCTCAAGCGCCCTTTGGTTTCTGAGAGCGGGCGGTAGCTCGCCCCGACATGTTCAGTGCCACGGCGCCGCGAATGAGCGCCTTCAACGCCTCTTCATCGATCTTGTCGCCCTCATGGATATCGATAGCGCGCCTGGTGTTGCCTTCGAGGCTGGAGTTGAAGAGGCCTGAAGGATCCTCCAGCGAGGCGCCCTTGGCGAAGGTCATCTTGACGACATTCTTGTACGTCTCACCGGTGCAGATTATTCCGGCGTGCTCCCACACCGGAACCCCTCTCCACTTCCACTCCTCGACCACTTCGGGATCGGCCTGCTTGATGAGGGTTCTGACCCGAGCGAGCATCTCGCCCCGCCAATCGCTCAGCTCGTTGATTCTCGCATCTATCAACTGAGAGGGAGTGTCTCCTCCTGCTCCTTCCATCGAGCCGCTCTTCTTCATGGCTGTTGTCGCTTTGGTCATGATTGGTCCCAGTGGCTTTGAGAACGTTCGGCGTCCGGCGTCTCACGACGGCATCAATGCGGCAAGCCGTTTGCCCTTCCGGCGCGGGCGACAAACTCTCGACGTCGAGGAGGAACCTTCCTCCCTCCAGACCCGTTTTGCAACGAGGATCATACGAAAATGGAGCTTCGATTTTGGCGGCGCGTCTGTTGAACATTATCGGCGCCGCCACCAGCGCCGGCGCCTATTCGCCGGGGCAGGAACGAGCCCCCGCGGCGTTTCGGCGACATGGGCTCGCAGAAGCGCTCGCGAGCCGAGGCAGAGCCGTCAGGGACCATGGCGATGTTGCATCGTTCCGGTGGCGGCCGGATCCCTCGCGGCCGCAGGCCATGAACCTGGAGGCCGTGCGCGGGGCCTGTGACTTGGTCGCAAGCCACGTGGCGACGGCGATTGCAGCGCAGGAAGACGTGCTCGTCTTAGGCGGCGATTGTACTGTGGAGCTGGGAACGGTCGCTGGAGCGAACGCGGCCGGCGCGCGGATCGGACTCGTCTACATAGACTTTGACGCCGATCTCAACACACCTGACACGAGCGACGGCGCCTTGGACTGGACTGGTGTCGCTCATCTGCTCGACATCCCGGGACGCGAGCCTTCGCTCGCCGGGCTCGGCCCAACCCGTCCGATGCTCGTGCCTCAGCAGCTCCTCTATTTCGGCGTCGAGAATATCACTCCGCCCGAAGCCGCCGCCATCAGAGATAATGCGGTCAAGGTTATATCGCGTGAGGAGGCTTTGAGTGATATCGAGGCGGCGGCGGCGCGCGCGGCCGAATGGGCGGCGCGCTTTGACTGCGTGCTTATTCACTTCGATGTCGATGTGCTCTCCTTTATCGATTTCCCGATTGCTGAGAATGTGCGCCGTTGCGACGGTCTCAAACTGGAGCAAGCCGCCTTCGTGCTAAAGCAGTTGACCGCCCTGCAGCAATGGCGCGGCCTGACCGTCACAGAAGTTAATCCGGCCCATGCGCCAGACGAGCCCACCGCGTTTGCACGCTTGAATGAGGTTCTTGCGGACGCCCTTGGCTAATTCGCGATGCATCTCACAGTCGTTCGCCTGGCAATTGGCTGGCTTGCTTCACCCAAGCGGCGAACTGAGCTTCGTCGAGCTGGTCCTCATAAATATCGAGATAGCGCACTTCCTTGTGCTTGGACTCGCCGAGAGGAAGAGGACGCAGCGACGTGCCTCGGAAGAAGGTCACTTTGACGTAGCGGGTGAAGACGTGGAGCGACAGGAACCAGCCCTGGCCTTCGATGCCGTAAAACGGCGAGTTCCATTTGACTGCCTTGTGCACGCCCGGCACGGTGCGCTCGATGATCGCGTCGAGACGGCGCCCGATGTCGCTTTTCCAGCCCGGCATGGCCGCGATGTAGGCCTGCACGGGAGCGTCGCCTTCGGCCTTCGCGATCTGGGGGTTGCCGCCTGCGAGGAGGGTCGGCTTCGCGGCCTTGCCGGACTGCGGCTTCGGCGTCGCCTTGCGCGGTTTGGTCGCCTTCGTAGCGGCCCGCTCGGCGACGGCCTTCGCCGATTTCTCGGACGTGTTGCCGGCCATTGGGTTCACTCCAAGTGGTAGTGTGTAGTCGATGATATCTGATTTTAGAAAGCCGTCCCTGAAGATCAACTTCCGAATCCTGTTGATCTCCGCCCAGACCCGTAAATCTCGCCCCGCAGAAGGTGGTGCTGGCCAATGGCGGACGGCTCGTCGGGCGTTTCTTCGAGGATGCTGCCTATGGCGGCGCCGAAAGCCTACGCCAGATCGATTTGTAGAGTCTGCTGTCTACTCGGCTGCAGCCGGTAGCGGTGGCGTCGTGTTGCGGCGCCACTCCCAGACATGCGAGGCAAGCGCGACCGCCACGGCGACCAGCATGGCTATGGCGCCAACCACCGGCAGGCTGCGATAGCCATAACCGGCATTGAGCATGGCAGCGCCGAGCGAGGCGGCCAGCGCGATGCCGACATTGAAGCCGGCCGGGATGAGCGATGAGGCGAGGTTGGAGGCATCCGCCGTCCAGGTCAGGATCCGGGTCTGGATCGGCGTGCCGATGGCAAAGCTGAGACCGCCCCAGATAGTGATCGCTACGACCATCGGCACCGGGTACGGGCTGACGGCGTAAATGACGGCAAGTGTCACCGCCTGCATGAAAAGCATGGTGATGAGCGACGGCATCAGTTTCCAGTCGGCGAGCCGCCCGCCAAGGAAGACGCCGATCGTCGCGCCGACACCGTTGAGCAGGAGCACCCAGGGCACGAGGCTCTTGTCGAGGCCGGTGATTTCAAGCAGCGTCGGTGTGATGTAGGTGAAGAGGCCGAACTGGCCGATCATCAGCATCAGCATGAGGATCAGCGACGTCCAGACCTGCTGGCGTGCGAGCACGCGAACCTCGCTGCCTAAACTGACGGACTGGCGCGACGATCCCGTCTTGCGCGGCAGCAGCACGGTCATGGCAGCGATGGACGCCACTCCAAGCGCGCACATCACCCAGAACGTCGCGCGCCAACCCCATATGTTGCCGATCGCCGTGCCGGCCGGCACGCCGATGACATTGGAGACCGTGAGGCCCGACAGGATGAGCGCCACGGCCATTCCACGCTGGTCGTGGCGGACCAGGCCGACCGCGACCACCATCGCGACGCCGAAATAGGCGCCGTGCGCCACGGCCACCGCAATCCGCAGCAGCAACATGGAGGCGAAGTCGGGTGCAAGGGCGCAGGCGGCCTGGCCGATGGTGAAGGCTGCGGCAAGGCCAACCAGCAAGGCCTTGCGGGAAATCGTCTTGGTGGCGAGCGTCAACAGCGGTCCGCCGATCGCGATCCCACCGGCGTAGCCGGAGACGAGGTAGCCGGCAGTTGGGATGGAGACGCCGAGGCCATCGGCAACTTGCGGCAGCACGCCGGCGATGACGAATTCGGTGGTGCCGAATGCGAACGCAGCGATGAACAGGGCGATAAGGGGAAGCATGGCGCTGGGAGGCGATCCTTGAATGAGATGGCCTCAAATCACGAACGAGAGCCGCGGGCAATCCAGAAATTGTCGACGCCGCTTTAGGTTTTCTTGATCGGTTCAGGCAGGCTCCGGCCGCATCCGGCAAGCGCTAGATGGTCGTCTTCCTCCCATAGGGAATTTTCAGCCACGCCCGCTCGTGAAAATAATAGAGCAGCGACTTGGTGATGACTTCGGTCAGGCCGATGGCCGCAGCGAGCTTGATGCTGCCTGTCACGACGAGCGAAATGATCATCGTGTCGATGGTGCCGGTGACGCGCCAGGAAAGCGCCTTGGCGAAACTGCGCGAGTGGGTATCCATTTACTTTTCTCCCGGCGGATTGACCGATCCTTAGAGCGCTTTGCGTTTGGTGGAGCCAAAACCGCGCCCCACGTCTTTGTTGAGGCATTCTGTCGGACGCCAAATGAAGGCGTCTGGCTGCAAAATGCTCTAGCCGACAGACGGGAGGTTGAGCAAAGGCTAATTTTCGCGGCTGGCTCGAAGCAATTGCCGCGCTGATGGTCGGGCAATTGGCTTCCGCCTGCAGGCCCAGTCTATCCCGCCTTCAGCCGCGAACCGGTGAGCAGGCCGCGTTCCTCGAGCACGGGATAGGCCATCGAGGCGAGCAGTGAGTTGATCTGCTTCAGGTCGCGGATGGTGTCGAGATGGATGGAACTGGTCTCGACGCTCTTGGCGGTGCCGTCGCGCAGCCGCACGAAATGGCTGGCGCTGGTCTCCTTCTCGCGGTCGCGCAGCCGATCCTTTTCGAGCACCAGCTGGCGGGCGGTCTCCGGATCGCGCGAGACCAGCACGTTGAAGGCAAGCCGTGCGTTGGCGAGCACCGAGGCGTGGAAGGCGCTAAGCTCGCGCCAGCCCTCGGGCGTGAACTCCAGCCCGCGCTCGAGCTTCTTTCTGACATGCACCAGCATGTTGCGCACGATGATGTCGCCGACCTGTTCGAGCTTGACGCAGGCGCCGATCAACTCCTGGCAGCGCAGCGCCTCGTCCTCGCTCAGCGGGTTCCTGGTCACCTTGGCCAGGTAGAGCTTTATCGACGCATGTTTCTTGTCGACGCGGTCGTCGAGCGCGGCCAGCGCCTTGATCTTGTCGGCGTCGGCGCTCTCATAGAGCTCGATGATGCGCTTCAGCATGATCTCGACCGTCTCGCAGACCCGCACCACCTCGCGGGTGGCGTTGGCCAGCGCCTGGCTCGGCACGTCCAGGGCGCTGTCGTTGAGCGCGGAAAGCTCGACGACGTCGAGCGCATCGGCCGGCGCCGGTTTGGTGCCGAGCGCCACGATCTTTTCCGAAACGCGGTAGACGAGGCCGGCCAGTGGCAGGCCGGCAACCAGGATCAGGATGTTGAACAGAACATGCGCGTTGACGATCTGGTCGGGCACGGTGGCGCCGATAAAGGCGACCGGCGGCTTCAACCACATAAACAGGATCAGCATGGCCAGAGAGCCCATGCCGCGCATCAGGAGATTGCCGATCGGTACGACACGCACACCCGGGTCTGCGTTGCGGGTGAGCAGCGGTGCGATGATCGACGAGCCCAGATTGACGCCGAGCACCAGCACGATGCCAAGTTCGGGCGGGATGAAGCCGCGACCGGCCAGCGTCACCATCAGCAGCACCGCGGCGATCGAGGAATGAAACAGCCAGGTGACCAGCGCCGCCAGGAGATAGGCGGTGACCGGGTCGCTGGAAAAGTAATCGACGATGACCGGCATCAGCGTGCTCTGGCGCAGCGGCTCCGATGCCTGGCCGATCATCTCCAGCGACAATACCAGCAGGCCGATGCCGACCAGGATACGGCCGAACTGGCGCCAATCGCGCCGCTCGGTGGCCATGAACATGACAGTGCCGGCGACAAGACAGATCGGCACCAGCAGCGACAGGTCGAAGGTGAGCAGCTTGACCACCAGCGCCGAGCCGATCTCGGCGCCGCGCACGGCAAGCTGGCCCGATATGCCGCTGACAATGCCGGCGCCGGCGAAGGAGCCGACCAGCAAGGTAACGGCGGTGGAACTTTGCAGCGCGATCGCCAGGCCGCAGCCGGCCAGAACCGCCATGAAAGGATTGCGCATGGTGGCGCGCAGCTTGTGGCGCAGCACATCGCCGTAGGCGCGCTCGACGCCGGTCTTCACCAACCGGGTGGCAAACAGCATCAGCGCCACCGCGCCGGCAAGATGCAGCAAAACGACTGAACCGCTCATATCAGGCTCGCAGCCTGACAGGCGCCAGCGATACGGTCACCGTGACGGCAAAGGAGCAAAAGAGGGAGCGAATCAAGGGCATTACAAAGATCGATGCTACTCCGATTAATTTTAGCCGGATAATAAATTTTGCCCAATTCGGCCGGCTGTTGGTGCGCGACAGGGCGTGTCGGAAATGGATGGATCGCAAAATGGTTGCATTGCCGGCCGGCTTCCGGATGACCGCGCAGTCAGTGCAGGCGACACCTTCAGATCCGGTTTGAGTGGAGTGTTGAATTAGTTATTATAAATATATGAAATCATTACAAAAACGTAATTCTCATGTTCAGTTTCGGTTCATTCTTCGGGCCCTATTGCTTGGGTATCGACAACCAAGGAGTACCCGTGATGAAACGCATCATTCTTTCCGCAGTCGCCGTCTCGATGCTGGCTGCCACGTCGCTGCAGGGCCAGGCCGCGCCGCTGAACGTAACGAACGCGCCGCAGTCGACCCACAGCCAGGTCGACTGGAAGAAGCCGGACAGGCACGTGAAGAAGCGCGTCGTGGTGAAGAAGAAAGTCATCGTGAAGGGGAACCATTGGCGCAACGGCCAGAAATATTCGAGCTGGAAGCGTCACCAGCCGATCCGCGACTATCGCCACTATGGCCTGCGTCGTCCGGGCCGTGGCCAGGAATGGATCCGCGTCGGCAACGACTATCTCTTGGTCAGCGTCGTCTCCGGCATCATCTTCGGCGCGATCGCCGCGCACTGACCGTCGCCGGAATAGGAAAGAAGGCGGCCCGCAACGGCCGCCTTCTTTTGCCCTGTGAAAACCGGGTATGGTCCGCATTAGGAGTCGTCGGGTTTCGCCGGCGTGATTATATGGAGGACAAACGAGCCGTTCCCGATGCGCTTTCCACCTGCCTTCCTCGACGAGATACGCGACCGCGTGCCGATTTCATCGGTGATCGGCCAGCGCGTGGCGTGGGACAGGAAGAAGACCAACGCGCCGCGCGGCGATTATTGGGCGTGCTGTCCCTTCCATGGCGAGAAGAGCCCGTCCTTCCATTGCGAGGACAAGAAGGGCCGCTACCATTGCTTCGGCTGCTCGGTTTCGGGCGACCACTTCAAATTCCTCACCGAACTCGACGGGATGAGCTTTCCCGAAGCAGTCGAGAAGATCGCCGACATGGCCGGCGTGCCGATGCCGGTGCGCGATGCCCAGGAGGAACGGCGCGAAAAGGAACGCGCCAGCCTGACCGAAATCATGGAAATGGCGACCGCCTTCTTCCAGGAGCGGCTGCAAGGGCCGGAAGGCGCAAAAGCCCGCGCCTATCTGCGCGACCGCGGGCTGACGCCGGCGACGCAGCAGTCGTTCCGGCTCGGCTATGCGCCCGACAGCCGCAATGCGCTGAAGGAGCATCTTGCCGCCAAGGGCGTTCCCAAGGCCGATATCGAGGCATGCGGGCTGGTGCGCCATGGCGACGACGTTCCGGTTTCCTACGATTGGTTCCGCGACCGCATCATGTTCCCGATCCCGGACTCCAGAGGCAAGATAATCGCCTTTGGCGGGCGGGCGCTGGCAGCCGATGCGCTCGCCAAATACATGAATTCGCCCGACACCGAGCTCTTCCACAAGGGCAACGTGCTCTATAATTTCGCCCGGGCGCGCCAAGCGCTGGCAAAGGGGGCGCTGGCCAAGGGCGGCACGGTCATCGCCGTCGAGGGCTATATGGACGTGATCGCGCTGGCGCAGGCCGGTTTCGAGAATGTGGTGGCGCCGCTCGGCACCGCGCTGACGGAAAATCAGCTCGAACTCCTGTGGCGGATGGCCGGCGAGCCGGTGCTGTGCTTCGATGGCGACCAGGCCGGACTGAAGGCGGCGTGGCGCGCCGCCGACATGGCGCTGCCGGCGGTCCAGGCAGGCCGCTCGGTGCGCTTTGCGCTTCTGCCCGAAGGCAAGGACCCCGACGATCTGGTCAAGGCCGATGGGCCGGACGCGTTTCGCGCCGTGCTTTCCGAGGCGCGGCCGCTCGCCGACCTTTTGTGGGTGCGCGAAACGGCCGGCGGCATCTTCGACACGCCGGAACGGCGGGCGGAACTGGAAAAGACGCTGCGCGAACTGACCAGCCGCATCCGCGACGAGAGCTTGCGCTATCACTACCAACAGGAAATGCGCGAGCGGGTGCTAAGCTTTTTCGGCACCCAGCGTGGCGCGCGCCAAGGCTATCCAGGGGGGCGTCAAGATGGCCGGCCCGGCGGGCGCTTTCAGGGCAAGGGCTCAGCTCCTGGCGGACAGTTCGCACGCGGCGGCAATGCCGGTGGACGCACCGCGATTACCGAAAGCCTTGGCCGCTCGGCGCTAGTCAAGCGCGGCGGCGAGGGGATGTCGGTGCGCGAGGCGACGATCATCGCAGCCCTTGTCAATCATCCGGCGCTGATCGACGAGAATTTCGCACATGTCGAGTTCCTCGACCTCGCCAACACCGATCTGAAGCGATTGCATGCGGCCATTCTCGATGCGATGGCGCATGACATGGCCAACGACCGCAACGCGGTGATCGCGACCATCGAACGGGCGGGCTGCGGCGAGATCTGGGCGCGCGTGGTGGCGCTGATCAAACGGGCGCGGCAATGGCCGGCGCTCGAAACAGCCGGACTTGACGATGCCCGCGACGCCTTCAGCCAGGCGCTCCACTTGCAGCGCAGCGCGCGCACCTTACATAAGGAGCTGAAACAGGCGGAAGCGGCGCTCGCCAGCGATCCCACGGACGAAAACTACCGGCATCTCGTCGAGATCCAGGCGCAATTTCGTGATGTGCAGGCAACGGAAGCGCTGATCGAAGGGTTCGGCGTGTCTTCGGGCAGGGCCGGGCGGGTGTAGGTCGAAGCTTACGAAAGAGTGAAAGTGCAGAACCGTGCTTGCGCGTCGAATCAGCCGCGGCGCTTTAAGTCGGGTAATTGATTCGCTTTTTTCATGCGAATCATGCGAGAGGCGCTTGACCTTCGGGCAGAATGACGGAATCAGGACGATTCGAAACGTTAACCCGTGCCGGCGTCGACGGGAAATGCAGCGATGTGAGGTACCGGTCACTGGACAGGCAGTCAGCCTGCCACAGATACCAGGGTTAATCTGGACTTAACGAGAGATGCAGTTACTGGCCCGGGGAAGCGCGTTCTAGAGCGAGCGCATCTGATTTAACCGGTACGGCAGCTTACGCGGCTTGATACTTGGCCGCTTGGAGAAAATAAAGAATGGCGACAAAAGAAAAGGAAGAGGTCGAGACCGAACGTGAAGGCGCCACCGATGGCCCTCTGCTCGACCTTTCCGACGATGCTGTCAAGAAGATGATCAAAGCCGCCAAGAAGCGCGGCTATGTCACCATGGACGAACTGAATTCGGTGCTGCCCTCGGAGGAAGTGACCTCCGAGCAGATCGAGGACACGATGGCCATGCTCTCCGACATGGGGATCAACGTGGTCGAGGACGACGAGCAGGGCGAGGAGCCCGAAGCCGCCGACGCGGCTGCCGACGCCGAGGAAGACGCCAACGAACTGGCCGAGCAGACCGGTACCGCCGTTGCCGCGACGACCACCAAGAAAGAGCCGACCGATCGCACCGACGATCCGGTTCGCATGTATCTGCGCGAAATGGGCTCGGTCGAGCTTCTGTCGCGCGAGGGCGAAATCGCGATTGCCAAGCGCATCGAGGCTGGCCGCGAGACGATGATCGCGGGCCTGTGCGAAAGCCCGCTGACCTTCCAGGCCATCATCATCTGGCGTGACGAGCTCAACGAATCGAAGATCCTCTTGCGCGAGATCATCGACCTCGAAGCGACCTATGCCGGACCGGAGGCCAAGCAGGCGCCGGTGGTCGAGCGGATCGAGGAAGCCAAGACCGAGGACAAGCCGCGCCGTTCGCGCGAGGACGAGGACGACATCACCAATGTCGGCGGCGACACGCGCGGTCTGACTGATGACGACGAGGAAGACGAGGACGAAGCCAGCCTGTCGCTGGCGGCGATGGAAGCGGAGCTGCGCCCGCAGGTGATGGAGACGCTCGACGTCATCGCCGACACCTACAAGAAGTTGCGCAAGCTGCAGGACCAGCAGGTCGAGAACCGGCTGGCTGCCGCCGGCACGCTGTCGCCCAGCCAGGACCGCCGGCTGAAGGAGCTGAAGGATCAGCTGATCAAGGCGGTGAAGTCGCTGTCCTTGAACACGGCGCGCATCGAGGCATTGGTCGAGCAGCTCTACGACATCAACAAGCGCCTGGTGCAGAACGAAGGCAAGCTGTTGCGGCTGGCCGAAAGCTATGGCGTGCGCCGCGAGGAATTCCTGAAGGAGTATCAGGGCTCGGAACTCGATCCCAACTGGACGCGCTCGATCGGCAATCTGACGTCGCGCGGCTGGAAGGAATTCACCAAGAACGAGAAGGACGCGATCCGCGACCTGCGCGCCGAGATCCAGAACCTCGCCACCGAAACGGCGATCTCGATCCTGGAATTCCGCAAGATCGTCAACCAGGTGCAGAAGGGCGAGCGCGAAGCCGCGATCGCCAAGAAGGAAATGGTGGAGGCCAATCTGCGCCTCGTCATTTCCATCGCCAAGAAGTACACCAATCGCGGCCTGCAGTTCCTCGATCTGATCCAGGAAGGCAATATCGGCCTGATGAAGGCGGTCGACAAATTCGAATACCGCCGCGGCTATAAGTTCTCGACCTATGCGACGTGGTGGATCCGGCAAGCGATCACCCGCTCGATCGCCGACCAGGCGCGCACCATCCGCATTCCGGTGCACATGATCGAGACGATCAACAAGATCGTGCGCACCTCGCGCCAGATGCTGCACGAGATCGGACGCGAGCCGACGCCGGAGGAACTGGCGGAAAAGCTCGCCATGCCGCTGGAAAAAGTGCGCAAGGTGCTGAAGATCGCCAAAGAGCCGATTTCGCTCGAAACGCCGGTCGGCGACGAGGAGGATTCGCATCTCGGCGATTTCATCGAGGACAAGATGGCGATTCTGCCGATCGACGCGGCGATCCAGGCCAATCTGCGCGAGACGACGACGCGGGTGCTTGCTTCGCTTACCCCGCGTGAAGAGCGCGTGCTCAGAATGCGCTTCGGCATCGGCATGAACACCGACCACACGCTGGAGGAGGTCGGCCAGCAGTTCTCGGTCACCCGCGAGCGCATCCGCCAGATCGAAGCCAAGGCGCTGCGCAAGCTCAAGCACCCGAGCCGCTCGCGCAAGCTGCGGAGCTTCCTCGACAGCTGATGCCGGGTAACGGATAGGCAATCTCTGAAGGGCGCTGCGCAGGCAGTGTGAGAATCGAAACGATCCCGCTGATTGGCGGGGTCATTTCGAGGATGCAGCCCTATGCGGATTGGGCTGATCTGAGATTGATGCTGCGGATGATGTCGTAGGCTAAAGCGCGTCGCGTTCGAACGGATTCATGCTACGCGCTTTAAGCTTTTGTTTTTATGCATGTCGTTATCGCAAAACCGCTGCGCACTTTTGCGCGACATGCATAGGGACCGAGAGGGCCATTTCGGTTCTGATTCCCCTGAGGCTTCTGATGAGGAACCGGCCGCCTGGCATCATTCGCTTTGTGGTTCCGGAAGCTCGGCGGCGCATTGTCGCTTTCGCCTCAGATTCGAATCGGCCACCCAGCAATCATTCATGCGTTGCAGCGCTTCCTCATGGATATGTCGTGAACCGCGGCATCGCTGAAAGTGGCGTCAATGTTCATCGGAACATTACCTTGAGCCTGTCCCACCAGCCGAGCTCGGGTTTTGCCGGTTTCCGGACGTTGTTGGTGAGGCCGTTGATATAAAGAACCATATTCAGCGGGTCGAACCTGAGGCCGTGGAACTTGGCAGCGAAGCGTCCGCCGCGATCGATGACGTGGGTGACGGCCCCATGCATCTGCTGGCCGTCTTCCAGCGGCTCGAAGCGTACATTGTAAGCCTCTGACAGTTTCCGGGTCGTATCGTCCGGTTGGCCCGGCCGTGTCGTCAAAAACATCCAGTTGCCCGCGTCCAATCCATGCGCTGGACCATAGGCCTCGAGGACTTCGGACGTGTCCCTTACCGGGTCGGTTGTCACTGCCAGGAACTGCACCCTGTCTTTTATCAGCGTAGCGTTGACCTTGCGCTGAACGTCCGCGATCACCTCGGAATGGATTGGACACAGATCGGTGCAACTCGCGAAGATGAAGTAGAGCACCACGATCTTGTCCGAGAAATCAGAAAGGCGGACGGCCTTTCCGTCCGCGTCGGCCAGTTCGAACGGCGGCGCGGCCGGTTCGTCGATGATCTGAAAGAACTTCTCCTCACTGCCCATCATCTTGTCGAGATCGGCGCCCGGATGATGCGCTCGCGCGGGCGGCGCGGCGGCCAGCAACAGAGAAAGCGTTGCGATCAGGATTCTTGCTTTCATAACCCATGCTTTCCAGTTGAGGAGGGATTTGGCGGGGCGAGGTCGGACCGCGCCTGCTCCCGGCGGCTCATCTCCGCCTGATATTGCCGTTCCCGTTCGGGCCAGGTGCTCTTGATGAAGGTGAGCACGGCCCGGATTTCCTCGTCGGCCAACACACCCGCAAATGCCGGCATGTCGCTCTGGTAGCCGCCGCCGACGACCGCGGCCGGTCCTTCCTTGGTGACACGGAAGAGCACGCCGTCCGGATGATGCCAGGAGTGGCCGGAGGCATCGTGCGGCGGAGCCGGCATGCGTCCCGAAGGCAGCGGGCTTTTCCAGTCGCGTTGTCCTTCGAGGTTGGCGCCATGACAGGTGGCGCAACGCTCGGCATAGATCGTCTTTCCGAGCGCGACAGTGGCAGCCGAGGCGCCGCCGGCCATCCGGTCCGCGAGCCAGGGCCAGGAAAATCCAAGGACTGCCGCAGCCACCCCGAGCATCGAGAAGAGGACCGGCGTTCTTTTCATTTGCTGCCGCCGAAGAACAGGTACTTGACCAGTGCTGCCGCCCCAAGGACGAGCACAACCACGGCGAGCAGCCACGCGAAGCTCATGACCCACATCATCATTCCGCTCGTGCCTTCCATCATCGCAGCCTCCTATTCCTTGGCGTAGACGCCGCCGGTCCCACCAGACTTCTGGATTTCGAGAATCTCGAACGGGCCCTCTTTCGTGCCGCTCATGCCGGGGGAGCCCATTGGCATGCCAGGCAGCGTCACGCCCTTGATGTCGGGCCGCTCGGTCAAGAGCTTGTTGACCGTGCCGACCGGCACATGGCCGCTCACCACATAGCCGTCGATGAAGGAAAGATGGCAGCCCTCGGCTTCCGCCGGAATGCCCGCTTCCCAGCTCATGGCAGAAAGGTCGTGCGTCGGCTTGACGGTGACCGCGAAGCCGTTCTCCCTGAGATAATCGGCATAGCCTTCGCAGCAGCCGCATTGCGGGTTCTTGTAAAGCGTGACGTCCTTTTCGCCGGCAAGCGCCGGAGCGGCACTGGAGAGCAAGGACGCAAAGGCGAGAGCTTTCAGAATATTGGACATGTTTTTCTCCTTTCGGTTTTTCGGAAGATTAGGCGACGCGGAAGACCGCCATCATGCCACCAGCCTGGTGTTCAAGAATGTGGCAGTGGAACATCCAGTCACCGGGGTTGTCGGCGACGAAGGCGATCTCGACCTTTTCGCGGGGCGAAACCAGCACCGTGTCCTGCCATTCGCGATGACGGGTGGGCTGGCCATTGCGGGAAATCACCCGGAACGAATGGCCGTGGAGATGGATCGGATGATGCCAGGCTGTCGCATTGGTCATGGCGATGACATGGCTCTTGTTCCGCGCAAGCGTCAGCGCCGGTTTCATGTCGTGGCGAGCCTGGTCGGCGGCGATGCCATTGATGAACCAAGCAGTGCTGGAATTCATCGTCTGCATCATCCCTCCGCCCATCATCGAATTCATGTCGCGCGTCATGTCGCCCGGCGCACCCGGGCCCATGATTTCACCCATGTCCTGGGCCACCATCTGGCCCATCATGCCGCCGGTGAAAACGACCTCGTTGCGGGACGCGGTTTCCAGGTCCGGCTCCAGTAGCGGGTTGGCCGGCAAGGCCAGCGGCCAGTCGGGCGCGCGCTCGCGGAGCGGAGTGTCGGAATAAGCGACATCGACGAGCTTGTATTCCAGCCCTTCGTAGAACCGGTCGAAGATCGAAACCCGTCTACCGGGCTTGCCCGTCATGTCGAGGATCAGGTCGGCGCGCATGGCCGGGCCAAGCACCACCAGCCCGCCATCCGGCGGGTATGGCGCGACCGGCTGGCCGTCGAGCGCGATGACGATGGGCTGAAGATCCGTGAAGTCGGGGCTGAAGATGCGCGCATTGGCGGCGTTGATCAACCGCAGGCGGATGCGCTCACCCGCCCTGACGGCGAAGGTATCCGGCACGCGACCGTTGATGGTAACCGTGTTGCCGACGCGGCCGTTGTGGTGGATGTCGTGCCGGTTGCCGAAATCCTCGCTGATTGCGCCCGATTTGGTCAATCGCCAGTCGTCGAGCACCCAGGTCACGTCGCGGTCGACGTGCGCCGGTTCGCGTTCCTCGATAATCAGCGGTCCGTAAAGCCCGCGCTCGACCTGCTCGAAACTCCGCTGGTGCGGGTGATACCAGAAGGTGCCGGCGTCGACCGCATCGAATTCGTAGACGAAGCGCTCTCCCGCTTCGATCGGCTTCTGGGTGAGGTGCGGGACGCCGTCCATGGCGTGCGGCACGCGCACGCCATGCCAGTGCACGGTCGTTTCCTCGGCGAGGCCGTTCTCGACCACGACCCGCAGCCGCTCGCCCTGCCGGACCCGTATCTCGGGACCGGGAACAGTCCCGCCGTAGCACCAGGCGGCAATCTCGCCGGATGGTTCGGGCATAAGCCGCGTACGACCCGGCGCCGCCCGCAATTGCACCTCGTGCGGAGCCGCGGCATGGACGGGCGACCGCCACAACACGGGAAGCACCGCACCCGCCGTACTCGCGGCTGCCGATGCAAGAAAGGCTCGACGCGTCTGCGCCGGCATGGGAAATCTGGACATGGTTCAACCATCCTGAAAAGTCGGTCGTTCGCGCACATGGCGGCGCGGAAAAGACACCTCATGCGAAACTGCGATCACGGGCGGTACGACGCGCCCATGGTCGTTGCACCGGCAACGGGCAAGCCCTGCCGGCGTCAGCTACAGGATGATGGTTCGGGGAGGAGAGGGATCGGGTGGGTCGGTGTGGCCGACCAATTCCACCAGCGGTGAAGTCGCAATTTCGGCTGCCACAAAGGAAAGCACGAGACTGATCCGCGCAGGAATTGCTGCGAAAGGCACAAGGCAGGCCGCACTGCATAGCTGAGGCTTGCCGCTGTCGTCGGGAGGGCAGGCATTACAATCGCCCATGTCTCCGTCAGCCCCCATGTCTCCGTCAGCCATCGCGGCGGAAGACATCGCCAGTGCCATGCTCGTTGCGTTAGTTGCATGCGCAACCGTGCCTGCTGCGAACACTACGAGCAGCACAATTGCGAAGATGCGGGCAAGTCTGCGCATGACGCGGCATGCTAGTCTGTTTCTGCGCCATGTCCAGTTACAGGTTTGTCGCAACTCGACCTCGCGAATTGCTCCCTAGTCCTTCCGTTCGGGGGCAGGAAGGCGACATTCCACCCGATTCAGACTTTATCGTGCTTGTTCACGCGTCAAGAAATCGAGCGAAGGCCAGCGCCTTTGCAGGTCCTCATCATTTTTAACACAGCCTGTGCGGCGTCCTTTTTCGTTCGTGCCAGGAATTGTCTCGCCAGACGGTGCGGTTGTTGTTGCAGCACACCTGCTGTGGGAGGATAATCTCGTGTCGGATGCATTTTTCGGGCGACAAACCCGGATGCCCGCCCCGGCGGTGACGCCGTGCTCCGAGGCTCCGGAGGGAGGTGTGCATGACAAACTATATCGTGCTGATCAACTGGACGGAGCAGGGCGCCAAAAATGTGCGCGAGTCGCCGAAGCGGCTCGATGCCGCCAAGAAGCTGCTGGGAGACATGGGCGGCTCGTTCAAGGCGTTTTATCTCACCATGGGCGAATGCGATATGGTGGCGATCGTCGAAGCGCCTGACGATGCGGTGCTCGCTCGTTTCTCGCTGATGCTGGCGTCAGGCGGTAACGTGAGGACGCGGACGCTCAAGGCTTTCCCGGAATTGGCGTATCGCGAGATCATCGCCTCGCTCGGCTGAGGCTTGCGCGGCTACAGATCCGCGCAAGCTGCCGAGCCCGGATATCGACGGTCAGGCGCCGCTTGACGGCGCCCGATCCGCTGATCATGAGGAGGAATGCTGCTCTCGCTCGAAAAGAACTTCATTTTCATCCATATCCCGAAGACGGCTGGGACCTCGGTCACCCGTGCGCTGGAGCCGTGGAGCCCGAAACCGCAGCGAACGCAATGGCGTCGCCTGCTGTCACACCTTCCCGTGCGCGAGACGCCCCAAAATGCGTTCCTCAGGCAGCATGACAAAGCAAGCTGGGTGAAGCACAAGCTGCCGGCCGAGATTTATGACAGCGCGTACAAGTTCGCTGTCGTGCGCAACCCTTTCGAACTTGCTGTCTCGACCTACTATTTCCGCCGCGACTATCTCTCCGGCCGGCGCCGGAACAGAGCCAGGGTTCTGGATTTCAAGACTTTCCTGCGCTATCTCGAACGCAAGAACCGTTTTGTGCAGGTGGACCAGACGAGCTGGATTTCGGACAGGCAAGGAAACCTTATCATCGACGAGGTTTTGCGGTTTGAAACACTGGCCGAGCAATTCAATGCCCTGGTCGAACGGCTCGACCTGCCGGGCGAAGTGAAGCTTCCACGGGCAAACGTCAATGCACCCTACGACTATCGCGCCGTCTACGATGGCGAGGCGAAAAGCATCGTGCGACGGCTCTATTCCAGGGATTTCGAGCGCTTCGGCTACGAATTTTGATTTTTTCGAGACATCCGCAATTCATCGGCACGATGCCGCGGCGCGGCCAGTCTGGTCCGAAATATTGCGGGCCGAAGGGATTTCCCGGATAGTCAGCGCAGCCCTTCAGCTCGCGTCTCGAAACACATGCCCAAGCCTCAACTGACCGTCTGGTACAACACCTGTTGTCCGGTTTGCGATGCCGGGATCAGCCGGCAAAAGCGGCGGCTGGTCGAGGCGATCAAGGCCGGGCGGATCACGTTTCGCGACATCAATGCCGAGCCGGCGGCACTGGCCGGATACGGCGTGTCGCTGGAGGACATCCGCCGCCGGCTGCACGCAACCGAGGCGGACGGCAAGCTGCTGGTTGGCGCCGATGTCGCAATTGCCGTCTGGCTGAGAACGCCGGGCGAGGGCTGGCTTGCAACGCTGTTCGGCAACCCCGCCGCGCTGCCGTTGACGCGCTATGCCTATGATCGCTTCGCCGATCTTCTCTATGCCTGGAACCGGCGCAAGGGCCGCTGGTAACCGGTATTAGCCAAGCTCGGTGACGAAATCAATCTGGTGGCACCGTTCTCAGATACATCGTAAGATATATCTTGACTCAACGGCCTCATCCGCATAATTGAGATATATCGTAAGACATAACTCAAGGAGCAGACAATGCACGGACATCATCTCGGCGAGCATGCCGAGCGCGTTTTCATGCATATGGCCGGCAGGTTCGGCGGTCGTGGCGGCGGCTTCGGCCCATTCGGCCACGGCATGAGGGGCGGCGGGCGCGGCGGGCCGGGCGACATGTTCCGCGCCGGGCGTATGCTGGCCGACGGCGATCTCAAGCTGATCACGCTGTCGCTGCTGGCCGAGGCGCCGCGCCACGGCTATGACATCATCAAGGCGCTGGAGGAACGTACCAGCGGCGTCTACAGCCCGAGCCCAGGCGTGGTCTATCCGACGCTGACCTTCCTGGAAGAGGCCGGCTATGCCGTCTCATCGGCGGAAGGCAACAAGAAGGTGTTTTCGATTACCGAGGCAGGGCAGGCGCATCTCAACGATAATCGCGAGATAGTCGACCACGTGCTCGACCATCTCGAGCGTTTCGGCCGCAAGATGGCGAAGGCGCGCGAGTGGTTCGGCTGGAACGACGACGGCGAAGACGGCGGACGGCGCGGCCGCGGCGGTTCGGAAAAGCGCGACGAATTCCGCGCCGTGCGCCACCGGCTGCGCGCAGCCCTCGGCAATATCGTCGACGCGCCCGCGGAAAAGCAGGCCGAGGCGATTGCGATATTGAAAGGGGCGGCCGAAGCCCTCGAAGCGCTGTCGCGCGACTGACTTCCGGGTCGGATGCGGCCCTTGCCCGTTTGCCTAAGGACCGCTAGTGAAATCATCCTGCACCACGCTATGTGATGCAGGATGATTGCCGTTGGAGGGCGCTCCCATGTCTTTTCTGAAACGTCTTTTCGGTGGTGGCGGCGGTGACGCGGGCGAACCAAAGAGTGCTGCACCGGCAAAGCAGATCGAGCACAAGGGATTTTTGATCAGCGCCACGCCCTACAAGGCAGAAGGCCAATACCAGACCTGCGGCGTGGTTTCGAAGGAAATCGACGGCGTGGTGAAGGAACACAAATTCATCCGCGCCGATCGTTTTGCCGGGCTCGACGACGCTGTCGACATCTCGATCAAGAAGGGTATCCAACTGGTCGACGAGCAGGGCGAGAAGATCTTCGGTTAGCTTGGCGAATGGCGATGTCGCGCGACAGCGGAGCGACGTCAGAAAGCTGTAGGAACCGCCGACGCCTCGTCGGGCATCAGGCGGCAAGTGCAAAAAAGGCAGGCACCCGGCGCCTGCCTTTTTTGGTTCTGATTACCTGTTGTTCGCGCTACGCGGCAGCGGCAACTGCCCCGGTCGAGGCCACCACCGCATCCACCTTGGCCGATGCCTTGGCCAGAGCGGCCGTGACGGCCTCGGGGCCCATGCCGACACCTTCGATGCGGATGACGTCGACGTCGGTCATGCCGATGAAGCCAAGCACGCTGCGCAGGTAAGGGATGGCGTGATCCATCTGCACGGCAGCGCCTTCCGAATAGATGCCGCCCGAGGCAAGGACGATGTAGACCTTCTTGCCGGTGACGAGGCCCTTCGGGCCATTCTCGCCATAAGCGAAAGTCTTGCCGGAGCGGGCGACGTGATCGACCCAGGATTTCAGCGTCGACGAGATGCCGAAATTGATGAAGCCGGTAGCGAGGATGATAGTGTCGGCCGCAAACAGTTCATCGAGTACGGCGTCGGAAACGCCGACGACTTCGGCCTGGCGCTGGGTGCGGGCCTCAGCGGGCGTATAGATGCCGGTCGAATAATCAGCATCGATGTGCGGTAGCGGGTTTGCGACGAGATCGCGTACGACAAGCTTGGCCGAAGGATCGGCGGCAAGCAGCTTCTCGGCGAGGTCGGTGGCGATACGGGTCGAGTGCGAGGCATTGCCGCGCGGGCTGGATGTGACGAGAAGGATGGACACGGCGGGTCTCCAAGGTTGGAATGAATTGTCCCGACCTATATGGACTCGCTGACCCATTTGAAAAACCGGTATATTTTATGTATGTTCCATCTAAACATTGGATATAACGATGCAGCCAAACCCGACGCTCGATCAGCTCCATATCCTTGTCACCGTCGCCGACACCGGCAGCTTCTCGGCCGCCGGCCGCAAGCTCAACCGAGCGCAGTCGGTCATCAGCTACGCTATCGCCAATCTCGAGGCACAGCTTGGGCTGAAACTGTTCGAGCGCGAGGGGACGCGCGAGCCGCAGCTGACCGATGTCGGACGGGCGACGCTGGAAGATGCGCGGCGAATGGTCGGCGTGCTGCAGCGCATTCGCTCGCGCGTCGATGGCCATCGGCAAGGGCTTGAGGCTGAAGTCGCGCTGTCGGTCGATGTGGCGCTGCCTTCCACCGTGCTGGTGCGCGTGTTGAAGGCGTTCGAGGCGCAATTTCCAACCGTAATGCTGCGCCTGCATATCGGCACGCTCGGGCTGATCCCCGACCATGTCGTCAATGGACAGGCCGATCTCGGTATTGGCGGCCTGCTGGGCGAGGTCGACGCGCATCTTGTGCGCATTGGCTTCATGTCGATGGTGCCGGCGGCCGCGCCAAGCCATCCGCTGGCGCTGCTTCCCAAGCCGGTGCCGCTCGAGGAGGTGCGCGAACACATCCAACTTGTCGTCAGCGACCAGTCCGAGCGCACCAAAGGGCGCGATTACGGCGTCTTTGCCTACCGCACTTGGCGGCTTACGGATATGCGAACCAAGCATGCGCTGATGCGCGAAGGGTTGGGCTGGGGCGGACTGCCGCGATGGTTGATTGCTGACGATCTGGCCAACGGCCGGCTGGTGGAACTCGATCTGGAGCCGTATCGCGAAGTCCGCTCGCCACTTTATGCCATGCACCGCGCCGACCGCAGCCCGAAGCCGGCTGCGGCCTGGCTGATTGATCAGTTCAAGCGCCAGCTTGGCTGTTTCAACGAGTTCGAGCCGAACCAGGTGCCTGATGAGACAGCCCATCAATCAGCGCCATGAGAACGGCGCGATAGTCCGCGGCTGAAGCGCCGGCCTCGATAGCGAGCGCAGCGCGGTCGAAGGCGGCGGCAAGCAGCGCGGTCAGCGCTTCCACCGGCAATCTCATCATGGACTGCGAGCGCATCGCAGCAACCAGGCCTTCGCGCAACGAGCGGTTGCCGTGGCGGTTGTCGATCTCGTCCATGGCGGCGCGGCCGAGCACGGCCGGTCCGTCGAGCAGCAGCAGCCGAGTGCGGCCAGGTGCGCGCATGGCGGCAAGATAGGCATCCGAACCGGCGATCAGCGCGTCGCGGGCAAACAGCGAGGGTGGCGAGGCACGCTCGATCTCTTCGGCCACCGCCGCCGCCTCCTGCTCGACCACGGCGGCAAACAGCGCCTGCTTGTCGGCAAAGTGATGATAGAGCGCGCCACGCGTGACGCCGGCCGCAGCCACGATCTCGGGCGTGCCGGTCTCTGCATAGGACTTTTCGGTGAACAGTTTTCGCGCCGCGGCGATCAGGTCGGCGCGCGTCGCTTCGGTGCGATCGCGGTTGGAACGGCGCGCGGATTCCTGTTGCATACATGCAGCCTGTATGTTAATTAAATGTACATGCAGACTGTATGTTATTCGACAGGAGAAGGAAAGATGAGGACGACGAGCTATTATCCGGTGCTGATGACGGGCGACGTTGCCGGTACGGCAGCCTTCTATGTCACGCATTTCGGCTTCCAGCCATTGTTCGAAAGCGACTGGTACGTGCATCTGCGCTCAGTCGCGGATCGCCGTGTCAATCTCGGCATCGTGCAGGGCGATCATGAAACGATCCCTGAAGAAGGGCGCGGCCGTACCTCCGGCCTGCTGATCAATTTCGAGGTCAAGAACCCGGATGCCGTCTACGAGCGGATCACCGCCGCCGGCCTGCCGATCCTGCGAACGCTGCGCGACGAACCCTTTGGCCAGCGCCATTTCATCACCAGTGATCCCAATGGCGTGCTGATCGATGTGATCAAGCCGATCCCGCCAAGCGCCGAGTTTCTGGAGCAGTATGCCGAAGGCGCGGCGGGCTGAGCGAGAGGCTGGCAGGAACTGTCTGTAGATGTGATATGAAGCCTTCGGCCGCGTGGCCGGTCACGTCTTTGCGGTCTATGCTGAGGCTCATCAGCCTGGGCCCATTCGATGCGTGAAATCTGCCTTGTCCGCGCACCCTCAAACCTTGGCCTCCGCCCACTGAGGCCAGGTCATACACCGGGGACGTGGCGTGCGCCGCAGGCATTGACCGAAGCCGGCTTGATCGAGACGCTTTCGCCCCTCAAAGTGGTTGACCTTGATCGGCCCGCCTATAGCACGGAGCCGCAGCCGGGCACCCGGCTGCGCAACGGCAACGCGATACGCAGCTTCAATCTCGAACTTGCCGAAGTTGTTGCCGGCGCGCTGGGACGAGGCGAGTTCCCGCTGGTCGTCGGCGGCGACTGCGCGGTCCTGCTTGGCGCACTGGCTGGCGCACGGCGATCTGGTCCGGTGGCACTGGTCCATGTCGATGGCCACAGCGATTTCCGCCATCCGGGCAATTACGACATCAACGCTTCACTCGGCTCGGCGGCCGGCATGGACCTTGCGCTCGCCACCGGACGTGGCGAGCCGTTGCTGACCGATTGGCCCGATATCGCAAGCCCCCTTGTTGCGGACGAACAGGTGATTCAGATCGGCGAACGCGAGAACCGCGACCCCGACTTTGCCTGGCCGGACATCAATTCGACTGCGATGACGCTGATCGATGTCTTTGCCGTGCGAGAGCTTGGCGCGGCAAAGGTTCTGGAAAAGACCTGGAACACGCTGGCGCGAACCGGCTCGCCCTATTGGGTGCATTTCGATGTCGATGCGCTCGATCAGACGGTGATGCCGGCGGTCGATTCACCAGGCAGTCCCGGCATTGATCCCGACGATCTCATCGCCATCCTCGCGGCGCTGGTGGCGGATTCGCGCTGTACCGGAATGGACATGACCATTTTCGATCCGGACCTCGATCCGACCGGCGAGTTGGCAGTGCTGATGGTTTCGCTGCTTGGCCAGATCTGTGCGCCGCGATAGTTGTCAGGTCCGCGCCACCGGCATCACCGTGACCTGAGTAATGCCGGAGCGGCGCACCACCGTGCACAGCGTCTCGCGGCCGATGCGCTCGGCGTCGAGCAGGCGCACCAGATCGTCGACGCCGGTGACCGGGCGTCCGTCGATGGCGGCGATGATGTCGCCTTCTCTGAGGCCGGCCTTGGCCGCCGGGCTGTTCGCCTCGACGCTGCGCAGGCGCACCGCCGTGCTGCTCGACACCTGCGACAGAAGGGCGGCGCGGCGCGGCAGGTTTGCCGTGTCGGCCGAGACGCCGATGAAGGCGCGGCGGACGCGGCCGAAGCGGATGATCTCCGAAATGACGAAATTGGCGGTGTTGGAGGCAACCGCGAAGGCGATGCCTTGCGCGCCGTGGATCATAGCGGTGTTGACGCCGATGACCTCGGCCGCCGACGACACCAGCGGTCCGCCGGAATTGCCGGGGTTGAGCGCTGCGTCGGTCTGGATGACATCGTCGATCAGCCGGCCGGTGGAGGCACGCATCGAGCGGCCGAGCGCCGAGACGACACCTGATGTGACGGTCCATTCGAAACCGAGCGGGTTGCCGATGGCAATGGCGATCTGGCCGCGCCGCAGGCGCTTGGAATCGCCGAGCGGCGCGATATCGGCAAAGCTGCCGTCGGCACGCACCAGCGCGATGTCGGTGTCGGGGTCGCGGCCGAGAACGTGGCCTTCTCTGGAGACGCCGTCCGGCATGGTGACGCGGACGCTGCGGGCATCGCCAACGACGTGGAAATTGGTGACGACCAGCCCGTCCGGCGTGATGACGAAGCCAGAGCCTTGGCCGCCGGCGCCACCGATGCGCTCTATGCGGCAGACGGCGGGACCGATGCGGTCCACGGCATCAGCGACCGTTGCCGAATAATCATCGAGCAGCGCATCGTCGAACTGCAATTGCTGGGCGGGGAGGGACATGGCAGGGCTCCGTGTCTTTAGAGCAAGAAAAAGGATGCCTATATGTGCGGAGCGGCCGGATCGGCCGCGACCTGACCAGATGGCCAGTCCAACGCCCAACTAGCCGTCAGGCGAGTACCCGCCAACGCGCTGCCGAGCGATATCTGGGTTAGAGCGATGGCCGTCCATTGGACGCTCAAGTGCGCTCTAAGACTTTGAGTTCTCGCATCGTGCTTTCCGGAAATCGATTTCCGACTTTCGGGCCGATGCGATAAAAAACCCAGGAGACCCAAGATGAGCGACTTCAATCTGAGCGCATTTTCCGACGCCATCGCCGATATCGCCGCCGCAGCGGCGCCGGCGACGGCGAGCTTCGCCACGCATCAGCATCGCACCGCGACCGCCTTCCACTGGCGCGACGGCTATTTTGTCGCTGCCGAGGAGGCGGTGGAGGCCGGCGAGGAGATTGAGCTGACGCTTTCTTCGGGCGACAAGGTGAAGGCTGAGCTGGTCGGCCGCGATCCATCCACTGGGACGGCCCTTCTGAAGCCGACCGGCGCGCCGGACGTGCCGCCGCTGGCCAAGGCAGGCCCGGTGCGGCCGGGCCATCTGGCCATCGCCGTCGGCAATGGCGACGGTGCGGGGCTCGTCGCATTCGGCACGGTCGGTGAGGTCGGTCCGGCCTGGCACTCGATGCGCGGCGGCACGATCGACCGGCGCATCAATCTGGCCGTCAATGCCGGCGGCCGTTTCGAGGGCGGCCCTGTGCTCGACGCCAAGGGCGCACTGATCGGCATGCTGCTGTTCGGACCACGCCGGCGGGCGCTGGTCATGCCTTACGAGACGATCGAACGGGCGGTGGCGACGCTGCGCGAGAAGGGCCATGTCGCGCGCGGCTATCTCGGCGCCGGCCTGCACCCGATCCGCAATGGCGACACGCATGGCGCGATAGTGATGAGCCTCGACGATAATGGCCCGGCGAAAGCGGCCGGCCTGCATCTTGGCGACATCATCGTGTCGTGGAACGGCGAAGCCGCGCATGGTCCGCGCGAGCTGATCCGCAGGCTCGGGCCGGACAGCGCCGGCGCGTCGGTGACGCTCGGCGTGATACGCGGCGGCGAGCAGCGCGATGTCGTGCTGACCATCGGCGAAAAGCCGCTGAACTGAGAAGATCGATGGCAAGTCACGGGATCACGAGGCGGCGACTGACGGTACTGATCGCGCTCGATGACGCCGTGCGTGCCGAACACCTGTCCACGGCCCTTGCCGCGACTGACGATCTGCTGCCGATTGTGGCTGGCAGCAGCGATAGCGGCGACAGAGCGGATGTCGCGATCATCGATGACAATAGCCTAGAAGGCAGGGGGCTGGAAGGCCGGGTGACTGATCCAGCGATACCACAGGTGCTCTTGTCCCAACGAGTGAGCCGGCAGCGGCCGGCCGACACCGTGTTTGCCGTGTTGCCGGCGGCAGCTGACGATCTGCTGATCGCTGCCGCCGCGCGGCTGGCGGCGGCTGGCTACCGGATCTCGGGCGAGGGCCGCCCCTTGTCCGAACGGCATGACGATTTCGCTTTCCATGACGACGATCTCTCCGACGAGGAGCCGGTCGACGACAGGGCCGGCCGGCCGGCGCTGTCGCCGCGCGAGAGCGAAGTGCTGGCGCTTTTGGCCGAGGGCGCGCCCAACAAGGTGATCGCGCGGCGCTTGAACATTTCCGTGCATACGGCGAAGTTCCACGTCGCGGCGATCCTGATCAAGCTAGGTGCGGCCAACCGCACCGATGCGATCGCCATCGCCATGCGGCAAGGCCTGGTGCTGGTCTGACGGTGGACTACACAGCCGGTTCGATATCCGTCAGCCGGAAATCGTCGCCCTTGAACAGCAGTGGCATGGCTTCGAGACGGGCCGTGGCATAGGAGATGCAGTCGCCGAAGTTGAGAGCGGCCGGATGTCGGCCCTTGCCATAGCGCAGGAAGGCCTGACGGGCCACAGCGGCGTGGTCGGCCGTAAAAGGAATCGTCTCGATCGAAGCGGTGCGCAAAAAGGCTTCGAAGCGGTCGACGATCTCGTCCTGCCAGCGGCCGACTAGCACCATCGTCGTCTCAAGCAGGGTCGGTGCCGCGAGCAGCCGTCTCTCAGCCTGAGCAATCGCCAGCACGAAACGATCATAGCCTGGTTCCGTACGCAAAATAGCGACAAGGACAGAGGAGTCGATGATCATCGCGTCGGGATTCCGAGTTCGTCGTAGCCGAGGATTTCGTCGTCGGTCATCGCATCTTGGCGTTTCGGTACCTGCGCGGCTCTTTCGGCGATCGCCATCAGGCGCTGAAAAAGGTCGTCGGCCTCATCGCGCGGCACAAGCCGCTCGCGCGCAACCTCGCGCTCGAGGCTTTGACGGATCGCTTCCGTCACCGACACGCGACGGCGGCGGGCAAGTTCCCGCGCCAATTGCTCGACTTCCGTGTTCTTGATCGACAGGGCCATTCTATATTCAACCTCTTTTTACAGAATATATATATTACTCCTCCGTTGAGTCCATGGCTTTCGTGGCGCCTCCGCAGCGTCACCATCTCTCGATGCTCCCCGCTCTTGTATCCTGCGACGGCGCGGGCAAGGATCGCGACCAACAGATTTGCAAGGGAGGCGCAAGACATGTCGCTCAAGGGAAAGACGCTGTTCATCTCCGGCGGGTCGCGCGGCATCGGGCTGGCGATCGCGCTGCGCGCCGCGCGCGACGGCGCCAATGTGACGATCGCGGCCAAGACCGCCGAGCCGCATCCAAAGCTGCCGGGCACGATCTACACTGCGGCGCAAGAGATCGAGCAGGCCGGCGGCAAGGCGTTGCCGATGTTGTGCGACATACGCGAGGAGGGGCAGGTGGCCGAGGCGGTCGCCAGGACCGTCGAAAAATTCGGCGGCATCGACATCTGCATCAACAATGCCAGCGCCATCCAACTCACCGGCACGCTGGAAACCGATATGAAGCGCTACGATCTGATGCACCAGATCAACACCCGCGGCACGTTCCTGGTTTCCAAAATGTGCATTCCGCACCTGAAGTTGGCTGACAATCCTCACATCTTGAATCTGGCGCCGCCGCTCGACATGAAGGCCAAATGGTTCAAGAACCATGTCGCCTATACGATGGCCAAATTCGGCATGTCGATGTGCACGCTGGGCATGAGCGCGGAGTTCGCCAGGGACGGCATCGCCGTCAATTCGCTGTGGCCGATCTCGACAATAGATACGGCAGCGGTGCGCAATCTTCTGGGTGGGGCGACAGTGGCGGCGATGAGCCGTTCGCCCGATATCATGGCCGATGCCGCGCATGCGATCCTGCTCAGGCCGTCGCGCGAAGCGACCGGCAATTTCTACATCGACGAGGAGGTGCTGCGCGCCGAGGGCGTCAGCGATTTTTCGATCTATGCGCCTGATGCGACAGGTCCGCTCGCCGGTGACTTCTTCGTTCCCGACGAGGTGTTTGCGAATTCGGAAACCAACATCAAAAGTATCTACTGACGGGCACCGGACGCCGTTCGGGCTTCAGTTCAACACCGAAGCCGGAAACAAAAACCCCGCCGGCGAGGGGTACCGGCGGGGCTCATGTGTCCCGCTGGAGTCGGGACAGGGCAGGGAAGCCCTAGCCAGAATCTGGGGTGGACGACCTCGCGATTCAATGCCTGGTTAAATCGCGACTTACATTCTCCTTCAACCTCGGCTCATTGCCGGAAATTGCCCATCCCGGTGAAACCGGGGTGGGCTACGTCTTCCCGTATAGATTCCAGAAACCAGTTCAGATTTCTGGAATCGTTGCTTTTAAGCTGGCCATGGTCTTTACGAAAACCGGTTTCCGCCTTGCGTCGCTGACCTTCGGTTCGGGACCATGGCCTAATTCGCACTGGCGACCGGCGCCACCAGCGAGGTGATGCGGCGGATGGCGACGCGACGGTTCTCGCGCTCAGGCTCCGACGTGTCGACCTTGAGATACTCCTCGCCATAGCCCTGTGTCGTCAGGTTCTCCGGCGGGATGCTGAAGGCATTGGTCAGGGCTTCGGCGACCGCCTCCGCGCGACGGTCGGACAGAGCGAGGTTCGCCTCCGGCCTACCGACGGCATCGGTATGGCCTTCGATCAGGAAGGTTTCCGCCGGGTTCTTCTCCAGCAGCTTCTCCATGGCGCTGGCGACGCCTTCCAGTTTCTGCACCTCGGTGTCGGGGATCGAGGCTGAACCGAATTCGAAGTTCAGCGTGTCGAGGTCGATGCGGCGGGCGATGTCGCGGACGCGGGCAGAGCGCTTGACCTCGTCGATCGAGTAAAGGCGCTGAACCCTTTCCACCGGCGGCTGTTCGAGGAAGGTATAGTAGTCGTCCGGATCCTCGACCTCTTCGGAATCCAAAATGTACTCCTCGCGCGAAATGTCGATCCGAATCGGCGGCAGGTCGTCACCCGGATCACGCCAGTCGCCATAGTCCTCATAATACCGCTCGTCGACATAGCTCAGCACATATTCGCGTCCGTCGGGCGCGATGCGTGAACGCTGGATGACGTCGCCGTAGCGGTTGCGGATGGTGACGATCTGGATTCCGTTGTCACGCTCGACGATTTCCCGGGTGCGATCGCCCGACAGCTCCTCATAGTAGACGTTCCTCGCGCCACGGCGCATGCGCGGGGTATCGTCGCTTTCCACGATCGTCTGGTTGTTGAACTGGAGGATAACGCGGTCGCCGAGTTCCCTGACGACGTCGACCCCTTGCGGACGGGGACGGCGGCGAATGTCCTCGACGTCGGGCACACGCTCGACGCGTTTGCCCTTTTCCTCCGTCACCGGAACCATCCTCTCAAGCTTGATCGCCTGCTGGGCCGTCCTGTCGTCGGTGGGCGGCGGTCCCTGGTCGACCGGAGCCGGCTTCGGGGCCTCCGCCTGCTCGCCGTTCTGCTGGGTGGGCTGACCACCCGCGTCCTGGCCGACCGTCTCTTGCGCGTTGTCCCTGCCGCCCTTGCGCTTGCGCCTGGCATCCTTCTGGCTATCGAACACGGGAGCCTCGCCCTGGGCCGGACCTTCCCCTTCGGCGGGCGCGGCCTGTTGGTCCTCGGCGGGCTGTTCGCTGGTTGTGGGCTGCTCTTCCGTCACCGGCTGTTCGCCGATAGGCTTCTTGCGACGTTCCTTAGCCTGCTCCCGGGGCTTTTCGCCCTCAGCCGGAGCCGCTTGCTGGTCGGTCGGAAGCGGCTCGCCCTGCTCGCCGGCGGGCGTTTCCTTCCTGGCTGGCTGTTCGGCTGGCGCAGCCTCGATCTGCTGATCCTGGTTCCGCTTCTTGCGCGGCTTGACCTGCTCGTTGTCATTTGCAGGTGCGGCCTTCTCGCCTTGCGCCGCCTGTCCGGCAGGCTCTTCGGAAGGTGCCGTTTCGATCTGCTGTTGCTGGTCGCGCTTCTTCCTGCGCGGTTTTTGCTCTTCAGCCGGGGCGGCCTGTTCGGCAGGGGCTGCTTCGATCTGCTGTTGGTCGCGCTTCTTTCTGCGCGGTTTTTGCTCTTCGGCCGGGGCCGCCTGCTCGGCAGGGGCTGATTCTGTCTGCTGTTGCTGCTCGCGCTTCTTCCTTCGTTGATTGCCCTGCTGCTCGTCGCCGGAAGGCGCGGCCTGTTCCGCAGGAGCCGATTCAGTCTGCCGCTCGCGCTTCTTGCGGGGCTTCTGCTCAGGTTCTGCCTGCTCTGCGCAGCCTTCCGCCGACTCGCCTTCGGGGCAATTCGATTGCGCCAGGATCAAGGGCGTTGCGGTACGCTGCAGTGGGCCGAACGCGGCGCCGCCCTGCAGCGGGAATGCGCCCAACGGCGCGGACGCCATCAACAGGCCAAGTGCCGTGCCTGCCAGAATCCGTGGTTGGCGTTTCATTAGAAATCCTCCTTTGGCGTCCCATCCCGGCCCAAACTGTTCATCAACCGGATTGGTTCCGGTTAGCAGGCATTAACGGCCACGAAGGGCGATTGGCCGGCGTTTTGAAGGCGACTTCGTGTCATTCCTATGGTGCCGGCCTATGGTGCCGGCGGGGTTTGCGTCGCCGCGGTGCTTGACCTTGACGCCGGCGGGGGCCACATGCCGTCAATGGAAACGCCGTTCTGGAAAACCAAGACGCTCGAAGCGATGACCCCGGCCGAGTGGGAATCGCTTTGCGACGGCTGCGGCAAATGCTGCCTGTCGAAACTCGAGGACGAAGACACCGGCGAGATCTACTGGACGAGCGTCGGCTGCCGGCTGTTCGACTCCGAAACGTGCCGCTGTTCGGACTATGCCAACCGGCTGGCGCGCGTTCCGGACTGCGTCGGGCTGACGCCGCAGAATGTGCGCACCATCAGCTGGCTGCCCAAGACCTGCGCCTATCGACTGGTCGCCGAGGGCCACGATCTCTACTGGTGGCACAGGCTGGTGTCGGGGAGTGCCGAGACGGTGCATGAGGCCGGCATCTCGATGCGCGGCCGGGTCAGCGCCAGCGAGACCGATCTTGCCGAGCCGGACGACTATTTCGAGCACATGCTGGACGACGAGCCTTAGGGGAGCCTTGAGCCAGGACCCGGAACCGGCTGCGCGACAGGGCGTTTTCTATCCAGATTGTTCAGAACCGGCCAGTTGTTCAGAACCGGAAAGTTGTTCAGAACCGGAAAGCGGAGAAAACTGCGAAATTACCTCTTGTTGCCACATGAACCCAATATGAACGGCTGGTTCGTAAAAAGTTCAGATACGCAGGCGCATTCTCCTCCCCATCGGTTCGACCAAGACACATCGGTTCGATCAAGACACACCAGTTTGATCAAGACAGGCGGATGCCCTGAACAAGGAGAGAAGACAATGTTCAACACGATCAAGACGGCGGCCCTTTCGGCGCTTATCGGCCTCGGCACGCTTGCCGCTATCCCCGCCACTGCCCAGGCAGACAGCATCTATCTCGGCTTCGGCAATAACGACGATCCGCGCGTCGGCGTCTATACGGGCGACGACGATGATTTCTACCGCGAACGCCGCCGCGAACGCGACTGGCGCCGGTCCTGCTCGCCATACCGTGCCCTCAATAAGGCAGAGCGCTTGGGTCTGCGCCGCGCCCGTATTGTCGACGTCAGCCGCCGGACGGTGAAAGTCGCGGGCCGCCAGTACGGCGACCGCGTGATGATCGTGTTCGCCAACGAGCGCGGCTGCCCGGTCATCTACCGGTAATCATTCATCTGCCGGCAAAACGGCACGTTGCGGACCGGCAGCGGCCTGGAGTAGTAGAGCCTTTCCGGGAGGAAGGGTGTGGTTCGGAAAAAACCCCGGAGGACCAGTCCTCCGGGGTTTTTTTGATGCAGCAAAGGCTGAACCGCAGGCGGCGGTCACTTCAACTCGAAAGTGACAGTGACCTGCACCGTGTAGGAATTCTCGCCGGCCTGCAGCGGGACCGATTCGCGGGCCGCGTCGAAGGCCTTGGCGTTCATCGGTATCGGCGGCGGCGCGACATTCTGGTCGGTGATTTCCAGCACCCGCCCGATGCTGACGCCGGCGGCTTCAGCCAGCGTCTTTGCCTTGGCCATGGCGTCGGCGACCGCCTTCTTGCGGGCTTCGGTGAGAGTTGCAGCCGGATCCTCGTTGGAAAACGAGATGCCGCCGCCCTGGTTGACGCCGAGCGATACCGCCTTGTCGAGAATCTCGCCGGTTTTGTCGATGTCGCGGATGCGCACCGAAAGCGTGTTGGTCACCTGGTAGGCGATGAGTTCGGCTTCCTGGCTGCCGTCCGGCTTGTTGGTGTAGTTGTAGCGCGGGCTGATCTGGATGCCGGCTGTCTGCAGGTCGCGCTCCTTGATGCCAGCCGACTTCATAGCGGCGATCACGGAGGCCATGGCGTCGTTGTTGGCATCGAGCGCGGCACGCGCGGTCTTGGCCTCGCGCATGACGCTGAGCGTCAGCAGCGCCAGATCGGGGGCCGCGGTCGCTTCGCCTTCGCCGGTGACGACGATACGGGGCGGGGGCGGCGAATCGGTCGCGCCGGCCATCGTCGGAAACGCGATTGCGGCGGCGAGCGCCAAGGGCAAAAGATGTCTGGTCATAAAAATCTCCTCGGTCTGCGATCCAGTGGCGCTGTCGACTACCGCATCGGCCCAAGAATCGGAATCGATTTCGGGAAGCACGATGCGTAGATTCAAAGCGTTAGAGCTTCGCGCGTCTAAGTGGACGCACATCGCTCTAATGTCTGAATATGGGCTGATTTGGACGATCTCGGCCAGCCAGTTCGGAAAGCCTTGTGCGATTCGGGGAAAAACATTAATCCAGCCGCGTGTGGGGCCTGTAGCTCAATGGTTAGAGCCGGCGGCTCATAACCGCTTGGTTGGGGGTTCGAGTCCCTCCGGGCCCACCATGACCATTGATTTTATTGCGAAAAATCGGCTTTTGCCCACGCTTTGCCCACGCTTTGCCCACGGCACGCACGGCGAGGAAGAGAGCGACGAAAGCCGCTTTCATAAGTCGCTTCGAGGTTCTGGCTCACCGCACGACCCGCAAAGTCGCCCGCCGCTTCATCTGATCGCGCTTTTCCTCACGCTGGTTGATCGCCATCGCAATGTCGACTGCAATTCTTTTTTTGTTAGCCTCGCGCACGTAATCGTCCGTCACCGTCATGGAAGAATGTCCCATCGCTTCCATTATAGCGCGTGCCTGGATGTTGCATTCGGCGAGGTAGGTGCCGAACGTGCGGCGCAGGCCATGAAGTGTATAGCCGTCAGGAATGTCAGCCTGCCGGGCCCAATGCTGCATCATGCCTGTCAGGCTCTTCTCTGAAAACGGGTTGCCATAGCCGTTCTTCAAGACGGTTCCACCCTTCGAGCGGTCAAGTGGGTCCAGCGCTGCCGCCAGCTTGTCCACCACGGGAATGAACATCTCCCTCCCGCCATGGCGGTTACGATTCTTCTTCTGTCTGAAGGCAAACGCCTCGATCAATGCCAAGGAACCATCGAATAGTTCGATCTCTTCAGTCACCAGATCATCCCATTCAAGGTCAGCGATGTCCCCTCGTCGGTTGCCGAGCCAGAAACCCAGCGCATAGCAGGTCCGAGCGGGTGTACCGATCGGATGTCTCTCTTCATACTTTTCTCGGATCGCAATTGGCCAAGCCGGGTTCTTGGTCGATTTTGGTATGCGCACGCGGATCGACAACGATGGATCATCCTGCGGCTTTATCCATTTCTCGACTTCGATAGCCACCCAGAGGAGCTTTTTGACGGCTACCAGCATGTGTTTGGCGACGGTGCGGTTTGTCTTAAAGATACCTTCGATGATCGTGCGAAGCCTGTCGGCATCCATGTACTCAACCGGCACATCGCGCCATGTCAGCACATGTTCGGGGTCGACAGGCATATTCAGGAAGCGCTCTATTAAGTTGCTGTTCTTGGCTTGGGTAGCCGGATCGAAGTCAGCCCACTCCATCGTGGTTTCAAGTCGCCGTGCTGCGTGCCCGAACGAACGCGGCAGGACACGTCCCGGCATGTCAATGATTTCCGACTTGCCTATGCAACCTTCGACGGCACGTCGGTAGCAGGCTTCAAACGCTTCGTCGCCCGGCTGTCCGGGCAAGGCGATCTGCCGAGCATGGCGATTTGCACGAAAGCGCCAGTACTCCTTGCCGTTGACGACGCGGGAAGAAGCCCCAGGGTAGTCAGGATGTTTAGCCATCAAACGATCTTTCGAGGCTTCTGCTGGGGTTGCCCACCACCATGCACCTTCTCATGAATCGGATCATACGAAACGGCCTTGCTTTCCATGGCAACGCGCAGGAGCACCGGGTAAGGGAACCCTCTGCCTTGCTCGATGCCTTCAAAGGTGCGCTTCGGTATTCCCAGCACCTTGGCCGCGGCTTCAGCAGTGAGCCCTTCCGTGGCCCGCCAGGCTTTGACTTCTTGCGCCAGTTTCTCATTCTCGTTCATGTCATGCCTTTCGCAGGCAATCTCCATACTACGCCTGCGGCATATACGCAACGAGCGTATTTATTTTCTTCTTTCTCTGTCCCGTTTGCTTCTTTCCAGTAGTTCTTGAAGACCGCTACCTTTATCCGGCAACGAGGTGAAAGCTAAGTCGAGGGCCACACGATCCCAAACGGCGCGGCTGTTGATGCGCTTGGGCTTCGGCATGCGCCCATCGGCAACCATTTCATCAAAAAGCGTTGTTCCGACACCGATGTAGCGAGCTGCTTCCTCACGAGTTAGACCTCGTGGGGGATATGAGATTGCATCACTCTTCATGGGCGCGCTGTCTCGCCTCTGAGGTGCCTGGCGTATTGGTGTCGAAGCACAAAGCCGCATCCTCCTTGCCGTTCCTAGCGAGTGGTCGTGCCGACTTAGAAGGAAAGGGCCTTAAGCGGAAGCGGTCTGACTAAGTTCGTTCGGCGTAAACTGGCGGCAACGTGTGAACGGGTGGATCACGGCAGGAGAGCTATCGGCGGACGGCTCCGCAATGCATTCCTCGCCCCGCCTTCGACGCCTCCTTTAGCGTGGAAACTTGAGCCGTTATCGAGGGCCGGCGAACACCGCCGCCGAAAACGCGAACTCTGGCAATGCAAAATTCCGGCAGGATGTGGCCAATGATCTGCGCGAGGCGGCGACCAACCCGCAATTGCCCGCGCAGCACTTTGATTTGGCGGGTGTGGCCAACGAGAGCTGCGAAGACCGCGCCACTTTGGCCTGGAATGGCATGCAAAACGCCCGCCTGATCGCAGACGTCGAGAACGGGGTCTATGACAATGATCAAGGGAGCGCCGCCTTCGTTGATCTCGGTCGGGTCATGTTCCGCTTGAAAGCGCTGGAGGGAATCGCGGACGAGAAGGTCCGAGAGCTCGAAAGCGCCCGTGCCCCGACATCGACGGCTCAGATGCTGACACCGAGATAGATGAGAATCGAGATCTATCTTGCCTACCTGAAGACTGTCGGGAGAAGAGGGGATGGTGCCCAGGACTTCCCGGCAGTCGGTGAAATAATCGACATTCTTCTTGTCAGTAAGAACGATAATGCAACATTATCGTTCGTTATGTTCCAGCGACAGGTACAGCGCTTTTTGCCTATTTCCGTTGCCAAAAGCGCCGCCATGATTCATCGTGTTTTCGATGATTCTGCGTCCCAGGCCCTCCCAACGCAACCTCGCCTCGCTTGCCGGTGCCCCTTCGCCTGCGCCGACGGCAACGGTGCCGGCCTGGCTGCGCCGGGCCATCCCGGATGCGCAAAGCCTTGCTGGAAAAGATGTTGACGATGTGGCGCTCACCGCCGGCGCCGCCATCGGCGCGCTCGATGCGGCGGTCCGTCGGCAGGAGCGTTGGGCCGGCGCCTGGCGGCAGCGCTTGGCGCTTTCAGCGGCCGCGGCAACGGCGAAGCAGGCCGGCCGCGTCGAGGATGTAAGGGCACTGCGCGACGCCGTGCTGCTCACACGCCCGGGCGATTTTTTGTCTGTCGGCCCGGCCGGATCGATGCTGCTTGCCTGGCGCCGGCTGGCCGGCACGCCTGCCGAGAAACTGCTGACCGAGGCGAGCATCGGCGCGGTGCTGGATGACCTCGGTCTCCGCCGCGACCACGACGCAGTCGGCGAACTAGCGGATGATCTCAGACAGCTTGCCGCCAACACCGGAACGGTCGAAACGCTGGTCGGGGCCTTCGCGGCCGCGGAGCGTTATGGCTTCGGGCGCGTCCTCGCAGCCTGGCTTGCCGATGCCTTGCTCGCGCAGCGGCTGGGCTGGACGCATGCAATCCCTTTGCTGGGCGGCGAGGAGGCCTTAGCTGTGGGTACCGGCCGGCCGCGTCGACCAGTGACTGCCGCTCTGGCTGCGGGTGCCGAAACGGAATCCGATCGGGCCAAAAGCCTTTTGGCCGCGCAGGCGCGCGCTGCGCTGCGCGCCATTGATCTTTCCGCCGAGCTTGAGCGCCGCGCGGGCCGCCTGCTTGCCGTTGCGCCGAAACTCAGGGCCAAGGCGGCGGATGCTGTTGTCGAAAAGCTCCTGTCCGACGACGCGATCGTTGCCTCGGAAAAGATCGCCGGAATGAGCGACGCGGCCTGCGCCGCCTGGTCGACCGGCTGGTCGAGCTCGGCGCCGTCCGCGAGCTGTCCGGCCGTCCCGCGTTCCGCATCTACGGGCTGTGACGATCATGGCAGAGGCAGCGCGTAAACGACGGGGCCAGCCAGCCGGGGATGCACTGTTCGACCGCGAATTAGACCATCTGCCGCCTGAGGCGCGCTGGCGCGAATGGATGCATCGCGTCGAGGCGACGATCTTCGCAGCCAGTGAACCGGTCGGTCGCGAGGCGCTGGCGCGCGTCGTCGGCAAAGGCTGCGCCATCGAGCTTCTGATCGACGATATTCGCGAAGAGCTGCGCGGTCGACCCTATGATCTGGTTTCCGTCGCCGGCGGCTGGAAACATTTGACCCGGCCGGTCTATGCCGACGCCATACGCGCCGCTGTAGGCAGCAGTGAAAAGCCGTCCGACCTGTCGCAGCCCGAAGTGTTGGTGCTGATGTGCATCGCTTACTTCCAGCCCATCACGCGTGGAGAACTGTCGTCATTTTTTGGAAAGGAGGTTTCGCGTGACCTGATTGGCCATTTACGCGGCGCAAACTTGATCGCCTCCGGGCCGCGCAGCCCGACGCCCGGTGCACCCTACACTTATGTCACGACGAAAGAATTCCTGCTGGAGTTCGGCCTCGACACTCTGCGCGACCTTCCGGATTTCGAGGCGCTCGAGGATGCGGGCCTCCTTAGCAAAGAGAGGCTTCTAGCAGGTGATTTCGAGGGTCAATCTTTGTTCGGCGCGACAGAGACGGCGGACGATGAGATAGGCGAGGATACCTGAAACAGCGGTCCCGCCTGAGGAACATCGTCGGCTCCGGGAGCCTTTTCGACACGCAAAATAGCGTCGACGTCGACCTCTGCGCCGCCGGAACCGACGGTTTCCCAAGGACCGGTGGCCGCGAGGATGGCGAGCGTTTCGTCATCGACCAGGTCGTAAGCGGCGAAGAGTTCTGAGAGTGCCGGAGGAGATGGAAGCCGGCCCTTCAGCCCTGCGGCAAGGTTGGCGGTACGAATCTGCATCTCGCGCAGGTGGTTCTGGCGGCCGGCGCGTGGCCCTGCGATCGCTTCCCCGATGATCGTCTTTACGGGCACTACATGGCCCGCGCGCATCTGCACCATTGCTCGCCAAGCTCGATCTTGGTGGCGACTTTGGAGCTGCGCCATGACACCCTCGAATTCCGCGAAGTCGGCGCTCCGTAGATCGCCTGCGGGATCGAAACAGCTTGCAACGACCGCTAATGCATAAGCCGAGGAGAGGCCACGATTGAGCCCGCGACCAGGCCAAAAATGCGTTACGCCTGCGGCGTCGCCAATTAGTGCTCCGAAGACACGATGGGCGGTGCCGGTCGGCGTGATCTCAGCGCTAAAAGCGCCGCGTCGGGTCATGGCAAGCGGGAAAGTGGTGATCGCGTCGAGCGTCTCCTGCGGCATGCCGAAGAGCTTCAGTCCCTCAAGCACGCGCGGCCACAGGAAGGAATCAGGATTTCTTGCAGGTACGAATTCGGATCCGCGCCTAGCGCATACGAAGGCCCCGCTCGCGGAGTTGGCGCGCCAGGTTACTTGGCAAGGATTCGACTGCATGCAGGGCCGGAATTCGTGCTCTCCTGGCACGCGGCCACGGACCTCGGCTGCCTCCTCGTCGGTCAGGCGCATGTATAGAAGTCCCTTGCCGTCAGGTAGACCATTGAAGAGGAAACGCTGCTGAGCGATCGTCATCACAACGGTGGAAGCACTCGACATCCCAGAGCGAACCCGCAAGCCGAGTACGGTGTCAACAACCTGGACGCCCTGTCGGCTATAAGGCGTGGCGTCAGCCTGTCCGAAGGCCGCCGCAAAGTGCTCTCGCGTTCGAGAATTGGCGCCATCGGCTATCACCACGAGGTCCCATTCGCCGAGAGAAAGCTCTGCCGCGTTCACCTGCTGGGGGAGTAAACGCAGCTGTTGTAAACGGGCCAATTCGAGGAGGCGATCCTCGAGATCATGAATGCGGACGTTTCTTGGATAGCCAAGGCCGGTGGGGGATTCTCGGCTGATCGGCCAAATCTCACCATAGCCACCGGCCGGGAACATAGCCGAGCGGACCGCTGCCGGGAGACGACTGAACACGAGAGACTGGATTGTCACCACTTGCTGACGGCGATTGACGCCCTCGGAAGCGCTTCTCCAGCGAATTCCGCGACCTTCGAATGCCCATCTACCATCCGCTATCGTGATCTCCATGCGATCGCCGGCGAGCTCATGAAGCGACGTTGCAAAAGCGAGGCCTACTGGACCGCCTCCGATCACGAAAATTCGCCGTTTGGCGCTGGCTTTGATTGGTGCGGAGTGAGCTGATCTGTGACCGAACATCACGGACACAGAATTGGCGATATTGCGGCGAAGCTTGTCAAGTGTGCTCACGATGCGGCTCCCGAAATGCGATTCGTTAGCCGCAATTTCGTTCAGCGCCGCTTCATGGTGGAGGACATACCTTTTGCTTTCGGGACGGATCTGAGGATTGCGATCTCATCACCCAAAGTTTCCGATTTTGGTATGGCTCCTCGTGGAAAGTTGATGCCAAATCTCGCGTGAACCTGAACTCTGGAGGTAATCGTGTCGAGACGTCTGTACACCGAAGTGATTGGAGTCGCGATCGGCCGCAAATGTGGCCGAACACAAGCCGGGATGCTGGAACTCGTGGCGGCCACCAGCCCCTCCAATCTGCGGCTGGACGAAAAGGCTATTGGCCGTGTCGTCGCCGGCAAGAGCAACCAACAGAGCAAGACTCGTCTGCAAATGATCCCGATCTCGGCCGAGATCCTCGGCCTGCCGCGGGAAGCGATTGTCCGCGAGCTGTTCTGGCGCGAGACCTACGAACGGCTGAGCGAAGAGCTCGCGAACGGAGGTGCCCCAATCATGCTTGAGGGGTTCCTCTTGCTGCTTCATGAATTCGTCGAAGTTGCCAGTGCTGGAAGTGCCTGGAATTATGCCATGGCCGCGTACATGGAAGCGGATCTGCAATGGGACGCCATGAACTCCGCGATGGCCTGTCTCGGCGGACGCACGCGGCAGGAGGTACGCCAATCCTGCGTCCTGACCTTCAAGCGATCGCTGGATCGCTTTGAAAAGTTCGCGCAAGGCGTCCGCTCTGGTGTCTACCAAGTTGCCGAGGGTGCAGCCGCCTTGATCGCGGCCCGCGCGGTTTCGATGCGGGCTGCCTGCTCAGAGCAGCTCTTCAACCTTGCACTTCTCAACGAGGAAAATGGCTGGGAGCTCGCCCGAGATGAAACCAGTCATCCGTTGACGCTGCAATGGGCGGCGACACTGCTTCCGTCGGAGACGGAGTTGGCGCAGTTCAGCGGCACACTTCTGGAATTTCTCCCGGGAGCAGGTTGGCAGCGCAGGATCACCAACAACCACGCGGTTCTGTCGCTGGCCATCGCGAGTGCTGCCGCCGCCGGACTGACCTCCAATGGAACTCCGCAGAATAACGCACGGCTCACGAGTGTCGTCGCCGAAGCCGTCGCTGAGCTTCTCCGTCCTTGTGACGGTGAACGTGTTCGAGTACGAGAGCTCCCGACCTACCGTTCCTTGCTGAGTCTTGGCGTTATTGAGAAAGTTGCCGCTCCACCGCCCAAGCCGGCCGCGTCCATAGCGGCCCGCGCCGCCGTTGCGGTACTGCTTACAGGTCTTGCCGTGGCCGGAATCGAAAGAGTTCCGGGAACGTCTAACTGGCACGGGGCGTCGGTGGGCTCGCAAGCCGTCGCTCAGCCGACGGATGCCGGCCACGTACTCTATCTTGCTGGCCCGGGTGGTACCGGACTGACGGTCGTCGCGGCAGCCGGACCAGGGGGCACTGTCGTGACCCGCATGGAAGTCTGAACCAAATATCAGCTTAGGTGAGCCGTTTGCGGTTCAACGGACCCTCTCATCAAGGCCGAACGGTCTACTCCAGCTGGAGGATCGCGGAGAGGGTCCAACCCGTGTCGAAGATTACCCACAATAGCGGAGCTTTACCGATTGAGCTGGTCAGAGTTGGTGGAGAAAACGCCGATAAGTTCGAGGCCTTCGAGCTTTGTCCGCAGTCCCGGGACAGTGGACAAGCGGGGGGATCAGTCACGCACACCAACATAACGGTCAATGCTCCGATCCGACACAGCGCCGATTACCAAGAGCTGGTGGCGACCGTCGCGGCAAGTGACAGCCGGGTCACAAGGCCTCTCTCGTCTTGCATCGCAAAGGTCGGCATCTGTTTCGCGCGCCGTTTCCCGTACCATGCCATCGCAACTTTGATCAGATCCTCGTTGAACCGCTTGGCGAGAAAACCGTCGAGCAATTTGTCCGTCAGAGCCGGATCGGGATAATAACGAAAGTCGCCGGTGTGCGCCAAGGCATCGAGGTTGGGGGCTTCTTCATCCAGGCGCCGTTGCATCATCTTGCGCGGCAGGTCCGCTGATTTCGGGTAATCAGCAAATGCCTCTCGATAGATTGGAGCCATGAAATCGATAATATGAGTGTCGGTCTGGAGCCACACGTGGAATGCATCGTGCCCGGACGCTAACTGCCCATTCTCCAATTTTCCGAAGGTGGCAACCTCGCCTCCACCGTCACCCACGCAAAGGCAGAATGCACCCCCCATAACCTCCGTTCTGATTTTATAGCACTGGTTAAGAACATAGCCGCCAACGGCCGCAAAGAAGAGGCATGCCCTCTCGGCGGACGCGTCTGGTACGCCCTGAAGCACGCCATGGGTTACCTGATAGATCCGGTTGTATTCACTAAGCGGCAGAAGGAACTTACCCATGAACCTCAGGCTTTCTCGTTGAGGAAAGTGACACTGGTGGCAAGATGAATGTCGTGACCCGTGTCTAGTCGGCTTCGAAATGCAGATCCACGCCTATTAGATCTTGCAGCGTTGGTGCCGGCCTATTCGCGTTCGTGATTAGAGTTTGCGACCATAAGATCGACGTCCCATAAACCGAGCTGCATAACCATTCACCGTTCTCTTCGAACCAATGTTGCGCTTCAGGCAGCAAATCGAAGGAGACTGGATGGCGCGCGAAGGGATTATGAAAAACCTCAATCTCCGCCGTCCACGGCTCATAGCCGTGCGGCCAGAGCCCTCGATACTCGTCGCCAGTGACGTCGAGGCAGAACGGTATGCCCCGCAGGGAGCCGGGCGTTCGGTCGAAGAAATGTCCCAGTCTTGTGTAGCGATAACCCTCAGACGCACCGCCGCCGGAGATCGCGACCCGATTGAGCTTGGAGATCGAGCAGGCATTAGAGGAGATGACAGCCGATAATTCGCCGTGGCGATCATTGGCGAAAAGCCCCGCCGGGAACTGCGCTGGCCCGAGCAGGTACTCAGCCGGCATTGGCACAGCTTGTTTTCGACCATCCACCTCGGCCACAGTTGCGCCTGAGCCCTGCAAATAGCCAATCAAGCCTTCGCGGCTCCACATCATCGAACCGGATGCATGAAAATCCGCGACTGCCAGCATGAACGGTTTTCCAATGACATGAGGAAGCTGATCGTATCGTCGTTCAAGCTTATTTCCGATGGTTTTGGCGAATCGTAGTGCGGCCGTGCCGAAGAATATCTCTTCTCTTTCGGTGGGCACATCCGCGAAGGGCGCGTTAACGTGATTGTATGGCACCTGCGGATTAGCGGTGACGGCCTCGACCCAGGCCTCCTCGCCCAAGCGATTCGCAATATAGAAATCCGGCGATTCAAACGGCTGTTCGACAAGCAGTCCTTGCTCCCGAAATGACGCGAGAAGATGCGCTTCCCATAGGCGCGTGTGAAAATTGGTAGTCTGGCAGTCACTAGCCCAGTTGCGGTCAGGCTTCGGCATGGCGAGATAAAGCTGGTTCAACGCCCACCCGGCAGGCCGACGCGCCGTTGTGGCAAGCAATCGAAACACCTCGCTTGGCTGTCGTCCGGCCAGATCGAACAGCGGCGGCCGGCGGATGGCTCCGGCCGGCATTGGCTCAGGCGGCTGACCTTCAACGAGAAAGGGCTCCAAAGCGTCACGCGCGGCGTCGATATTTGCGAAGCCGCTTTCCTGTCGAGTGACGGTCCAGACCGAGTCCACCCGCCGTCGCATGAGAAGGGTATTGAACGCGTCGGCGGTAGCGTCGTGTGTGACGATACCGCAGCTGCGACCGTCCGAACCGCCCCAGGCCGCGACCGGCGGTTCGGAACCGAAGTCGTGGCCGCGCGGGAGCGACAACGCGTAAAAATCAAATTCCCATTGCGGGACTTTGCGCATCCATTCTCCATTTTCCCCGATATCTACTTACGGCTAACGGCCTGTTTCAGATAGGCTGCTAGTGTCATGATCGCGTAATTCGTGCGATTATTGCGTTGATTCGATTGGAGATGCAATGCATGGGACGAGTTGCTGCAACCATCGACTTGAGCGCCGAGGAACGCAAGGAGCTTGAAGGTCTGTCGCGCCGGC